>JANPGB010000485.1:0-25275 GCA_031423695.1 Verrucomicrobiota bacterium
GCCTGACCGGGCCATCCGAACTGCGCAAGGCGGCCTGACCGGAACTCAACAGCGATGTAACGAAGCGAGGGCCGGGAGTTTTGCTCCCGGCCCTCGCAGCTTTAATAATGTCCCCGCTGTTGCTCGGCCGCTATTGCTTCGGGAAGTTTGCGTCCGCCTTCACCTCGTTGAGTTGCTTGGTGTGGCGCTCGCTGTGCGCGGCGATGAAGAGTACCCATTCGTAGCCGTCGAGCTTTTTGCCGAGCGGACTGTCCATCGCGTGCTGGCGCAGATCCTTCGTCTGTTTCAGAAACGCAATGGTCTGGGTGCGGCTGGCCTTGAAATGTTTCAAGCTTTCTTTCGGCGAACCGAAGCGGTTGCTCGGCTGCAACGGCTCCGGCGCCTGCGCCTTGACCGTACGGTCGGGGATTGCCTTCAGGACAAAGTCATCAATGGCCTTGACGTCCTCGCCCTCGGCGCGCGCCGGGGTGGTCATCACCTTGTCGTGGATCATGGCCATCAGAAAATCTTCGGCGGCGGCGATGTGCTCCGTTACTTCGGCCACCGACCAGCGGTTCGTGGCCGGCTTGAAATTCCACTGGGCGGCCGAGAGTCCCTTGGTGGCCGCGAAGACATCGGCGCGAGTTTTCTCCAGATACTTTAGGGCCTTGGCGCGTTCGGCTGGGGTGAGGTCCTGAGCCCGGAGCGCAGGGGTGATGAGGATCGTCAGACACAGGGCGAGCAGGATTTTTTTCATAGGAGTTCAGGCAATGGTTTCAACGTGAAGCGCAGGTTAATTGTTCAAGCGCGGCGGACAAGGACAAATTCCCAACCCGGACTTGCCGCAAGTCCAGTTCGCACAAGTACGGAACCCCCGCCGCCTCGACAAACCGCCGGGGTCGGTTAGGCTGGGAACAGGATGAAAGGTGAAGTCGTCTATCTTTATGCGTTCGATGTGGCGAACGAAATCATCACGTCGCGCGTGGAGGAAATTCTCTCCGAAACGCCGTTCCCGTTTGAAATCCGGATGGACCGCACCCTGCCGAAGGACATGCCGCTGTACCGGCCGCTCGCCATCGAGCCGCACCCGCTGACTTCAAACCTCTACGGCACGCCGGTGCGGTTGTTGATCCGCATTTACGACGTCGGAGTCGTGACAGTGATGATGCGGGTCACTTTTGAGACGGACGCACTGGCGAGCCTGATGACGTGGCACAATCCCCGGCTGGAAAATGGCGAGACGCTCGATGCGGTGGCGATGAAATTATGCGCCGAGGTCTGCGACGGCCTCAAGGATTTGCTGGTCGGCCCGACGGAATATCCAACCCCGGAAGCCTACACCGCGTTTTGCCTCACCGATCTCGCGGGCGACCAGGACGTGAATCTCTGGCTCGGCGAGCATCGGCGCGCCGTGGCGGGCCTGCTCACGGAGACGCCGGCGGAAAATCTCAGCGAGGCGCAGGTGGCCGAGGTCCTGCGCATCCAGCGCTCCTTCGAGCGCACCGACCTGGCGGTGATTGACTGGGATGCGGCGCTGGTGGTGGAGTTGACGGGCTACGTGGACGACGTCTTGTACGCGCTGGAACTGGCGAATTTGCAGCTGGAGGAATTCCGGGTGATGGACCGGCGGCTCGACACGTACCTCGACCACGCCTACGCCGATCTGGAACGCCGGCCGCTGCCGCTGTTCGGCGCGGCGAACAAAACCCTGCGCTCCTTGCGCCGGTTCCGCGTGGACGTGGCCAAGCTTGCGGACGAGGTGACGCACATCACGAAATTCTTCGGCGACTGGCATCTCGCCCGTGTTTACCTCGGCGCGCGCGACCGCTTTTATCTCGACCAATGGCGCGCGAGCGTGGAGCAGCGGCTCGCCCAGCTCGACAAGCTTTACAGCGTCGTCCATGCCGAGGTGAATGAGCAGCGGATGCTGTGGCTGGAAATCATCATCGTGATTTTCTTCGCGGTGGATCTGGTGATTTTGCTCTGGGCCCGGCGTTAAAGTGATTTCCTGCCTGCGGTTCCTTTGGCATGCTTCTGCGTCATGATACCCCACCGCTGGCTCAAACTCCTGATGGCCATCGCCCCGCTGCACCTGGCGCCCCCCGGCGTTGACGCCGCCGAAGCAAGCGGCCGCATCAAGGTGCTCCTCGTGGACGGCTACAGCAATCACGACTGGCAGCGAACGACCCGCCTGGCGCGCGGCATCCTGGAGCCGACCGGACTTTTTGAAGTAACCGTCTCCACCGCGCCGGGCAGCACCAACGATCCCGCCTATGCGAACTGGTCGCCGGTGTTCAAGGATTTCGACGTGGTGATCCAGACGTGCAACGATCTGGGCGGACGCGGCCCGCTCTGGCCCGCACCGGCGCGGGACGCGTTTGAAAAGTTTGTGCATGACGGCGGCGGCGTGTTTGTCTTTCATGCCGGCAACAACGCCTTCGCGAACTGGGAGGCCTACAACCAAATCATCGGTCTCGGCTGGCGAAAGAAGGAATACGGCTACGCGCTGCGCATCGGGACCAATGAAGTCGTCGAACGAATTCCGCCGGGCGAAGGGGCCGGCACCAGCCACGGCGCTCGGACGGACCGGGTGATTCACCGACTGGGCGAGCATCCGATTCACGCCGGAGTGCCGCGAACCTGGAAGACGCCGTTGATCGAAGTCTATACCCACGCGCGCGGCCCGGCGGAAAATCTGACGGTGCTTTCGTGGGCCGAAGCTCCCAAGACGCAGGTGCGCTGGCCGATTGAGTGGACGGTGCAATATGGTCAAGGCCTCGTTTATAATTCCACGTTCGGCCATGTCTGGCGCGACGAAGCGGACCCGGTGGACCTGCGTTGTGCTGGATTTCAAACCGTGTTCGTCCGTGCGCTGCAATGGCTGGCGAAACGTCCCGTCACCTTTCCGGTGCCCGCGGATTTTCCCACGGAAGAAAACACGGTGCTGCGACCGCTGTCTGAAATTGGCCCCCCGGCAGAGAAGGCCCGGGCTCGGATCATGGCGCCGCCGCGCAATCCGGGAGGAATTGGAAATTAGAAACTCAGAAGTTCAAATCCCGCTGATCCTAATGGTGCCGACGGAGGGGGTCGAACCCACACACTCGTAAGAGTACCAGATTTTGAGTCTAGCGCGTCTGCCAATTCCGCCACATCGGCTACCGGATCAACCAGCACTGCCAACCGCAGCGAAACCTTACAGGAATTCGTCCGGCCAGCGCAAGCGCCCAATTCTTGGCTCGCCCAATTCTCGGCGCAACGTCATTGACGACCGGGATGCGAGTGATAATCATCAGCACAGTCCAAACCAAATTATGAAACTAAGAATTTCCCCCGGCCTGCTTTGCGCGATCACCGTCCTGGCAACCATCCCCACCCCGGCGCAATCCAGCGCCACCCTCACCATTCAAGCCGACCAGCCCGGCCACGCGGTTTCACCAACGCTCTGGGGGGTTTTCTTCGAGGACATCAACCTCTCCGCCGACGGCGGCCTCTACCCCGAACTCGTCCGCAACCGCTCCTTTGAAGACGCCGAGACGCCGGAGAACTGGAAGCTGGCCGGCAAAGGCACGGCGACGATCGATGCCAGCAAGCCGCTCAATGTCTTCAACCGTCACAGCCTCCGCGTGAAAGTGGACGGCGCGTTCTCGCTGGAAAACGAAGGCTACTGGGGCATGAACATCGTCCAAGGCGAGCACTACACCTTCAAACTCGCCACCCGCGCCATGGACGGTTTCAAAGCCCCGCTCACGGTGAAACTCCTGAGTGCTTCCGGCAAACTGCTCGCCACCGGTGAAATCAAGGAGCCGTCCGGCGACTGGAAATACGCCACGGCCGAGCTGACCGCGACCGACACCGACCCGAAAGCGCATCTCGAGATTTCGGCGTCCGGCAAAGGCGTGCTGTTCCTCGACATGGTTTCGCTCCTGCCCAAAAAGACCTGGAAGGATCACGGCCTGCGCCCCGACCTGGGCGATTCGCTCGCCACGCTCAAGCCCTCGTTCCTGCGTTTTCCCGGCGGCTGCTGGGTCGAGGGCGATGACTTCGCGCACATGAATCATTGGAAGAAAACCATCGGCGACCTCGATGTGCGCGAACCGCTCTGGAACATCTGGAAATATTTCTCCACCCACGGCCTCGGCTACCACGAATATCTCCAGCTCTCCGAGGACCTGGGCGCGACCCCACTCTTCTGCATCAATGTCGGCATGTCGCACAAGGAAGTTGTCCCCCTGCCCCGCATGGGCGAATGGGTTCAAGACGCGCTCGATGCGATTGAATACGCCAACGGCCCGACCAATTCCCTCTGGGGCGGCTTGCGCGCCAAGGCCGGCCACCCCGCGCCGTTCAACTTGAAATACCTGGAGGTCGGCAATGAAAACGGCGGCGCGCCCTATCGCGAACGCTGGCCGCTCTTCGTCAAAGCGATCCACGAAAAATATCCCGACATCCAGTTCGTGGCGAACCATTGGCAGGGCGGTTATCCCAAGTCACCGATGCCGGATGTCGTGGACGAACATTTCTATGACACACCGGAATTTTTCATGCGCGAAGCCACGCACTTTGACAACTACGACCGCAAAGGCCCGAAAATTTTTGTCGGCGAATATGCCGTCACCAAGAAAACCGGACTGGGCAATCTGCGCGGGGCCATTGGCGAAGCCGCCTTCATGACTGGCCTGGAACGCAACTCTGACGTCGTCGTCATGGCCGCCTATGCGCCGCTGCTGGTCAACCTCAACCACCGCGCGTGGAATCCCGACCTCATCAACTTCGACAGCTCCAAGTGGTACGGCCTGCCCAGCTATTACGTGCAACAGCTCTTCAGCGAACATCGCGGCGACGTGACACTGCCCATCGCCGTCCAGACCACGAGCGTCGAGGAAAAACCGCCCACTGGCGCCATTGGTGTCGGCACCTGGAACACCAGCGCTGAATTCAAGGACATCAAAGTCACCGCGCCCGACGGCAAGGTGCTGTTCGTCTCCGATTTCTCCAAAAATCTGGACGGATGGAAACCGCTCGGCGGCGGCAGTTGGAAAGTGAAGGACGGTGCCTTGCAGGAGACCGCTGAAAAAGAATTCGTTCGCGCCATCGCCGGCGACAAATCCTGGACGGACTACACCTTGGAACTCAAGGCGCGGAAGCTCGCCGGCCGCGAAGGTTTCCTGATCCTGTTCCACATCGCCGACAATGAAGACCGCACCTGGTGGAACCTGGGCGGGTGGGAAAACAGCCAGCACGGCGTCGAACTGGGCGGCACCCTGGATGGGAAAGAGGGACACATCGAAACCGGCCGCTGGTATGACATCCGGGTGGAAGTCAAAGGCGCGAGCGTAAAATGCTCGCTTGACGGCAAAGTCATCCATGACATCAAGAACACGCTGATGACCACGAGCGGCATCTACGCCAGCGCCACACAGGACAAGCAGTCCGGCGACCTGATCGTGAAAGTCGTCAACGCCTCCGCCGACGCCACCGAGACCACGATCAACCTCAACGGGGCGACCAAACTCGCCACAACCGCGCAGGCCATCGTCCTCACGTCCGAGAAACCCACGGACGAAAACTCCCTCGAAAATCCAACCAAGGTTTCGCCGAAGACCTCGACGCTGACCGTTTCCGGCACCCGCCTCACACACCAGTTCCCCGGCAATTCATTTACCGTGCTGCGGATCGGCACGGGGAAATAAAAACCAACACACTTTGAAGGTTCATCGCGGTTAGAGTTCGGGCTTTCTGCAGCCGAACAGCGGGCGCGGGCGGCGATTTGCCGCCGTGGATTTTCGAGTTCAAGTCTTGGGTGACCGCTTTGGTGGTGTGGTTCCTCAGCGAAACAGCTCCCACCCGTCCACCCCGCGGCAGCCCTGTCCGCCTCTTGCTCCCGGCGCAACCGAACCCACAGCTTTCCGGCCGCCTCCCTCATCCGATCTGCCAGCATTTCCACCACGCACGAGCGCTCCAAGTCGGTCAACCCTGACAATCTGGGCTATGACCGCGCTCGCCCCGGGTTTGTCCCCGGCGGAGTGGTCGGGCTTGTGCAGAAGCCACGGTGCGGACTAACTTCGTTGCCAATGTTACGCGAACGAGCCGATTTTAAATCCGGGTGGCTGTTGCCCCTGGCATTCGTGCTGTGGATTTGCTCGGCCGTGAGCAGTCCGGCGGTTTCTCCCTGGTCAGTCCGCGCGTGGCAGGTGGAGGAGGGATTGCCGGAAAACAATGTCACGGGCGTGGCACAAAGTCCGGAGGGGTATCTCTGGCTTGCCACGCACGGAGGGCTGGCGCAGTTCGACGGTGTGCGCTTTCAACTTCAACCGCTCCCCGCAACTTCCGTGCGCAGTAATTCTCTCATCCGAACCATGCTGCTCGGTCGTGAGAAAACAATCTGGGTCGCGCTGGAGGCGGACCGGGGTTTGGTGATTGGTTTCTCGGACAAGGCAACGAACGTGATCACCGCTGCGGACGGGTTGCCGGGATTCAAGCCGTTGGTCATGTCGCAAACCGGTGAGGGGGATGTCTGGGTGGGTTACGTGGACGGTTCGGCGTGCCGCATCTCGCACGGCAAGGTGTCGCGTTTCAGCGCGCAGGATGGGTTGCCCGGCACGAGCGGGTGCTGGTTGACCACGGACACGGCGGGGACGCTTTGGTTCGCCAAGGCCGGCAACGTAGGCGTGTTTCGCGGCGATCGTTTTGAAACCCGCTTCACATTGTCGCAACGGGTCGTCCGCATTGCCGGTGCGCGCGATGGCGGGCTTTGGATTTGCGCCGGGAAACGATTGATGAAATCCATCGGGGGCAAAGAACCGGTGCCCCTGGGTGAGGTGCCCACGGAGCGGCTTGGGGTTGATCCCTCGGTGTTGTTTGAAGATCGCACCGGGGGATTATGGATTGGAACGACGGCCGGCGGTTTGTTTCACTGGGATGGGAAAAAGATCGAGGCGGCGGACACTTCGCACAGCGACGTCACGAGCATCACGGAAGATCGCGAGGGAAATATCTGGGTCGGGACGGAGGGCGGCGGGCTGGATCGGTTGCGCAACCGGGTGTTGGAACTGTATGGCTCGGCGGCGGGATTGCCTTTCGAAGCGGTGCGCTCGGTGTGCGAGGACGACGCGGGGGCGGTTTGGGCCGCCGGTGCCAACGGGGCGCTGGTGCGGCAGGTGAAGGGCGGATGGGAAACGGTGCGCGAAGGCAATGGTTGGAGTGGCGCGCGAGCCACCTGCGTGGTCAGCGATCGCGCCGGGGGAGTGTGGATTGGCACGTACCGGGGCGGTCTGGTTCATTGGCGCGACGGTGAATTCAAAACCCTGGGTCGCGGCGATGGATTGGGAGGGGACAACATCCGCGCGCTGCTGGTGGACAGCAAAACGAATTTATGGATTGGCTTGGAAACGGCCAGCTGCCTGCAACGGTTTCGCGATGGAAAATTCATCACGATCGAGCAACCCG
The DNA here is from genome assembly GCA_031423695.1 of Verrucomicrobiota bacterium. Lineage (GTDB taxonomy): Bacteria > Verrucomicrobiota > Verrucomicrobiia > Limisphaerales > CAIQOK01 > CAIQOK01. The sequence goes on from JANPGB010000485.1 coordinate 7,426, forward strand.
CCGGCAGCCGGACGATTCGCACCATTGTCGAGGATGCGAGCGGCCGGATTTGGCTGGGCACCTCGGATGGATTCCTGTTTCGTGCCGAGCGGGATTCGCTCGTGGATGAAACCGCGCATGGGTTGCAGCCAACGAAGCCCATCCGCGCATTGCACGCCGATGCCGATGGCGGTTTGTGGATCGGCTACGCCGGGGCCGGCGTGGGCTGGCTGCGGGACGGCAAGTTCTCCTGCATCGGGGTGGAGCGTGGTTTGTTGGACAACTACATTTCCGGGATCGAGTCCGACGGGACGAGCGCCTTGTGGTTCACTTCCGGCCACGGAATTTTTCAAGTCAACCGGCGCGAATTGGAAAAAGGAACCGACCGCGTCCTGGCGGTGGACTTTGGGCGGAACGAATCCCTTCCAAATCTTCAAGGCAGCTACGGTTATTCGCCTGCCACGGCGCGCAGCCAGGACGGCAAACTTTGGTTTGCGACGCGTTCAGGTTTGATCGCAGCCAATGTCGCGCGGCTCCAGCCCAACCGGATTCCGCCCGCGATGTTGATCGAGCGGCTGTTGTTGGACGGGAAGGCCATTTCGTTCACGCCGAACGCGCCGGCCAGGATTCCGCCGGGACATCGGCGGCTCGAAATCGAATACACGGCCTTCAGCTTTGGCGCGCCGGAGGGAATTCTTTTCAAACACAAACTTGGAGGTTGGGACGAGGAGTGGACTGAACCAACAGGTAAACGCAGCGCCGAGTTCCAGCGGCTGGCGGCGGGTGATTACGAATTCCGGGTCATGGCCCGCAACAGCGCGGGGGTTTGGAATCGCGAGGGGGCGGGGGTCCATTTCAAGGTCGAGCCGTTTTTGTGGCAGACCGCCTGGTTTCGGGTGGGAAGTTTGGCCCTGATGGTTGCCCTGCTCTTTTGGAGTATCCGTCGCTACGAGCGACGCCGGGTGCGTCACAAACTCGCGGAGTTGGAGCGGCAACACGCCGTCGAGCGCGAGCGGGCCCGTATCGCCCGTGACATCCATGACGAACTCGGCACCGGGCTGACGCAAATCGGGTTGCTGGCGGATGTGGGAGGTCTGGCTCCGGCGGATGTGAAAGAGACGGAGGCAACCTTCACCAAGATTGGCGTGCGCGCGCGTGAGGCGGTGCGTTCGCTGGATGAGATTGTGTGGGCGGCCAATCCGCGCAACGATTATCTGCCGCGCTTGGCGGACTATCTCTGCCATTTGACGGACGATTGTTTTGAATCCGGCAGGACGCGCGGCCGCAAGGATGTGCCCACCGGTTTGCCGGCGGTTCCAGTGGGGGCGGAAGTGAGGCATAATCTCGCCCTGGCGGTGAAGGAGGCGCTGGCGAATTCACTGAAGCACGGGCGAGCCCACACGGTCTGGCTGAGGTTGGAATGGCACGCACCGGAGTTGATCGTCACTGTCGAAGATGACGGGGTGGGTTTCGACCCCGGGAAACTACGCTCACAGGGCAATGGTTTGAGCAATCAGGCCACGCGGATGAAGGAGATTGGCGGGGGGGTTGACATCGTTTCATCGCCCGGGAACGGTGCGCGGAGCGTGTTCCGCGTGAAACTGGCCGCCGCCCCGGTCTAGGCTTTTTGAACTATGGCCAGTCAACCGCTCCTGCACAAACATTAAGCATCCATGAGTCAGCCCATTCGCATCGCCATTGTTGAAGACGACGCCGGACTGCGCGAAATCTTGCAAAAGATCTTCAACAGCGCGCCTGATTTCCGCGTGGTGTTGACTTGTCCGGATGGCGAGACCGCCGTGCGCGAGATTCCCATCAAAGCGCCGAATGTGGTGTTGATGGACATCAATTTGCCCGGCATCTCGGGGATTGACTGTCTGCGCATCCTCAAGAAAGCCTTGCCGAACATCCGCGTGGTGATGGTGACGGTGTACGATGACGACGACCGCTTGTTCGAATCACTGGTGTCCGGTGCGGATGGCTACCTGCTCAAGCGTGCGACGCGGAATCATTTTCTCGAGGCCGTGCGTGAGATCGTTGAGGGTGGCGCGCCGATCTCGCCGAAAATCGCCCGGCGCATGGTGGAGTATTTTCACCAGATGAAGTCCCAGAAGAGCGAGCGGCCCGTCAGTTCGCCGGCGGCGGAAATGGAATTGCAGGAGCTGACGACGCGTGAAATTGAAGTGCTGGCCAAGCTGGCGGAAGGCCTCGCGCCCAAGGAGGTCGCGCATGAACTCAAGATCAGTTGGGACACGGTGCGCAATCACATCACCAACATCTACGCCAAGCTCCATGTTCATTCGCGCTCGGAGGCCATTCTCAAATACCTGGGACGCAAAGCCGGCCGTTAGCACGCCCGAGCTGCAAACGGCGGTTTCATCCCCCAATTGCACTATTTCTCAGCCCGCACCCGGCGGTCTACCGTCGCGTTGAATTAGATGAACCCAAATATTACCAAGCCATATTCGCCTGTGCGGCATCTGCTGCTGGTTGCCAGCTTGGCATTGCCCCTGTGGAGCGGCTCGAGCTCGTCCGCCTCCGAAAGGGATGACAGGCACGGAGGCGGCGCGGCCGAAGTCGCTCCCAAGGGAGTGAGGATCGAGCGGGACGTGACTTATCTGCCGTCAGATCGGAACGAAAAACTCGACCTTTACCTCCCAACGAAGCGGGACGCAAAACTGCGCTCGCCCGCAGTGGTCATCATTCACGGCGGCGGTTGGATCGGCGGGGACAAGGCGCAGGACCGGGAGTTTGAGATCGGCACGACGCTGGCATTGGCGGGTTATGTTTGCGCGAGTGTCGAATACAAGAAGGATGGCAACGACCGCTGGCCGACGAATCTCAAGGACTGCAAAAACGCGGTGCGATTTCTTCGGGCCAACGCAGCAACATTTCAGGTGGATGATACGAATATTGGAGTGATCGGCGGTTCGGCGGGCGGGCATCTGGCCTTGATGGTCGCCTACACCACGGGCGTGCCGGAACTTTCTCCCGAAGCTCCGTATCCCGGAATCTCCGATGCAGTCAATGTATGCGTGGATCTGTATGGCATCACGGATCTGCTGACGCGCCAGGCGACAGAACCGGACGGCACCCCCAATGGAAAACTGCGCGACGCCGGATTGTTCCCGGACCAGCGCGGCGTGAATGAAGCGAAATGGAAGCTGGCGTCGCCCGTGAACCATATTTCCAAATCCAGTCCGCCCACGCTGATCCTGCATGGCACGGCGGATACGACCGTGGATCGCGAACAGTCCGATCAACTGGCGAAGGTGCTGGCCGCGGCCGGCGTGGAACACGAGCTGAAGTTGATTCCCGGCGTCGGCCACACCTTTGATCTGGAACGGTGGCAGCGGAAGCCATTGCCCGAGGATTTGCGGGCGCCGGTCATCAAGTTTCTCGACGAGCATTTGAAAGCCCGCACCCCGGCATCGAGCCGAAACGATTAAGAACCAAGGGGGGGCATCCCCCAATTGCACTATGGTGAAACTGCGCGACTAACAATAAATTACGAGCATGACCACAAAACGATTCAATACAACTTCCAATCGTCGGATTGCCTTCACGCTGATTGAATTGCTGGTCGTCATTGCGATTATTGCGATTTTGGCCGCAATGCTTTTGCCCGCACTGGCGAAGGCCAAGGCCAAGGCTTTGCAGATCAATTGCGTTTCGAATCTGAAACAGACGGGAACGGCAGAGCAGATGTTCGTGGACGACAATGCGGACGTGCTGCCGCCTGGACCGGGCAAGACCTCGGGGATTTACGGCGGTATCCGGGTCAATTACATGGAGGATAGCCGTTCACAGAACGAATTGGTGTATTACATTTCGAGTTATTTATCTTATCCCAGTCCCACCACAACGAAGTCAAATTTTGCGAAGGTGATGTTCTGTCCCGCGTACGCACAAATTCAGAGGGTCACCATTGAGGACGGATCCGCCGCTGAGCATCATTGTTACCTGCTGTTTACTGACACCAAGCTGGCAACCACCGACCCAGCCTATACCGCCGTGATCGATCCGGCTTACAGCACGCGCATACAGCGGCCCTATGGTTACCCTTCCGGGCCGGTGCTGGCACCCATGAAACTTTCCGCCGTGCTGAAATCTCCAAAGGCCAGCTTCATCTGGTCCCAAGTGGATGTAGATGGCACTTCCTCTCCGGAAGCCGGCTGGTTTATTCCGCCGGTGGCCAAGCCAGTTCATGGCACCCTGCGCAACGCCCTTTATTTCGACTGGCACGTAGAGACCCGCAAGGTGGGTCCGGCGAACACTCTTTAAGTCGGTGCTTTAGCATCATCCTCACATCACAAAACCCCCGGAGAAAAATCTATGAAACTAAACAACACAATCACCACCACCCTACTCGCCATCATGGCGGTCCTCGGAATGGCGGGGGCAGCTCGCGCAGACCTTATGACCAACACGGTCGTCGTGGACGGCATTATCCGGGGCGGTGGCGCGCTCACGAACGTGCCGTCGCTGACGCAGACCCTCACCAACGCCGGCATTCTGGAAGTCAAATCGGGAAGCACCCTGGGCACCACGGGGGGAACGCGCAAGGGCTATTTCAAATTCAACCTGCCTGCCAATGCGAACACCAATGCCAACCTGGTATTCAACTTTGTCCTGTCCGGCGTGCCGCAGAGCCAGTCCCAACGAATCACCTTGTGGGGATTGACCCAGGCCTACCCTGGGCTCTCAGCGGCGACTCTGACCTGGTCAAATGCCCAAGCCAACAGCACGATCAATTCAAACCTCCTGGCTTCCGGTGCCGTGGCCCTCACAGTTTCCAATGTTGTGAGCTCGGCGGTTGCGACGGACATCAACCGATCCCTTACTTTGCAGGGCGGCCCTGCCGGTTGGGGACAGGCCTATATCCACAGTGACAACACCATCACACTTGCCATGACTGGCATGTTTGATAGCGCTTACAACAACAATTCGCCGATCCGCATCGTCACCAATTCAGAATCGATCATCTTTTACTCCCTCACCTCCGGCAACCCGCCTGCTATCACCCCCGTGAACGATTTCAGCGTCTTCACGGGCAGCACCGATGCCACCACCAACCTTTTTACCGTCAGCGACCCGGACGAAACTGCCGGCAATCTTGTCATGTCCGCGACGTCATCCGACGAGACGATCGTCCCGTCTGCCTATATCAACTTCGGCGGCAGCGGTGCCAACCGTTATTTTTACGTCACCAACGGTCTGGCCGCCGGTTCCAGCCGGATTACCATCACCACCACCGACAGCGCTGGTAACCCCGCCCAGGCGAATTTCAAACTCACCGTGCTGCAAACCGCCCCCACCGTGGCCAGCAGCCATACCAACACGCTCATCAACACGGCCGTGGCTCTCCCGCTCAAAGTGACCGAGCCAGGCAACACGAACGGCTCTCTGAACATCACTGTTACTGCCACCAGCGGCAACACCAACCTGATCCTCAACTCCGGCATCGTCATCACCGGCACTGGTACCAACCGCATCGCGACGGTCACACCCATCACCGGCTCGAACGGCGTGGCCCCGATCATCATCGTGTCCACCGACACCACCAACAATGTGAGCGCCACGAACGTTTACTCCGTCATGGTGCTGCCCGCGACCAACGTGGTTTTCTCGGATCACTTCGATTACATCATCAATGGCATCACGGGCTTTGATAGTCTCGATGCGGATTCCGGCAATTTTTGGTTCACGCGCGCCGGCGGCAGCGGCACGCACGTCAAAGTTTCCAGCGGCGTGTGCGTGCTCACCCTGGGACCGAATGTGCAAAGCGTCATCGCCCCGCTCAAAGGCGGCCCCTATCTGCCCGGGCAAGGCACCGTGCTCACCACCAAATTCAAAATCACTTGGAGCGTCCCGCCGGCCAGCCCGGATTCGGGAAACATCGTCGCGTTGTGGGATGAAACCTCCGGCACCGGCACTTCAGGTTTGCGTGGACGGATCTCCACCACGAACACGGCCGGCGGTTTCCACGTGCGCGTGGAGACGAGCGACCCGGCGGGCGGTCTCGCGGCGAACGCCGTCTATGCGGAATTCCCGCAGGACCTGAGCGCAGGAACAGCCTATAACATCTGGGTCAAATACGATGTGGATGGCGCAAAATCCCAGCTGTGGGTGGATCCGGCAAATGAAAACTCCCCCTCCGTGGTGAACTCGGACATCTCTGGCGGCAAGCCGATTTATGACGTGAGCCTCCGTCAGGGCACCGACACCGCCGGCGGAGCGAACGGGGTGTTCATAGATGACTTGTCCGTGAGCATCACGAATCGCCCGATTGTGGCTCCAACCATCACATCCATCTCGGTCACGACGACGAACCAGACCATCAAGTTCACCGGGGACACGATTGATCCATCCTCCGCGTTCAAGGTGATGCATGCGACCAATGTGGACGGCCCTTACAGCAACACCGGCACCACGCCCACCACCCTTGCGCCTGGAAGTTTTCAGGGAATAGTCACCGACACCGGCGACACCCGCTTCTACCGGATTCAGCGTTATTGATTTAATTGGGGCGCGAATTACAACCGGGTGGTATTTTTTGCCACCCGGTTGTTTTGTTAAATGAACGGCGGGAAGAAATGTTCAAACTGAAAACAATATTCCAATTCGTTTTCCCCGACGTGATTCGCCGCACCGGCATCCTGTGTCTAGCGCTCGCCACCGTGTCGGCCTCGGCGGCCACGCTGACGTTGCAAACGAACGTCCTCGGCACGACGCCGGAAATTCTCGCCTACAACTCCGGCCACTTTTACACGAACAGCAACACGCGTGACTGGTGGCGCTACGCCGGCGTGAACGGCGCGCGCGTGTTCGTCTCGCCGAGCGACATCGAGGCGAGTGATGACCTCGCGCCGGTTGGCGACGGCGTGACGGATCAGGCTTCGTTCGTCGCGCGCAAGGCGGCGTTGCGCACCGATCCGTTGAATCCCGCCTACATCAACTGGAGCTATTTCAGCAACCGCTACGAGACCGTGGACATGGGCACAAGCGGCAACAATCACATCAAAGTCAATTACGCCTTTCGCGAGATGCGCAAACTTGGCGTGCAGATCTGTGCACAGATCACCGGCTCGGCCTCGCGCTTTCCGCTCAGCGGCGACGCGGACTGGCCGAACAAATGGGAGTTCTGGCAGCACTACTACGCGCAGGCATTTTATCTCGGCCGCACCTTCGACGTGCAGCGTTACCAGATGTATAACGAGCCGGATGCCGTGCCGGTCGCTAATGACGATTTTCTCCGGCGGCTGCAACTGGCTTCCGATGCGATTCAATCTGCGCTCGCTGATGTGAACACACTCTACGGAAAATCCCTTACACCGATGATGCTCGCGCCGGTCAATGCTGGCACCGCCATTAGCGACACCACCTTACTCGGCGGTGTCGCCGTCACCAACCGCCACGTCAATTATCTCGGCGTCACGGACACCAACTGGCTCAACCTCCAGAAATACGATTACCACCAATACAGCGGCGGCTCGTCCGGGTTCGGCGGTGACTTGAACAGCCTGAACAATTATCTCACCTCCTCCATGTCGCCCGAGCCGCGTTTCAAAACCACTTGCTCGGAATTCGACACGCACACCGGCGCGACGTTTGACACGATGACGGAAACGCTCGACACGCCCGCTGAATACGCGAGCTTTGGTGGCATCTGCAACGCGGTGATGGCCAATCTCTGTTCGGAACTTTACGTTTTCAAGTTTGCCCAGACCGCACGCAGCGGCGGCACTTATCCCGTCGCAAAAAACGCGATGCACTACGTCGACAACAACAACTCGCCTTACAACGTCGGGGGCATCACCAAGGCGGGCGAAGTGTATCGGCTCTTCAACAAAGCCTTCGCCACCGGACGCAACCGGTTGAACTCGGTGAAAGGTAGCGGCGCGACCAGTTTTGAAGTCCACAGCAGCTACGATCCGGTCCGCAACCGCTACTTCATGTTTTCCGTGAACGACACAGCCAGTGGCGTGCCGATTGATTTTGTGATTTCAAACCTGCCCGTGTCGGTCGGCAGCCGGGTCCTGATCGAAGAAGTCAGTGAAAATAATTATGGGGGCGGCGCGCTTTGGACGAGTGTGCCCGCGAACAAAACCGTTTCCGCAGGCACCCAGCCGGCCAATTCCGTCTGGTTGCTCACAGCTCCCGCCTCGTTTCAATCCGCCGAGCAGATCATCACCAACAGCGACGATGCCGAAGTGCGCGACGGCGTGAACAAGACCGCAAACTTTGGGGCGACTACCAGCATGACCGCGCGCAACGATCCGGCCGGTGCGGACAACCGCAGCGCTGCGTTCATAAAATTCAATCTCGGCGGCATCAGCGCGACGAACATCGAATTCGCCATTCTGTCGTTGCAGGCGGCGACCGTCGGCACGAACGCCATCGCGCAGGCACATGTCTATGCGCTCGACACCACCAACTGGTCGCAGGTCACGCTCGCGTGGAGCAATGCGCCGAACTTGAAACAGAGCGTCACCGCCGGCAACACCATCGCGCGCCAGTTCGTGGCCGGCGCGGGCGACACGGCGCACATCGTCGGCCAGCTCGTCGTGAATTCCACCAACGCCAGCGAGAAAATGTTGGATGTCACCGACTGGTTGCGCACGCAAACGAACGGAGGCATTTCGTTTCTGGTCGCGCAGGAACCGCGCTGGGACGTGGCCTTGCCGTCGCTCGCCACCGGCGACACGCAGCCGGACGGAGTTAAAATTCTCACTGCGGAAAGCGGCAACGGTCCGCGCCTCCGGCTTGTTCTGAAATCGAACTCGCCGCTGACGAACACACCGCCCGTCGCCACGAACGACACTTACGCCGCGACCGAGGACACGCCGCTCGTCATCGGCGCGCCCGGTTTACTAGCGAATGATTTCGACGCCGAGACCAACGCGCTCACTGTTGTGTTGGTCGCGAATCCCACGAATGGAATTCTCTCGCTCAACGCCAGCGGCGGTTTCACCTACACGCCCGCGACAAATTTCTTTGGCGTGGATCATTTCACCTACAAGGCCAATGACGGCATCGCGGATTCCGGCACTGCCACCGTCACCATCAACGTCAGCGGTGTCAACGATGCGCCCCTCGCAAACAACGACAGCACGACCACTTCTCAAAACACTTCGGTGGTGGTCGCGGTTCTGGCGAACGACTACGATGTGGACGGCGGCACGCTCGCCATCACCGCGTTCACGCAGGGAACCAACGGCAGCGTGGCGAACAACGGCAACGGCACGCTGACCTACACACCGAATTTCGATTTCACCGGCAGCGACGGTTTTGGTTACACGATCACCGATGGCCAGGGCGGAACCAATGCCGCCACAGTAATCCTCACGGTGAACGCCTACGCCGGCGGCACGCCGTATTGGACGAACCTGCTCGTCTCCACTGAGGCGTTCGTGCGCGGTGGCGCGAGCGCGGCGGCGGATCAGGACGAAGTCGCGACCGGCTACATCATGATCAAATACAACGCGTCGCCCTTTGATTCTTCGCGCAAGGCGTATTTCCAATTCAATCTCGGGGGACTGAACATCTACGTCGCGACGCAGGCCGTGTTCACCGTGGGGTTCAATACTACTTTTGGCCAGAACGTCCAGCTCTGGGCCTTGAACCAGCCTTACACGAATTTCACCTCCACCGTCACTTGGAACAGCGCGCAGGCGAACGATACCTCGAGTAACAACTTGCTGACCGGCGGCGCGCTCAACGCCACGGCCGTCGGCGCGTTCACGAATCTGCCCGCGAGCGGCGCATCACCGTATTCGTTCACAGTGCCGCTGATCGGGAATTATCTTCAGGGCGGGCGCGTTACCCTCGCGTTGAGCGGTTCGCCCGATGTGGCCGGCTTCGTCAACAATTCCGGCGGCTTGCGGCTGCTGCGCACCAATGCCACGCTGCAAGTGCTGGTGATTCCAGCTGCGCCGCCGTTGAGCACCAACGCGCCGGTCATCGGCGGTATCGTCGTGAACCCGAACGGGACCGTCACCTTGAATTTTTCCGGCGCAACCAACCGCACGCACTGGCTGCAGGCCACCACGAACCTCGCCGGCGGAAACTGGCTGACCATCACCACGAATCTTTCCAGCACGAATGGCACGTGGAGCGCGACGGACAGCAGTTCGACCAATTTTTCGCAGCGGTTTTATCGTGCGGTGTTGCCTTGAACCAGAGTTAAATCATTCGGATGAACCTGCAAATCATCGGCGAAGCCAGGCGGGGCGTACGGACCGCCCGGGTGTTTCTCCTCCTGACACTCATTGCGGGCGCCGTGATGGGTTGTGAAACCGCACCTCGGAGTTCTCTCGCCACGCACAATTCCGCCAAGTGGGAAAGCGCCATCGCGGAATACGAAGCGCAGGAGCAAACGAATCGACCGGCGTCTGGCTGCATCGTATTCACCGGCAGTTCCTACATCCGACGCTGGACGAGCCTGGCCACGGATTTCCCCGGATTGCCGGTGGTGAATCGCGGCTTTGGCGGTTGTCAGCTGGCCGACGTTCACCACTACGCGGATCGCATCGCAACACCCTATGCGCCGCGTGAGATTGTCATCTACGCTGGCGGCAATGACATCAACGCGAAGAAGTCGCCCGCAATCGTCTTTGGCGATTTCGTCGCGCTCATGGAAAAACTTCGCCGCGCGCTGCCGCAGGTGAAGCTGGTTTTCATTTCCTGCCCGCCCAGTCCTAAGCGCTGGGTGCAGACCGCCGACATCCGGGACGTGAACTCACGCATCGCCCACTACTGCCATCACCACGACATCACTTTCGTCAACACCTTCGATCTCATGCTCGGTCCGGACGGGTTGCCGCGACCGGACATTTATGTGGAGGATCAGCTTCACATGAACGCAAAAGGTTATGACATCTGGGCGGAGGCTGTGCGGCCGTATCTGAAATGAAAATCAAGCGTCTCGCGTTCGTGCGGCTGACATTCGCCTCCCCCGCGCCGGTGTGCTCGCGGCTTGAGCATGACGGCTGGATACACTCCAGCACGAACGGCATGTGCGATCTGTACGAGGATTCGTCAGACGTTCTGGCGGCGTGGCTCCCGGACATGTCCGGACGGACGCCCGAGTCATGAAATCAAGCGAAGGCTGCTAGCGCACTTGCGCTATGGAGTGGCTTTCTGCTTTGCTCGAAACTAATGCGTGTGGCCAAACGGCTCGCGGCGGACGGCGAAAACGCCATTCATGAAAACAAACCAAACCAACGTCGGACGCGGCAGCAGCCACTTTTGGAATAGCATGACTCCGGCATCGTTGCCGGCACTCGCCGCGCTCGCCCTCGCGCTAACCGGATTCGGCCAGGGGAACGATTCGTTCACAGTGGAAGTTGCCACCAAACCTGGTGAACCGTGGCGGGCTTACCCGACGCGCACGCTTGACAGCCTGCCTGCGGAAGTTCGTGCGCGGACAGACACTTCGTTGGACCAATATGGCGGCTGGCGTGAACACAAGCTCGCGGCAACTGGTTTTTTCTACACGACCAACTGGAGCGAACGTTGGTGGCTGGTGGATCCGGAAGGTTGTCTGTTTTTTCAGGCAGGCGTCGCCTCGGTGAAAACAATTCCGACTCCCGGCGCGCGCGCTGCCCTGATTAAGAAGTTCGGCAACGAGACGGGTTGGGCGGAGCAGACGACGCAAATGTTGCGCGACAATGGCTTTAACGGTTTGGGCGGCTGGGCGGAAACGGACAAGCTTCGATCCGCCACCCAGCCGCTGCCCCACACCCGGATTTGGAATTTCATGAGCAGCTACGGCAAGCAGCGCGGCGGCACGGTGCAACAACCGGGACACACCGGTTATCCGAACGATTGCATCTTCGTGTTCGATCCGGAGTTCGAGAAGTTTTGCGACGATCACGCGCGCCCGCTGGCGGCAGTCAAAGATGATCCATATCTGCTCGGCCATTTCTCCGACAACGAAATGCCGTTCAAGCGCGAGGCGTTGAAGAATTACCTGGGCTTGCCAGCAAAAGACCCGGGCCAGCTGGCGGCGCTCGCGTGGTTGCAACAACGCCACGGCCATGATGCCACAACGAAGGACATCACGCCGAAGGACGAGCAGGATTTTCTCGGCGTCGTGGCGGGGCGTTACTTCGAGATTGTTTCCCGCGCCATCAAGAAGCATGACCCGAATCATCTTTTCCTTGGCGCGCGGTTTTATGGTTCAGACCTGCGCTTTCCGGAAATCTTCAAGGCTGCCGGGCCGCACCTCGATGTGGTTTCCGTGAACTGGTATCGGGCGTGGACGCCGGAGCGGGAGAAACTGGACATGTGGACGCGCGAATCCGCCAAGCCCGTGCTTATCACCGAGTGGTATGCGAAGGGAGTTGATTCCGGCATGGGCAATACCGGCGGCGCGGGCTGGCTGGTGAAAACGCAGCGCGAGCGCGGATGGTTTTACGAGAACTTCACGCTCGCCCTCCTCGAAACGCCCTCCTGCGTCGGCTGGCATTGGTTTCGTTACTCGGACAATGATCCCGCAGACAAGAGCGTTGACCCGTCCAATCGCGATTCGAACAAAGGCATCGTCAACAACCGCTATGAGCCTTATGCACCGCTGCTCGATTCGATGAAGCGCGTCAATTCCCGGCTTTATGTTTTGGCTGAGTATTTCGCGAAGGCTCGCGGGATGAACTTGGTGAAGTTCGCGGAGAAAACTCCTCCACCGGCCCGACCCGACGCGCCAGCCAGGCCCTAAACCCATGGCCGGCCAACTTTATCATGAACAAGCTATTGCTCCAATCATTCGCCTCGATCCTGTTGGTCGGGTCAAGCCTCCAAGCCGCAACCAATTCAACAACTGCCGCCAGCACTCCTGGCGCCAGAGCAATAGCCGTTGAGGAATCCGAGGAGAATCCCAATCCCAAAAACATGGTGGGCCTGCGCATCGCCGACCCGGCGGGCACCAAGATAGAATGGGATGTGGCTTACTTGCCGACGAATCGCACCGAGAAGTGTGATCTCTATCTGCCAACCACCACCCCGCCGGGCAATCTGCGTCCTGCTGTGCTCATCATCCACGGCGGCGGCTTCAACGATGGCGACAAGGCGCGCGGTCGCGAAATCAATTTCTGCACGAACCTCGCGGCGAACGGCTACGTCTGCATGAGCATCAACTACAAGCTCTCCCGCCCGAACGCGCGCCAGATTCCCACCTGGCCGCAAAGTCTCTACGATGCCAAGACGGCTGTGCGCTGGCTGCGCAAGAACGCGGAACGATTGCACATAGACCCAGATCGCATCGCCGCGATGGGCGGTTCTGCTGGGGGCAATCTCTCAGCCATGCTGGCCACCACCGGACCGAAGGACGGCCTCGAACCGGATGGCCCGTACGCCGAGTTTTCCGCAAAGGTAAGGTGCGCGATTGATTTTTATGGCGCCGTAAAACTGATGGACTACCACGACATGAAAATGTTTTCCAAGACCCGCGCCGAAGCGCCGGAACTCTACGGGAAAGCTTCCCCTGTGAACTACGTGGACCAAGGCGATGCGCCAATGATGATCGTCCACGGCACGGCGGACACCCTCGTGCTCATCAGCCAAAGCGAAGCTTTGGTGGCTGCCTTTAAGAAGGCGGATGTCGAATGTGAATTCATCGTCGTACCTGATGGACCGCACACTTTCAACTTACAGCCGAAACTAAAAGATTTACGCCCGGTGGTGCTCGGCTTTCTTGACAAACATCTGCGCTATTCAAAATAGGCAGGTCAACGCCCCCGAAGGCTACGCCGAATCGTCGGGGGTCAGCCCGCTCGAGCGCGGCACCGGCCCAGCGGCGTATTTAACGCACCCGACCGGCCAGCGACGTGCCAAGACGGATTGGCGCACATCGCGCTCGGCGTGTCTTTCGCTGCCCTGCCCGCGCCGTCACACATCACCAGGCTCGAACGTGCCGAGCGCAGCCAACCCGTTTTGACCTGAGGATGTTCTTAACGCGGGATGTGGGTGTGAGGCTGCTCGGCAAAATCACGACTCACCTGGAGTGGAAGGAATCCCCCCCCGCTGCGTAACTATCCGCGAGGATAAAACCGCCAAAGCCGAATGAGCGTCCGGTGACAGACGCCAAGGAGGTGGCTCAGGAGATGAGCGCTGAAGAAACGTACTGTCACCGGACTTGAATTTCTTATCGCAAATAATGCCGCCCACATCTCCCCATTCATTGCCATTTATTCAACCTAAAATGCACCGCAACCCCGCGGCTTCCGCTGTGTCACTGGGCGCGGCTTTGCCACCACCGGCGCTGTGGCCGGGAAAATCGGCCAGTTCAGGGTTTGCTTGAATTCCTTACAGCAGCCCTCGAGGCACAACCACGGTGGTGAAGATCGGCAGGCGAGAAATTGAAGCCTCCGCTGCGGCGTGATGTGAGGCGCGGCGAAGCTGATTCAAGGTGGCAACATCCACAAGAGGTTTGGCAAAACCGAACGAGCAATCAAGTGATGCCACCCACGAGAAAAACGAGCGCCCCCTTGCTAGCGCGCTCGTCTGCGACTTTTTGATGGCACTTGTGTTAGAACGCCGGGGCGATCTGCAACTTTTGGCCGGGACCGACCACGAGGTCTTCGCCCTTGGCCCAGACGGCATCGTTCAGAAGCAGCTTGACCTTGAGTTTCTCGTCGGCTTCGCCGGACCATTGCCAGGTGGAGCCGTCCACGTTGGTGAGGGGAATGCCTTGGTTCCAGTTGAGGCCCTTGCCTTCGCCGCGGAGGTAGAGGGTGTTGCCGAAACCGACGTCAATCTTGGCTTCGATGGTGGCACTGCGGCTGGCTTTGGCGATGGGCTTGGCCTCCGCGGTGGGCGCGGGTGCGGCTTTGGCTTTTGCCGCCGGGGCTTCAATCCTGGCAGGTTTGGCCACCGCAACGGGCGCGACGACAGGCGATTTTGCCGCGACCGGGGCGGTCACGATCGATGACTTCGCAATAGGGGCGCTGGTTTTGGCCGGCGCGGGCTTGGCTTCCGCGGCGGATTTGGTCACAACTTTTGCCGGGGCGGAGGTGAAGGGATTTTTTTTACTGGCTGCAGTTTTTGCGGTTTTGTCGAATTTCATAGTTCAATTTTGTTCAATTTCAGTTTCAATGTTTCCAGACTGTTCAATTCCGTACAGACGGAGCGCGCATTATATGCCAAAAGCACGTCCCGCCGTCAAAGAGCAATTCATATTCCGGTTTACATGGTGGCATGGTTTGCATCTTCACGTTAGTGACAACGCGGTAACTTTTTCGTTCGCTAAAACTTGAAGTTCCACCCGCTTGTCGCATATCTGTCACGCGCCAGAGATTGAATCCGTTCGTGCGGGCAATTCTCCAGCGGACGGATGGCGGCCCAGGCGGCGCACAGCGCTTGTTTCACCGCGGCCGGAGTGGCCGGAAGGTTGGTGATGAATTCCCGGTGGCGGCGCCCCTGGCGGTAATCCGGCTGCAGGGAAGGCATCCCCAGGAACTGTTCGATCAACGACAGGTCGAAGTGCAGCAGGATGGTGCCGTGAAAGAGCAGGAAGTTTTTTTTTCGGCGCTGGGCGTTTCCACTGAATTTGTTAAGCGTTGCTTGCGGAGAGTTGAGCGCCAGATCCGTGTGGCCGCAGACTGAGAGGCTGGCCTTGGGGTGGTGACCTCGGACTTGGGCTTCCAGGGCCGCGCGGTGGCGTTCCATGATGAAGCGGTTGGCGGCGGTGATGCCCGCCAGCGGGCCCCCTTCGGTGATTTGCAAGATCAGCGAATAATTCAAGCAGCCCGGCCCCTGCAAAACGGTGCCGCCGCCGCTGCAACGGCGCAGAATCGGGATTTGGTTTGCGGCGCAAGCCCGGACATTCGCCTCGTTCGCCACTTTGTTGGCATAACCGACCACCACGAAAGGCACGGGCGATTCCCAGAAGCGGAGAATCTCCCCGCCGCCTTCCTCGTCACGCCAGTCCAGCAGCGCCTCGTCGGCGGCGAGGTTTTCGGCGGGCGTCGGCAGGGTGAGGTCCAAAAACTTCATGGGGCGAAGGAATGCCGGAAGCGGTTTTCGCTGGCGTCGCGCAGTTGCTTTCGGTTTAATCTGCGCCTTGCCGGAGTCGCAACCTGCAAGTTGAATTTTCCCGTGAATCGCATTTGAACTGAGTAATACATTGAAACCAACAAAAAAAGAAAAAGGTTCGTCGGCGTCACGCGCGCATGGCGACGGTGAAAAAGTCCTGGCTTCGCTCGAAGCGCTGCTCGAGGTCGCGCTCACGCAGCAGGGTCCGGAAAAGACCGCGCAGTTCCTGAGCAGCATCACCAAGCGCCTGCACGCCGCCGGGGTGGCCGCGCCGCGCCCGGTCAGCACGCCCTACATCAACTCCATCCCGCTCGAGGACCAGCCGGCGTTTCCCGGCGACTGGCAGATGGAAGTCCGCATCAAAAGCCTCATCCGCTGGAACGCGATGGCGATGGTCGTCAAGGCCAACTCCACCACGAACGTCGGCGGCCACATCTCCACCTACGCCTCCGCCGCGACGCTTTACGAAGTGGCGTTCAACCATTTTTTCCGCGGACGCACCGAAAATTTCATGGGCGACCTGATTTATTTCCAGGGCCACGCCACGCCTGGAGTTTATGCGCGCGCCTATCTCGAAGGCCGGCTGGAAGAAAAGCATCTGCAGAATTTCCGTCAGGAACTGGCCGAAGGCGGCGGGCTTTCCTCGTATCCGCATCCGTATCTCATGCCGGATTTCTGGCAGTTCCCGACCGTCTCGATGGGCCTTGGCCCCATCATGTCCATCTACCAGGCGCGTTTCAACCGCTACCTGAAAGCGCGCGGCTTCATCACCGGCGAAGAGCAAAAGGTTTGGGCGTTTCTCGGCGACGGCGAAACCGACGAACCGGAAAGTCTCGGCGCGATCACCCTGCCGGCCCGCGAGAATCTCGACAACAATGTCTGGGTCATCAACTGCAACCTGCAACGCCTCGACGGCCCGGTGCGCGGCAACAGCAAGATCATCCAGGAACTCGAAACCCTTTTCCGTGGCGCCGGTTGGAATGTCATCAAAGTCATCTGGGGCAGCGACTGGGACGACTTGCTCGCCGCCGACACGAGCGGCCTGCTGCTCAAGCGCATGGAGGAGGCCATCGACGGCGACTACCAGAAATATTCCGTCGAGCCGGGCAGTTACACCCGCAAACATTTCTTCGGCAAATATCCCGAACTCCTCAAACTCGTCCAGCACTTGACCGACGAGCAGATCACCAAGCTACTGCGCGGTGGCCACGACACGAAAAAAGTCTATGCCGCTTACAAAGCGGCCACGGAACACAAGGGCCAGCCCACCGTCATCCTCGCCAAGACCATCAAAGGCTACGGACTCGGGGAAGCCGGCGAAGGTCGCAACATCTCGCACCAGCAGAAAAAGATGAACGAGAAGGAGCTGCGCGAATTCCGCCAGCGCTTCAAGATTCCCGTCAGCGACGATGTCATCGCCGAGACGCCGTTCTATCGTCCGCCGGCGGACAGTCCCGAAATCAAATACCTGCTTGAACGCCGCCAGGCCGTCGGCGGATTTGTGCCGCAACGGAAAGTCACCGCGCCACCGCTCGACGTGCCCAAGCGCGAGGCCTTCGCCGAATTTCTCAAAGGCTCCGGCGCGCAGGAAGTTTCCACCACGATGGGTTTCGTGCGCCTGCTCACCACGCTGCTGCGCAACAAGGCGATCGGCCGGAACATCGTGCCGATCATCCCCGACGAGGCCCGCACGTTCGGACTAGATGCGCTCTTCCGCGAGATCGGCATCTACTCGCCGAAAGGCCAGCTCTATCAACCGGTGGACATCAAGTCGCTGCTCTATTATCACGAGGCGAAGGACGGGCAGATTCTCGAAGAAGGCATCACCGAGGCGGGTTC
>JANPGB010000486.1:0-11941 GCA_031423695.1 Verrucomicrobiota bacterium
ATTCCTACGGCCAGACCCTGCATCCGGCGAACGCCTCCATCATCACGGCCAACGGCGTGTTCAACGGCCTGTGCACGAATTATCAGGTCACCGCCGAGACCGCCACGCGGGCCGTGATCCGTGTGGACGGCGCGCCGAAAAACCCGCACGTGGTGGTGGAGCAGTATAATGTTTTGCCCCCGGACTGAGATGAACGCGAAGCTGGAAAATAGAAACGTAGGCATCGCCTTAGGCGTTGCGCCGCTGAACGCGGCGCTGACTCCTCGCAGCGCGAGGAGTCCTACCCGGCCGCGCCGGGAGTTCCTTTTGGGGCCGGTAGCGGTTGTCGCGCTGCGACAACCTCGCCTGCGAAGCAGGCGACTCCGGGTTGCCGCCCCGGCGCAGCGTCCTTGCCGTCCTTGATTTTTTTAATCTTATGAAGCCTAGTCGAAATAAAATCTGGTTGGCGCTGAGTCTGATCTGCCTGACCTGCGCCCTCGTCATCTGGCGCCACCACGGACCTTCGCCCGCCGGGAACTCCGCCCCGCACGCGTCGGAGAATTCATTGCAGACTCCGGGCGCAGCGACCTCCGCCGCCGAATCCGTCCAAACCACGCTGACCTCCGCCAGCACCGCGCCGTTTGTGTTGTTCACCTTGAACAAGGACACCAACGCCAGCGTCGCCACTGCCGCCGTCAAACGCGCCGAACGGTTGAAGTATCGCCTCAGCAACACGACGGAGAGCGTCGGCCAGTTGACGCACAATCCTCACGCTCTGCTCTTGGAAAATGCGCTGATTGATGCGAGCCGTCCGCTGGACTTTCCGATTCCGGATGCGTTGAAATCCCAGGGTGATCCCGGAACGTACATCGTGCAGGCGCGCGGCCCGATCAACGACGCGTTTCGCAGCGCGCTGCGGGACGCCGGGGCGGAGGTTGTTTCCTACATTCCAAACAACGCCTATCTCGTGCGCCTGACGGCCGGCGGAGCGCGGGAACTGTCCGGGGTGGCGCAGGCCGTGATCCCGTTCGAACCGTATTACAAGCTGGACATGGGGCTGCTGAAAAACGTGCTGGAGGGCAGGGCGGTCAGCCCCTCGGTGAACGTGCTCGTTTTCGCGGATGCCCGCGCCGCGACGCTCGATGCTTTGGAAAAAGCCGGCGTGGAAGTGGCGGCCGAATCGCCTTCGCCTTTTGGCATCCAGCTGGCGCTGCAAAACGTGACCGACGCGGCGGCGCTGGCGCGGCTGCCGGGCATACAAAGAATCGAAACCTCCTCCCCGCGCCAGCTCGCAAACGACCTGACGCGCGCGCGGGTCCGGGTTTCGACCAACAGCGTCACCACCAACAATTATCTGAACCTCTCCGGAAAAAATGTGACGGTGGACATGAACGACAGCGGGGTGGACGCCACGCATCCGGATTTGGTGAACCGCACCTTCGGCCTGCTGCCGCCGGTTTTGTTGACGGACGCCAACGGTCATGGCACGCATGTGGCCGGCATCCTCGCGGGCGACGGCTTGATGTCCCTTACCGTGACGAACGCGCGGGGCTCCATCAACCCGGGCACCAACTTCCAGTTCCGGGGCAAGGCGCCCGCCGCGAATCTGTTTGTCATGCCGATCCTCGATGCGTTCAGCGATTTTCGATTGCAGGAAGCCGCCGCGCGCACAAACGCGCTGATCTCCAACAACAGCTGGGGCTACGCCAACCAGGGCTATGACATCGCTTCGGCGAGTTATGATGCGGCGGTGCGCGATGCGCTGCCGGAAAAAACCGGCTCACAGCCAGTGCTGTTCGTGTTCTCCGCCGGCAACACCGGCAACGGCGACGACGGCGGCGTGAACGGGAATCCGGAGAGCATCGTCTCGCCCTCCACCGCCAAGAATGTCATCACGGTCGGCGCCGTCGAACTGCCGCGCGGCATCACCAACGAGGTATTGAAAATCACCGGCGGCGTCACGAACCGCAGCACGCCGTGGGCGGGCCAGACGGACAGCAGCAACCAGATCGCGGCATTTTCCGCGCGCGGCAACGTGGGGATCGGCATCGAGGGCGATTTCGGACGGTTCAAGCCGGACGTGGTCGCGCCAGGGACGTTCGTGGTGTCCACGCGCTCGCAGCAGTGGGATGAAAAGGCCTATTACAATCCGACGAACTACAACACCGTCACCTACCAAAATCAGACGGTGACCACCAACGGGCTGAAATTGTTCCCCTCCGTGTTTGTGCCGAACAACGCGGTGCAGCTGACCATCCAGGCCACCGGGACGGATCCGATTCCCGTGGCCAACCTGCCCATCTACGTGCGGCAAAATGACGTGCCCACGACGAATGTTTTCGACGCGTTCGAGTTCAACCAGGTGTCGCTGCCGCCGGATGCGCCGCTGGTGAACGGCACGGTTTACTTTTTCGCGGTCGGCGACCCGACCAACCGGCCGGTGAAGTTTGATTTGACGGTGACGGTGGTGACGACGAACGACCAGGGGAATTATTTCGAGGTGCTGAGCAATCTCAACAACTCGATCGGTGATCCGGACTGGTACCGGTATGAAACCGGGACGAGCATGGCCGCGCCGGCGGTGTCCGGGGTGCTGGCGTTGCTGCAGGAATTCTTCCAGTCGAAACAGTTCACCAACAGTCCGGCGCTGATGAAGGCGCTGGTGATCAACGGCGCTCGCTCGGTCAACGGCATCTATGATTTTCAGGTCCAGAACACGATCAACTACCAGGGCTGGGGCATGGTCAATCTGACGAACAGCCTGCCGGCGGCGTTCACCAACATGACCCGCATTGTGGGCCCGCCGCTCAACACCCCCGTGCCCACGCTGATGTTTGATCAAAGCCCGACCAACGCGCTCGCCACGGGCGAGAGTCGCACCATCAACGTCCAGGTTGCCAGCGCCGCCAAAAGCCAGCCGTTGCGCGTGACCCTGGTCTGGACTGATCCGCCGGGCAACCCGGCCGCCAGCGTCAAGCTGGTGAACAATCTGGACCTGGTGGTCACGAACTACGATGACCCGGCGAACCCGCTGGTTTATTTCGGCAACGACATCCAAGCGGGCGCGAATTTCAACGCCGAGTGGGACACGAACGGGCTGCCGAACCTCGACCTCGTCAACAACGTCGAGAACATTTATCTCTCGCCCACCTTGGGGACGAATTACTCGATCACCGTCATCGCGCGTTCCGTGAACGTCAACGCGGTTACCGCGCACACCAACGGCATCGTGCAGGATTACGCCCTGGTGATTTCCAGCGGCAACGGCCAGGTGGCCACCGGGCTGACGCTTGCGCAGGATGCGGGAATCATTTCGCCCAACCCCACCAACGTCACCTTCATGACCAACCAGTTTGGCGGGAGCAATCCGGACATTTTCGGCCAGGTGCTCGGCAATCAGCGGGTCGGGGCCAACTCGCCGTTGATCGGCACCAACGACGTGCCCGGGTTAAGCACGAACGCCCTGATAACACTGGGCGAAACCAACCAGTGGCATTTCTACATCATCACCAACGCCACGACCTTCACCAACGCGCTGTTCGCCACGTCGCTGCCGATTGACCTCGCGGCGTCGCGCATGGGGGTGACCAACACCTTGTTCACCGACGAGGCCGCGCGGTTTCAGGCGGACATTGATTTGTACGTGACCACCGACCCGTTGCTCCTGACGTTGGATTCCAATGCGGTGGCGCTGGCCAGCAAATCTCTGGGCCGTGGCGGTTTTGAACAGATCGTGTTGAGCAACGCGGTGCCGACCAAAGTTTATTACATCGGCGTCAAGTCCGAGGACCAACTGGCGGCGGAGTTCACGCTGAGTGTGATCTTCAGCCTGTTCCCATTCAACAACGGTGACAACACCTATCCCGGTTATCCATTGCCGGCGATCATCCCCGATGGCAGTCCGGCGCTGCCGGGCGCCGTGGCCGTCACGGCCTACGCGGTGGCCGGCGGGAACGTCAAGGTGCGGCGGGTCGTGGTCACGAACATCATCACGCATGAAGATTTCGGCGACCTCATCGGCACGCTCAGCCACGATGGCGCCAAGCCCGTCGTGCTCGACAATCATACCTTCGGCGATGGCAACATCACGCAGTTGTCCGTTTACGAAGACTCCGGAGCCAACAGCATTCCCGGCTCGAAAAAATCCGACGGCCCCGGGTCCCTGGCCGACTACATCGGCGATTCAGTCAACGGCCAATGGTCGCTCGTGATGGTGGACAACGCGCTGACCCACACCGGACGTGTGGATGGCTTTAGCATCCACATTGACCCGCATATTCAGAACAACCTGCCGCCGGGGGCGACCAACGGCGTGGTGCTGGCCAACTGCGTCTCGGTGGCACCGGGCGGCATCGAGTATGATTTCGTGGGCGTGCCCTTCAACGGACAAAGTGTGCAAATTTGTGTGAGCAACACCGCGCCGGTGCAGCTGATTGTCCGCAACGGCTCGCTGCCCACGCTGGCCAACTTTGACTACGTCCGCACCATCAACCCGACGGGAGATTGTTTCACGGTCAGTCTCGCCGACCTGCCGCCCTTGCAGCCGGGCACGCTGTTCTTCGGCATCTACAATCCGAACGTGGCCGTGCAGAATGTTTGTTATACGGCGTCGCTGACCACCAGCGAGACGGCGGTCGTCCCCGTCGCCTTTGCCTCCACGGGCACCCTCCCCATCGCGGATGATGCGATCAGTTATTCGTCCCTCCAGATCACGAACAACAAACTCATCGCCTCGGCGGCGGTGGGCGTGGTCTTGAACCATCCGCGCGTTTCGGACCTGACGCTCACGCTCATCAGTCCAAGCGGAGGCCGCTACGTGCTCTTTGAAGATCGTGGCGGGCTGGGTTCCACCAACCTCGGCCATCTTCAAATCACGACCAACTTCTTCGGGACGACCACCGCCGGCAATGCCGCGGCGAATACGAACGTCCTTTCACCCGTAGCCACGTCCGGCATCCTGCTGGTCAACTACGACTTTTTCAGTGTCCCCGACTCAATGGATGTCTATTACGACGGCGTGAACATCTTCAGCACGGGATTGGTCAACGGCAACGGGCAGTTCCAGATTCCCTACGGGCCGGGGGTCGGCACCAGCATCACGATTGTGATGAACCAGGGTGGCAATCCCAACGCGAACACGGCGTGGGTCTATACTCCGACGGTGGTCAATCAGGATTACACTTATCTGACTTTCACGGAGGATCCCAACCTGGCGAATGTGCCGATCAAGTTTGCGGTGCCGCCGTTTGATCAGCCGGGCACTGGAACCAACTTCAACCTGAGTGATTTCGAGCTGGCCCCCCGGGGGGATTATCTCGCGCCGACCAATGTCTTTGACGGCTTCGGCGGCTGGAATCTGTTCACCAACAAACTCGTGGGCACCAATCTGGTGAGCCTGACCAACAACCAGGTGTCGGTCGTCACCGACCGGGCGTACGCGCAGGCGGGCAGCAATTTTCTGGCGCTGGCCTTGGGCACCATTAACCGGACCGTCACGACGACGGCCGGCAAGAAGTACACTCTCACTTATTACTATCGCGGCCCCGGGATTGCCGGCTGGTGGCGCGGCGAAGGCGACGCGACGGACGGCGCAGACCCGGAAGTGCTGGGCAACAACGGCGCGTTGATCGGGCGGTTTGAATTTCCGGCCGGCGCGGTCGGCCAGGCGTTTCAGATGGAAGACGCCGGGCAGCAGTTCCGGTTCGCTGGCACCAACACCTACGTGCAGGTCCGGCAGTCTATTTCGCTGGATGTAGGCACGGGCAGCGGTCTGACGGTGGAAGGCTGGATCAATCCCACCAATGTTTCGTTCCAGCAGCCGCTGGTGGAATGGCTGGCCTTTACCCCCACCAACGGACCGACCTACTACGTGCAGGATGGAATCACCAACCGGTCCGGCACGAACATCGACATCCTTGCCGGCCCGTTCCTGAACCCGGCCACCAGCCACTACTACTATCTGCTCGGCACGAACACCTGGACCAAATCGGAGCAGGTCGCCATTTCTTTGGGTGGTCACCTCGCAACGCTGAACGACGCGAATGAAGCCAATTGGGTCTATGATGCCTTCTCCCAAGTTGGCGGCACCAACCGGGTCCTATGGATCGGTCTGACCAACGACAATCTTGGAAACTTCAACTGGGCCAATGGCGAAACCAACCTGTTTTACACCAACTGGGCGGCCGCCCAGCCGTCCAATTGCATCGGCAACGAACGATACGTCGCCGTTCTTAGTCCCACCAATCTCCAGGCCGGCCTGTGGGTGCTGGCCAACAACAACGGCCTCTATTGCGGCGGGCCTACGACCAACCGCACTTACGGTGTCGTGGAAGTGAACGAGATACAAACCAACGGCGTGCAGCTCTGGATTTCCGTCACGAACTCCACCCTGGCCGGCGCGGGCCGGCTGTATGCGGATCTCGTGGACACCAACAATGTCTCGCACATCATTTTCTCCGCGCCCGGCTTGGTGCGGAGCAATGTGTACCAGCACGTGGCTCTCACCTACGACACCAACAGCGGGGTGGCGAACCTTTACTACAACGGCACCAATGTGGCCTCAACCAACTTTGGGGGCGTGGTTTTTGTTCCCAAGACCGGCGGCGATTTGCTCCTCGGCAAGGATATGAGCCGGGCGACCAATAATTTTTATGGCGGAAAAATGGATGAGATGAGCGTGTACAACCGCCATCTGTCCGCCTCGGAAATCGCCGCCATCTACCGGCTCTCGACTCCCTCAACCAACCTCAATTTCCCCACCAATTTCGTGGTGGGCAAATTTGATCCCGCCGTCACGCCGCCGCTGAGTCTGGCCGAGGCCAGAGTTTCGCTGGGCGGCATCACGAATGTCATTCTGGGAGCCAACCATGGATGGCAGGTGCAAGGCTTTACTTTCACCGCCACGACCAATGCGCTGCCCATGCAGATTGTCGGCGATCAGCCGGGGATGTTGCTCGACTCCTTCGGCCTGGCGCAGGCCCCGCCGGGGAACCTCTACTATCTACCGGAAGAGTCGCTTGCAGATCTGGTGGGACAGAACGCCAGCGGCAAGTGGACGCTGGAGATCCAGGATGCCCGCGCCGGCAACACCAACACGGCCGGAGAACTGGTGAGCTGGGAGATGCAGTTGCTTTTCCAGAACACGGTTCCCACCGCGGTGGCCCTGGCTCCGTTCGCCGGCGCAACCAATGTCGTGCCTGCGGGCAAGACCGCTTATTTCACCGTGGACGTCCCGTCGTGGGCCAAGTATGCCACGAACATTTTGGTGTCCTCCACTTCGCCGGTGGACCTGCTGTTCAACCAGACCAATCCTCCCACCGGTCCCGGCCTTGGAGACTTCACCCTGCTGACGGCTTCCGTCGGCGGCGTGGGCAGTCCGGTGCTGGTGACGAACGGCGTGCCTCCGCTGCTGGCCGGTCAGCGCTACTATCTCGGCGTGAAAAACTCCGGCGGCGTCGCGGCGACAGTGGTGGTCCGGGTGGATTATGACATCATCACCCTGAGCAACAGCGTCCCGGTCGGTGGTTTCATGAACACCAACGATGCGGCGCGTTACTTCGCCTTTGATGTCACCTCCAACGGCGTGGAGGCGACGTTCCAGGTTTTGAAAATCAGCAGCAACGTGGACTTGGTAGTCGGCCAGGGAGTCCCGCTGCCGACGCTGACCCGCACGGCGTATGGCAGTTTCAATGCGATCAACGCGGACGAAAATATTTATGTGCTGACGAACTCGGCGCCGGTTCCGTTGGCGGCCGGACGATGGTATCTCGGCGTGTTCAAACGCGTCGCCGAGCCCGCGACCTTCAGCGTGCTTGCCAAGGAACTGAATCCGCCGCTGCCGAACATCATTCCGCTGGCGAACAACGTGCCGTTCAACTACACGACCGGACCGGGTGTGGCGCTGACAAACTTCTTCCGCTTCACGGTGTCCAACTCACCCGCCTCGATGCGCTTCCAGCTTTACAATTTGAGCGGGGATGGAGACCTCACCGTGCAAACGAATGCAGCCCCGCTTGCGCCGCCTTTCTACGCCAGCAGCCAGCAGCCGGGCCGGGGTGTGGAATTAATCTTCCTGCAGACGAACAGCGTGCTGACCAATCTGAACGCGCAATGGTATCTCGGCGTGCCGAATCATGAAACAAACGCGATCAATTACACCATCGTGGCTTCAATTGACACCAACAGCTATTTCCCGGCATTCCCGGGTGCGCAGGGCGCGGGCGGCGGCGCGGTGGGCGGTCGCTTCGGCGATGTATATCATGTGGTGACCCTCAATGACTCCGGCTTGGGCAGTCTGCGGGACGCCGTCAACTCCGCCACCACCAACCGCACCGTGGTATTTGACGTGACCGGCACCATCAATCTGCTGACGCCCCTGGTCATCCGCAGCTCGAACCTGACCATCGCCGGGCAGACTGCGCCGGGGGGCGGCATCAACGTGAGTGGTTCGCTGACCTCGGTGGAGAACGCCCACGACGTGGTGATCCGCTACGTCCGCTTCCGCCAGGGCGACGCCAACGCCTCGACCAATCTGACCGACGCCTTCCATTTCAGTTTTGCGACCAACGTCATTGCCGATCACATCACGGCGGGCTGGAGCCTGGACTCCGGACTTTCGGCGCTGTGGTCCACCAATGTCACCGTGCAGTGGTCCATGATCGCCAACAACCGGAACCAGTCCCTTGCTTGTTCGACCAACCCGGTCCCGAACGGACTGGGTTCACGCCTGCGTTTTGGCGACGGCGCGCTGAGTTTCCATCATAATCTTTACGCGGACAACTCCAGCGCCAGCCCGCGTCTGGGTGACAACCTCAAATTGGATTTCGTGAACAACGTGGTTTATAACTGGGGAGTCTTGCCAGGTTACTCGACCAATGACATTGCGGACAACCCGCTGGGTTTCACCAACTATCTCAACTACGTCTGCAACTACCTCATAGCCGGACATGATACCGCCACCAATATGCTGGCCACGGCCTTCCTCGGCGGCGTCACTAACACCTGGATTTACCAGACGAACAACCTGATCGACAGCAACACGAACGGGATTCTGGACGGCGCCAACACGCAGTGGCAGATGTTCACGAATGATTTTGTGCCGGCGTTTTACACCCGGACCAATCTGGTGTTCCCGCCGATCGCCCTGGACATTGACGAAGCCTTCATCGCGTATGAAAAGGTCCTCAACTTCGCCGGCGTGGCCACGGGCAAACGCGATTCGGCGGACACGCGGATTGTCGCGGGCGTCCGCCAGCAGGCGGATGTGGGAAGGTCCCCGGCGGCGCAACCGCCGGGCCTGGTTTCCTGGTGGCCGGCGGAATGCAACGCCAATGACATCGCCGGACCCAACAATGGGACTTTACTCGGCGGGGTTGGTTTTGCGCCCGGCGAGGTGGGCCAGGCGTTCCTATTTGACGGCGTCAGCGGCACCGTGAATGTGCCGGCTTCCCCTTCGCTGAACGTGGGGACGGGAGCGGGGCTCACTTTGGAATGTTGGATTGCGCCGACTGCTGTGGCGGTGGCACAGCCCTTGATGGAGTGGAGGGGCGGCGGAGGCCCCATCAACGGAGCTCACTTTTGGATCTCGACGTTTTTCGCCGGGGTTGGCGGGCCGGGCGCCATTTATGCCAACATTGTTGATGCGGGCGGAGGCAGTCACATTTTCGCCTCGGCTCCGGGAATTGTCCAAGCCGGCATGCTCCAGCATGTGGCCATTACTTACGACAAGGCCAGTGGCATCGGGAATCTGTATTACAACGGCTCGCTTGTGGCCTCGATGAATTTGGGCAGCTTCAATCCCAAGACCGACACGGACCTGCTGATGGGACGGAGAATGGATGGGGGCAACTTTTATTTCCAAGGGTTGATCGACGAAGCGAAATTGTTCAGCCGCGCCTTGTCGCCAGCTGAAATTCAGGCCATTTATAACTCTGAAAACGCCGGGCCGAACCCTGCGTTCATCAGGTTGCCGTTCCTGGACTCCGATCAGGACGGTGCCCCGGACTTCTGGGAAACCTCCCTCGGCGAAAATCCGACCAACGCCACCGCCAGCCTCGCGGATCGGGACGGCGATGGTTACACCGATCTGGAAGAATACTTGAACTGGCTCGGCGCGCCGCATGCGTTGACGCTCACCAACACGCCGGTGGGCGTGGACTTGACCCGCTTGTTCGGCCGGACGGGCAACTTGAGTTTCTCGGTGACCAATGGTTTCAACGGCTTGGTCTATCTCACCAATATTTTGGATTCGGTGACCAATGTCGTCGGCGGACTCACCAATGTCATCGGTGCCGTGACCAACATCGGGCCATTCAGCAACAGCTTCGCCATCTTCATGCCGACCAACAGCACGCTCGGCGGCACGAATTTTTACGGCTACGCGGGTTTTGATGTCAATGTCACCAACAACGACACCACGGCCTACTACGGCCCGGTGCGGGTCAGCGTTCTGGTCAGCGCCGTGCCGATCATTTACGCACCCGTCAACACGAATTCTCCGCCGGTGCTGGCCACCAACCTGCCCAGCCTGACCACCAACGAATTGACGTTGATCACCGTGACCAACACCGCCACGCTCGCCAACACCAACCTGATCGTCAGCTATACCGTGTCGCTGACCATTGATACCAATGCGATGCTCACCAACGGCTGGCCGCTGACCTATGCCACCACTTTGCCGGCTCCGGTCATCGACACCAACGGCGTCATCACCTGGACTCCCAGCGAAGCACAGGGCCCGGGAGTTTACATCATCACTACGGTTGCGAGCGACAACAGCATCCCGCCCCTGCGGACGAGCAACAGTTTCACCGTGACGGTGAATGAAGTGAACTTGGCACCGTTCTGGCCGCCGGGCGTTCCCAGCCAGACCAATTACACGGTCGCCGCGACGACCACGCTGACGGTGGTCAACACTGCGTCGGATCTGGATATTCCGCCGAATCCTTTGACTTATGTCCTGACGGTTTCGCCCGCCGTCACCAATGCCGTGATTTCCACCAACGGCATCATCACCTGGACGCCCGCCGCGGCGCAGCCGCCCGGCGTGTACACCTTTACAACCATCGTGACCGACACCAACATTTACGCGCTGTTCAACCGGAGCCTCAGTGCCACGAATGTATTCACCGTGACGGTGACGACAGTCGCCGCGCCGTTCGTGTTTACGCAGCCGGCCCAGGCTGTCACTGGAACCACTGCCAAGCTGAACGGCATGGTCACGCCCAACGGCCTGCCGACCACCGCCTGGTTCGAATGGGGCACCAACACCAGCTATGGCAACCTCGCGCCGGCGGGGGCGGCAGGGAGTTCCTTCAACGTGGTTTACACCACCAACCTGCTCAGCGGGTTGGTGATGAATGTGCCCTATCATTTCCGTCTCGTGGCCAGCAATGCCGTGGGTATGACCTTTGGTTTCGACCAGATCCTGGATCAGGCCAACGTGGTGGTGTGGGGTGCAAACTATATCGGACAGGGCAATGTGCCGCCGGGCTTGAGCAATGTGGTGGCCATCGCCGGGGCCTACGATCACAGCATCGCGTTGAAAAACAACGGGGCCGCCGTGGGCTGGGGCGACAACACGTTCGGCCAGGCGACGGTGCCCGCCGGACTGAACAATTTGCTGGCCGTGGCTGGCGGCGAATACTACAGCATGGCCTTGCGCAACAACGGAACGGTGGCGTCCTGGGGCGCGAACATTCTGGCGCAGACCAATGTGCCCGCCGGTTTGAACAATGTGGTGACCATTGCGGGGGGAACTTTCTCCAGCCTCGCGCTGAGAAACAACGGCGCCGTGGTCGCCTGGGGCGCCAACTTCTTCGGACTGACGACCGTGCCGGCGGGCGCGAGCAACAACGCCGTGGCCATTGCGGGCGGGAGCTATCACAGCCTCGCGATCAAGAATGACGGGACGGTGGTGGCCTGGGGTGACAACAGCGCCAATCAAACCAACATACCCGTCGGC
>JANPGB010000487.1:0-4265 GCA_031423695.1 Verrucomicrobiota bacterium
CTGTGATTACTTGGTGTACTTGTCCAAAGCTTTCATCGTTTCGTCGAGGCAATACTTGATGTAGTAATCCGGTTTGTCAGGATTTGCCTCCTTGTCCAGCGCACTCAACGCCACTTCGGCGGCTTTGGCTTCCTTGAAGAAGCTGCAGGCGCGGATGGCTTCGAGGCGCACACGGGGACTTTCGTCCACTGCTTGTTTTTCCAACAGCGCCAGCGGATTGCTCACGCGGTCGCGCCAGTAACAAAGTACCCGGGTGGCGGCGGCGCGCGCATGAAAATCTGGCGAGCGCAACATGCGTTTGAGCAACGCTTCATCCACCACGTTGTGCCATTGATGAACCCACAGGGCTTCGGTGAGTTGGTGCTGGTAATCGCTGTCCTTCGGATCGAGCTTGGTGATCCATTTGTTCACCGCTGCGATGACCTTCGTGCTGTCATGCTTGCTCAATTCAATCTTTGCGCGCGTGCGCACGCCGTCCTCGGGAGTCTTCAGCGCCTCGAGAAGATTTTCAATGGATTCGCCGTCGATCTTCACCGGCTTGAGCAACTGACGATCCGGATACGTGATGCGATAGATGCGTCCGTGAGATTTGTCGCGGTGCGGATCTCGGATATGATGTTGCATGTGGCCGATCAATTGATTGCTCCAGTCGAGGAAATAGATCGAGCCATCCGGCGCGACGCTGACGCCGACCGGGCGGAAGTTCGGGTCTTCGGATTTGACCAGGTCTTCCAGCGTCGCGCCTTTCAAACCTGAGCCTTCTTCCGTCATCTTCACGCGGAAGATCGTGCGGTTTCCGATGACATTGCAGTTGAGGAAATTTCCGTTGAAGTCATCCGGAAAATGCCGACTCGAAAGCATCCCCGTGCCGGCGCAAGGGCGCGAAGGGCGATCCCAGAACTGTTGCATCTTGGGATGCTTGGCGGGGAATTCGATGAAGCCGCTGAACGCGGGCGCGAAGTAGTTCGCGTTGCCCGTGCCGTCCGTGATGATGTCGTTGCCCCAGTAGTCGAACACGCGCCCGTGCGGATTGGCAAAGCTGTAAGAGACATAGCGCTCGAACTTGTATGTGTTTGGCTCGAAGCGATAGATCGCGCCGTCGATGTTCCGCACCGGGCCGTTGATGGATTCGACCTGCGTGCGATGGAACACGCCGTCGCTCAGATAGGTCGCGCCGCCGGGGTCGAGCACGAGCGAGTTCGCGGTGTGATGCGAGTCGGCGGAATCCATGCCCATGAGGACGCGCTCTTTCCAATCGGCTTTACCGTCGCCGTTCGTATCGCGCAGATACCAGAGATCCGGTGCTTGCATCAACAAGATGCCATCCTTGTACATCTGGAAACCCGTCGGGCAATTCAGGTCATCGGCAAAATGGATGCACTTGTCCGCGACGCCGTCGCCGTTCGTGTCTTCGAAAATCAAGATGCTGTCGCCCTTGGTGCTGGTCGGAGTGCGCTCAGGATAATTCGGCCAGACCGCGACCCACAACCGCCCCTTGGTGTCCCAGGTCATCTGTACGGGATTAGCGAGTTCTGGAAATTTGGTTTCATCGGCGAACAGCGAAACCTTGCAACCTTTGGCCACCGTCATCTTTTTGATAGCTTCCCGACTGTCAAGATACGGCGCAGGCTCGCCAACATTCGGCGGCACTTGCGTGACTTTCGGGAGGTTGGAATCATCCACCTTCAAGTCGCCGCCCTTGGCGACCGCCCAGACCCGCAAGTCGCGGTTCGCAGTCTTCACGTCGCGCTGACTCATCTCTTCTTGCATGACCTGATAGTTGGAAATCTTCGGCGCGTTCGGATCAGCCGGCGGACGGGCGGTGCGTCCGGCGGTTGTTTCCGTGCCAGCGTTCGAGTCCCGTGCGGCAGCTTTGAATTCCAAGCGTGAGCGTCCACCATAAACATTGAAGCCATCCACTGTGCGATAACGCGCATGCCATTCGGCATTCTTGTCGTTCACTGCGGCGCGGAGTTTGTCGAAATTGCCGGACGGAGCAGTTTCATCAAACAAGGCGCGGTACATTTCCGGGGCGATCTGTTTATCTCCAGCCTCGGTCAAATGAACCGTGTCCAGGGTCAGGGATTGCGAGGTCGCTTTCTTGTAAAGCTGCTCAGATATCGTCACCAAATCTATGAGCGGCACATCGTTCGCCTTGGCAACTTCAACCATTGCGGCGGCGTATTTCTTGAGGTTCGAGTTTTTGGCGGCCGGGTCGGGAAGGTTTGGATTATTTAATTTTTCTGCGGCAATCGGAGAGAACAGGACCAAACGCGGTGCGCCCTTGCCGCTGTAATTTGCGGCCTTGATGTGTTTGATCATCTTGTCCAAGCCTTCCTTGAATTTAGGAATTCCAGCCTCGCCAGCAAACGATTCGTTGTAGCCGTAAAATGCCAGAACCACGTCGGCTTTGGTTTTAGTCAACCACTCATCGGACGTGCCGAAGTTCGCCGAGCGTTGGCGAAAATTATTGCGCGGGTCTTTCTTGCTATTCGGATCAGCCTCAAACCCCGCCACCTCGTCGCCCGGCACGGCGAGATTGCGAAACACCAGATCAAGATGCGGATGCCTGGCGTAGATCAGCGTTTCGAGATGCCCGAAATGCTGCATCCGATCCGCCAGCGCGTTGCCGACAAGCGCGATGTGATCACCCTTTTGCAGCACCAACGCAGGCGCGGCGGAAGCGTTGAGGTGAAACAGAAAACTGAGGGCAGCGAGCGCGCCTACAAAAATCTTTTCTGTGTTAATCCGAGCTTGGGTTGTTTTCATCAGGTTTGGTTTGAAATCGACGTTACTCTTTTTCCTTCTCTGTTTTGGGGTTGGCCCTGGTGAGGTTCACGGCCACATCATTCTTTTGTTTCTTGCCGGGTGTGCTGCGGCCATCGGCGGCATATTTTTCCATCAGCTTCGTCAGGCTGGCGACCATTTCTGGATGCACGGCTTGCAGGTTGTTTGTTTCGCCGGGGTCATCGTTGAGATTGTAGAGTTGCACGCTGGGTAATCCTTGCTTGATTGCTGCCTGGTCGTTGGGAGCGGACCAACCGCCCGAGCCGGGGCAGAGTGCCAGCTTCCACGAACCTTTGCGGATGGCGAACAACCCGCTGATGGAATGATGAACGGTCGCCTCGCGAAGCGGTTGGGCTGATTTGTCACCGAGCAGCGCGGGCAAAATACTCACGCTGTCTTCTCCCGCGTTCGCGGGCAGCTTCGCATCAACGACGGCGGCGCTCGTCGCGAGCAAATCGCTGAGGCAAATCGTTTTATCGCTCGTCGTGCCAGCCTTGACCCGACCCGGCCAGCGCGCGATGTACGGCACGCGATGTCCGCCTTCCCAGATGTCCGCCTTGTGACCGCGCCACGGCCCGGATGGGTTATGCCCTTTGGCTTTGAGCTGGCCAAAGTTGGCCGACGGCGAGCAGCCGTTGTCGCTGGTGAAGATGACAAGCGTGTTCGTGGACTGACCTGTTCGTTCCAGAGCGGCCATCATTTCGCCGACGGCAGCGTCAGTCTGCATCACGAAATCCGCATAAGCGTTCAAGCCGCTTTTGCCCTGCCACTCTTTGGTCGGCAAGATTGGCGTGTGCGGCGCGGAATAGGCGAGGTAGAGAAAGAACGGTTTCTTCTCCGTCGCGCGTTGTTCAATCCAGCCCGCCGCCTTGCGCGTCAACTCAGGCATCACGTCAATCGCCTCAAAGCTATCGGCGGCCGGGCCGGTGCGTTGCCATTTCTTTTCCGTGGTCGGAATGGCGGTGACCCGATCATTCTCGATGAATACGAACGGCGGCATGTCGAGTGAGGCCGAGATGCCGTAGTAGTAATCGAACCCCAGCGTGGTCGGGGCGTTGCGGATCGGCTTTGTCCAATCCACCGTGCCTCCAGGGTTGGCTTTCTGTGGCTTATCTTTGCTCGAAAGGTTAGCCGCAGAATCCTCCTTCTTCTGCCAGTTCATGCCGAGATGCCATTTGCCAATGGCTGCGGTCTGGTAACCGTTCGTTTTGAGCAACGATGCAACCGTCATTCGGTTCGACGCGATCAGCGGCGTGGAAAATCCATCGAGCACGCCTGATTGCAAATGAGTTCTCCAAGCATAGCGACCTGTGAGGGTCGAGTAACGCGTCGGCGTACAAACGCTCGAAGACGTGTGCGCATCGGTGAACCGCATTCCCTGCATTGCGAGCTTGTCGAGATGAGGCGTTGGGATTTTCGACTGTGCGTTAAAACAAGTCACGTCGCCGTAACCGAGATCATCGGCGAGAATGAAAACG
>JANPGB010000488.1:0-1530 GCA_031423695.1 Verrucomicrobiota bacterium
GGCCGATCCTGCGCGCCTCGTTTTCAACACGACCGTCGGGGCGGGCTTGAACGCGGCGCTGATGGATTTCGGCAACCGCTTCCGTCTGCTCGTGAATGAAGTGGACGTGGTCAAGACGCCGCAGCCGATGCCCAAGCTGCCCGTCGCGCAGGCGGTGTGGAAATGCCGGCCGAACTTTGAAGACGCCTGCGCCTGCTGGATTCACGCGGGCGGCGCGCATCATTCCGGTTTCAGCCAGGCCGTCACCACCGAGATGCTCGAAGATTTCGCGACGATGGCGGGCATTGAACTGGTGATCATTGATGCGGAGACGAAAGTCCGTCAGTTCAAGCGCGAGCTGGGCTGGAACGAAGTCGCCTACGGTTTGCGCAGCGGGTTTGTCTGCTGATCGTTTAGCTCCGGAGCAGCGGGAGAACGTAGCCCTCGGCGAGAAAGCCGTGGGTTAGGGAGGAGTTAAACGCAAGCCCCGGTCGGGGCTTTGGATTTTTTCCGTTGGTCCTACGGCTGTCGCCGCGGGCTATTTTCTTTCGCACCTCCGGTGCTGGAAGATGGAAACAATTTGAAACACTTCCTACGACTTTGACTTCTTCGTGCTCACGAAAGCATAGCGGGCATGGGTCAGGCCGTTGACAATCTTGTTCACGTAATACTTGAACCCGCGCGAGAGGTTGACGCGGCGTGTTTCCAGCGTCAGCCCGGCCTGCAGGAAAAACTCCCGGTAATCCGCGAGCGAGTAAAACGGATCCGCCACCCCCGCCGCGACGACCTGGGCGCGGGCCTTGGCGCGCGACCGCAACTGCATGAGCGGCCAGACCGGTTCGCGGATCGCCACGAGCCGTCCGCCCGGCTTGAGCACCCGCTTCATTTCGCGCAACACCGACACCATGTTGGCGGTGCGATGCAGCACCGAGGAGCAGACCACGTAGTCAAAATAATTGGCGGGAAAACCCAGTTGATAAAAGTCCGCCGGTATCCGCGTGATCTTCGCGCCGTTCGCGTTGAGCAGCTTGAAAACTTTTGGCGCCTGTTCCTGCAGCAGCTTGGGCGAATAATCCGTGGTGATGACCTCGACCACGTTGGGCAGCTTGGAAAGTTCCGCGCTGAACCACGCGCCGCCCGCGCCTATCTCAAGCACCCGGCCATGAAATTTAATGCCGCATTGTCCCGTCAGGTAATGCACGAACTTGGGCCATTCTTCTTTCGCGGAGCGGTACCAACTATCATTGAATTCCTTGGCCAGCCGCTCCTCGGACTCGCGCTGCGTCACGGCCAGTTCGTGCGAGTGGCGGGAGAGATACGGTTTCTTTTCAACGTATTTGGACTCGGTGGCGTTCACAATTGTTTTGCCTAAACTAATGAGCCGTCCCGCGAAAGGCAACGGCGTTCGCAGACAAAACCCTGCGCTTGCCCCACCAACCCTTTTCCGGCAATGCTTTTCCTGTCGTGGGCGCGTGGTGGAATTGGCAGACACGCAGGACTTAGGATCCTGTGGAGCAATCCGTGCAGGTTCGACCCCTGTCGCGCCCACCA
>JANPGB010000489.1:0-2583 GCA_031423695.1 Verrucomicrobiota bacterium
ACCCATGAGGAGACAAGGCGTGCTTCCAGATAGATCGCACAGCACTGCCGAATGAGGCTGCCCGTCTCGTCGCAAGGCTATGACCGCAGCGCGGTAATTGGGTGGCAGCAGGATGCAGCCCGTGCTGTCCCACCAGATCGGTCGT
The DNA here is from genome assembly GCA_031423695.1 of Verrucomicrobiota bacterium. Classification (GTDB taxonomy): domain Bacteria; phylum Verrucomicrobiota; class Verrucomicrobiia; order Limisphaerales; family CAIQOK01; genus CAIQOK01. The sequence goes on from JANPGB010000489.1 coordinate 146, forward strand.
ACCAGCCGGGAAAACCGCTTTGCCAAATCCATCGCAAGGCTGCGACAGAAGCGCGGTAATTTGGCAGCAAAATGCGCTGCCAGCACGGCAATCCGGCAAGAAACTGCGTATTCCGCTGAAAGCGGACACCGATTCCGATAATTGTCGGACACCTAATCCGATCCAAAGCGGACGGTTCTCGGAGCGAAGCGACGCTCTGGGGTTAGTCATAAAGAACTGTCCGAAATGAGTCAAGGTTTTCACTCCGGACAACCCGTGATTCTCGAATACCAAACAAGGAGTTATTCACAAATGACTCCAACCGAGAATGTCCTCCAGCTTGCGTCGCAGGTTGGAGTCATTTGTGAATAACTCCGTCCTCGATCCAACGTGGGGCCGTCCGCAGGATTTCCTCCGCAGGTTTTTCATTTTTCCTCCTCCTTCCGCGGATGAGCCGCTGGCTGCTTGCGCATGGATTCGCCTTTGAGTTCCAACCGATAGGCATTATGAACCAAGCGATCCAGGATCGCGTCGGCCACGGTTCCATCGGCGATCACCTCGTGCCACTGCGCGACCGGGAACTGGCTGGTGATCAGAGTCGATCCGATCCCGTTTCGATCATCCAAAATTTCCAGAAAGTCTCGGTATTGTTTGGCTCCCACGGAGCCAATGCCGAGATCGTCCACGATCAGTAATCGGGCCTTCTGCAAGCTCTTGAGCAGCTTGGTGAGGCTGCCATCGGCCTGGGCCTGCTGGAGGGCGCGAAACAGTTTGGGCGCATAATAGTAAATGATTCTGAAGCCATCGCGGCAAACTTGCTGGCCCAGGGCGCAGCCCAGATAGGTTTTGCCCACTCCGGTGGGGCCGGTGATGAGGCAGTTGCGATGGCTTTGGATCCATTCGCTGGCTCGCAGTTGTTCGACCTGGGCTCGCTTGAGCCCGCGGTGGCTGGCGTAATCAATATCCTCCAGGCAGGCGTTGGGGATTTTTAACTGAGCCCGTTTCAGGCGAGCCGCCAGGGCCCGGTTCTCTTTCCAGGACCATTGGCGCTCGACCAAAAGGGCCAGGCGTTCTTCAAATTCCAGTTTGGTGACACTGGCTTGTTTTCTTTGTTCTTCCAAGGCCGCGGCCATGCCTTCCAGGCGCAGGGCCTTGAGTTTTTCCAAGGTTTGGAAGTAGAGCATTTATTTTTGTTCGGGTGGAGGTTGGTAGTAGTTTTGGCCCCGCACATTCTCGTGGGCGGGACTCTTGAATGGCAGTTCCTGCTCCAGCGGTTGCTGGTCCAATTGGTGATCCAGGATCGATTGGATGCTCTTGTAGGAACAGGCGCCAAAATGTAACGCGCGGCGGCAAGCGGCTTCCAGACGAGCTTCGCCCGCTCCTTTGCCCAGGCGCATGATGCCCAGCACGGAGCGAAACCCCATCTCGGGATGGGGGCGGCTTTGCAGGATCTGCTCGACTAATTGACCGCAGGCCGGACCGACTTTGCCTGCCCACTGGATCAAGCGGCTCGGGGTCCATTGCAGATATTTTTGATGGGACTTGGGCCGGTGCTCCTCCAGGGTCGTAAACTGGCCGGGCTGAAAGCTGCGCGCGTGGGCTGCGACTCGCTTGCCGCTGTGAAAGAGTTCGACGGTCGTTCCGGTCAACCGCACCGCCAGTTCGGTATGGATGAAAGCATGCGGCGCGCTGTAGTAATGTTTCTCGACCACCACGTGATAATCGATGTTGACGGTGGCTTTCCCCCACATGGCCAGCTCGTAGGTTTGAGTCGGCAGGGGCAAGAGGACCGCCTTTTCCTGGGTCTCAAACCAACTATCTCGTGAACCTTCCAGCTTTTGAAAGGGCTGGCTGTTGAGTTGGATTAGGCCCGCGCGCAGAGCGATGTTCAAAGCTTCCACCGCAAAAAACTTCTGGTCCCGCAAGGCGGCCAGCAGTTGGCGTTCGGCAATGAGCACCGCCGCTTCCACCTTGGCTTTGTCCTTCGGGCGGCGCGGCCGGGCGGGGATAATCAGCGTGCCATAATGCTGCGCCATCTCCAGGTAGGAGGCCTGCAGCAGCGGTTCATACCGGCAAGCCTGGATCACCGCCGTCTTGGGATTATCGGGCACCGTCACTTTGGGCACTCCCCCGAAAAATCCATACGCGTGACAATGAGCTGTGATCCAGGCCGGCAGTTTTTGGTTCAGGAAGGCTTCCGCATACGTTTTGTTGCTCGCTCCCAGCACGGCCACAAACAGGAAGGCCGGAGCCACCGTGCCATCGGTCGAGTTGTAGATCGGAACCGTTTGCCCGGCCCAATCCACAAACATCTTCTCCCCGGGCCGATGTGCCTGGCGGAGCACTGGATCGATCGTCCCAGCCCAACGATCGTAGAGTTCGCAGAAGCGGCTGTAGCCGTAACCCTCCGGATGGTTGCGCCGGTATTCCTGCCAGAGCAAACGCAGCGTCACACTTTT
>JANPGB010000490.1:0-1648 GCA_031423695.1 Verrucomicrobiota bacterium
GGGGGGAGGAATAATTTGCCTTGTACTTTTGAACAGTGCGCATAGATGAGTGCGGATGCAGACGCATCCGACACTGAGTTTGATCTACTCACTTCCAGGACCTGCCTGATCCGCGCGTCAACCGCACCAAGGAGCACGATCTCATCGACATCCTCGTCATCGCCATCTGCACCTTGCCGTGTGGCGGCGAGAGCTTCAACGACATGGAGGACTTCGGCCACGCCAGGCGCGACTGGTTCCAAACATTTCTCACGCTGCGCAACGGCATTCCCAGCCACGACACTTTCAACCGCCTCCCGGCCGGGGCCAAACTTTCCACCGGCGCGGCGACCTTGGCGCAGTGGGGGACGGTGGAGTAGGATCACGGCCGGATCGAGATGCGCCGCTACCATCAGAGCGCGGAGCTGGCGTGGTTTGCGGATCGGGAGAAGTGGGCGGGACTCCAGTCGGTGGGGCGTGGAGAACAAACTGCACCGGGTGCTCGACGTGTGGTTTCGGGAGGATCAAAGCCGGGCGCGCGCGGGCCACGCGGCGGAGAACCTGGCCACCCTGCGGCGACTGGCGTTGAATCTGTTGAAACGGGAGAAAACCAAAAGGCGGGGCATCAAGGGCAGACAACTCAACGCGAGCCGGGATCACGCCTATCTGCTCCGCCTGCTGGGAGCGCAAATTTAGATGCCTCTGCCCTGAACCTTGAACCCGCTCCCTTGACTACACCAAATGCAGTGTGCTACCAACACTCACGCCACAATTAGCGGTAGCGTGGCGCACATTGTATGCGTTGTCCCAAATGCGGATGTCAGGACGATAAGGTGATCGATTCGCGCGCCTCTGGCGGCGGAACGACCATCCGGCGCCGTCGTGAATGCCTCGGCTGCGAGCACCGTTACACCACCTACGAGGAAATCGAGCAACCGCACTTGATGGTGCTCAAGCGCGATGGACGTTTCGAGGAACTTTCCCGCGAGAAGCTCATCGCCAGCATTCAGAAGGCTTGTCAAAAGCGGCCGGTCACGCAGGAAGCCATCACTGAGCTCGTGGAAAACATCATCGCAGATCTCGGCGGCAACTTTGACCGTGAGGTTCCTTACGGCGCGGTCGGCACGCGCGTGATGGAAGGTCTGCGGGAGCTGGACCCGGTCGCCTATGTTCGCTACGCGAGCATTTACCGACGCTTCGAGGAAGCCACCGATTTCGTCCAAGAAGTCAAAAAGCTGGAAAAGCCTTATGATACTCTTACGGCCAGATTGCCTGGTATTTAGAACCATCGAGGGCGAGGATATCCCTTGCTCCGCACACGAGGTCACCGTCGAGCTGATGGGCGACTCGACCAAATGGCTCGATGCCGATCTCGTCGGTCACGCGGCGGAAGCGGTCCTGCATTACTTCAAATCGGAGAAAGGCCAGAACACCGTCTCCGTCGGCGAGTTTTCCGAAGCGCTCGAACGTGTGCTGCGCGGCCTGGGTCTCGATATCAAAGCAGCGGGCAAGGACACGCTATCTTTCACCACCGGCGATTCTTCCCCGATGATACCGCCGCCGCGTGTGGTCGAAGCGGACCTTCGCCTGTTGGCCGGCGAATCCGTCGGTCAGACCAAACGGCTGATGACCGCGGCCGACATTATCGACGAGATGATCAGCGGTCGCC
>JANPGB010000491.1:0-4345 GCA_031423695.1 Verrucomicrobiota bacterium
GACTGCTCTGCGACGGAGGACTGTTTGTTCATGGATATCTGGGTGCCAGCTAATGCTGAAGGCAAGAGCCTTCCAGTTCTGCAGTGGACCTATGGTGGTGGATTCACGGGGGGATCCAAATCTCAAAACACGCCGGAAGGATTGTTCGACCTCAGCACTGACTTCATCTTCGTTTCTTACAACTACCGTCTTGGTATGACCGGCTTGGCAAATGGACCTACATTTTTGCACCAGGGTGGAACTTCCAACCCAAGTGTTCTAGCACCTCTTGGCGTAATCGATCCCTCTCGCGCGCCCAGAGTGCACTGTGATATGTGGCTCCATCACACTCTACGCCGAGCAGATAACGGCCCGGGGAGCGCGGATCAACCACACCCAGATCGATCCGGTATCCCGAGCATCCCACCTGGTGATGGACCTCATAACCTCTGCTGCGAATGCGATCCGCAACCATGCGCTCAAACTCGGAGTCAGGCGCGGCGGCCGCAGAGGCGCTAGTCGCTGCGGTCAAGGCTTTCGGCCCGCGCTCGGCATAATCCAGAAAGTATTTGAGATCACGCACGCCCCGGGCGCGGGTGCGGGTAAGATCTATCTGGTCCCCGCGCAAGCTGGTAAAAACCAGCACCTCGTGTTTGGCCCGCGTAATGGCCACGTTCAGCCGCCGCTCGCCGCCGTCACGGTTTAGGGGACCAAAATTCATGGAGACGCGGCCGGATATATCCGGCCCGTAGCAAATGGAGAAAAGGATCACGTCCCGTTCGTCGCCCTGCACGTTCTCCAAATTTTTTACAAACACCGGCTCCCCCTCCACCGGCGGAGCATCGCTAAAATGAGTTTCGAGCTCGGGAAACTTGCGGCGCTCTTCGTCGAGCAGGTCTTCAACCAGATTCTGCTGGGCTTGACTAAAGGTTACGACTCCATAAGAGCGCGCTGGCCCGCCGTTCTGTCTCAGGCGGTGGACCAGTTCAGAGACCAAGGCTCTGGCTTCGCCCAAGTTGGTGCGGGATTTGCCTTTATCGTAGCGCGCTTCGGGTAGATGTCTGAACTGCACTCCGCCCAGAGCTGCTTCGGGCGAGGGAAAGGTCAGCAGTTCATTGTCATAATATTGATGGTTGCTGAAGGCAATCAAACCTTCGTGACGACTGCGATAGTGCCATTTCAGCCGTTTGTGGCGCATACCGTTGGTCAGCAATTCATCCAGGATACTCTCCAAATCCTTCTCCAGATTGATCTCACTGGCGCCATCCTCCGAGTCATCTGCGGTATTGAAAAAGTTGGTGGGAGGTAGTTGCTTCGGATCGCCGACCACAATCAACTGCTTGCCGCGGGCGATGGCACCCACCGCATCCCAGACGGGTATTTGGGAAGCCTCGTCGAAAATCACGACATCAAAAGCCTCGTGAGCCGGCTCCAGGTATTGGGCAACGGAGAGCGGGCTCATCAGCACGCACGGTTTCAAATGGGGCAGCAATTTTGGAATCCGGCCCAGCAACTGCCGAACGGGGATGTGGCGCATTTTTTTGCCAATCTCTTTCCGCAAGAGGCCCAATTCTGCCTTGGGAATATCGTGCGTTGCCTGATCCCGCGGAATGCCGGCGGCCAACCGGGCGCGGATAAGATCCCGTGTCAGACCGGCCAACAATTCATCGAGTTGGCGGAACCGGTCAATGCGCTCGCCGTGCTCGCGTCCAAAGAAATCGCGCAAGAGTGGTTCTCGTTCGATGACGGCGAACAGCAACGCCCGCCGGAAACTGCGCTCAAACAATCGGGGCACGTCAAGGGTTTGTGCCCCGGAAGATTCCAATGCCGCAACAATGGGGGCAAGGTTGAGGCGCAAACTTTCCTGCCGCGCCTTTTGCCACGAACACCAAAGACGTAGTTTTGGCCAGGCGGCCGGGATTCTTTCTGTGAGTGCTTTGACGGCGGAAAAATGGTCCGTCGCCGCATCAAGCGAATCGCGCTCCAGCCGCGCCTCGTTGGCAAAGTTGACGTATGCCTCGTTAAACTGATCAAACGCATTCCGGCAATCGACAAGGCGCGCGCCAATACTCGTGCCCGGAGCGTAGGCGTCGGGGCCTTCGGCAAACAGACCGGCCAATAACTGGCGCAGGTGGCCAAGCCAAGTCAGGTCGTCGCCTGCACACCCAACCATGGCGGTGTGAAGCTCGCGCCCCCACCCATGGGTCTGTTTGAGCACGGCTACGACGGGCTCACCTTTATTCCAAATTCCAGCGAGACATGCTTGGGCGGTGGGCGCAGCGGAGGTCAGGCTGCTGTTAATGACTCGCAGCCGCGCGCCGTTTTGTAGAAAGCCACGGAGAACAGCCGCGACAGCCTCGAAGTGATCGGGGGCATTATCAAGCGGGCCGCGGGCCAAGCCAATCTCGGCGCTCAATGAACCAAAAAGCCCGTCAAATTGAGTGATCGCCTCCCGGTAGCGGCCCAGTCGCTTGCCGACCGGGGTGCCAACCGCATAGGCCGAGGGACCGTCAGAGAATAGTCCCGCCAGCCACAGCCTGGTGTGATGGAGCCATTCCAGATCAGTGCCGGCGCAAGCGGCCAGACTGTTGTGCAAATTCTCACCCCACGCGCGGACTTGAACCAAGTGTTCGGCGTCGGGCTCTCCGCCAGCCCAAATCGGTCCGAGGACTGATTCGGCGATATGCTTCGCGCTCGCCAAGGAAGCGATGTTGGCGCGCAGGCGAATCCCGGCTTTTAGGTTGGCTGCGATACCCGCCGCATCTGGCGGGACATGCTCGGTGCGGGTGGGTTGTAGTTGCCGGCGAACACCACTCGTATGCCACCATTTTGGCAGGAACCAAGACGATTGCGCCCGGCTCCAGCGTTGCTGCAACCCTTCCAGATCCAAGGCCAAAAACTTTGGCTCGTCGTAACCTTTGAGCCCGGCGCGCAAATTCGCCCGTTCTTTGGCGAGGACAATCCATTGATCGAGTACGGGGGCGATTTCACTCCAAGTTGCCGTGGCAAATCCGGGGCCAACAGGCAATGGTCCCAACAGGCAGTCCACCAATTCAACCAGGCATACCAACTCAGCTCGGGAAGCTGAGGTTCGCGGTGACTGAAGCAAAGCAAGCAAATCGCGGCAGGACTCGCTGGCAGCTTCAATGAGCGCACAAAGTTCACGCCCGCTGGCAAAGATTCTGGCGGCATCGGTCGGCGGCCATTCTTCGCAGGCCAGTTGGAGAGCCTTTGGATTCGAGCCGCTAAGCCGGTGCGCCAGGGTTTAAACCAGTCGTGAGCCGGAGTGGTGTGCTTGAAGTAATTTTTCAGGCGCAGCTTCCAGTCTTTGACACTTTCCTCGGCGCCCCAGTTCCGCGTCGGGACAAATTCACCGGACGAGGGATTTACGCCGACTGTAGCCACGAGAGCCGTGTTGGGATTGCCGAAGAACGGTATTGGCCATTGTGATGCAGGATGGGTGTTCTGTGGAAAGGCGTTTCGACTGCCCTGCCAGTCTTGGAAGATTTTACTCAGGTATTGCGAAATGTCCAAGTTGTCTGTGTCCCGCGGATTCCGATCGGATGAGAAATTCTTGATTGGAAAACTCCTGTGCATCGCTTCGTCCGGGGCGCCCTCGATCATTGACTGCCAGGAAAGCGTGGCAAACTTGCTGACGCCTTTCTTGAGTATCCGTCGCTCAACCATGCGGGCGCCGAACTGGAAATCGTCCGAGATTTTGACGACCACCAATTTACCGAAATTGCCGGCGCGTTTGACTTGCACCACGTCGTTGTGTTTATCCGGCGTGATGGTTTTCACCTCGACAAAATCGTTCCCGAGTTTTCCATCTGAGCCCCGGGTCATCGGATTGTGTCGCTTGAGACCGAAGATAATCTCTGCAAACAGTTCACCCAGGTCGCCCAAAACAGGAAGATGCCAACCGGTCAACTTCCTGTATTTCGCTGCTACTTCCACCAGCTCCTCAAAAATCTCCAGCACTTCGGGGCGGACTTTGGGGTGGTTCCTGGCCAGCAGCACCCCCCTGGTGATTTTGTAGAGATAGGCGTGCTTTAGCAGGACACTGCCTTTCCTGGTTTCAGCTTCTTTCTCCGCGAGCGACTGCGGTCTTGGTTGGTTCATAAATTGGCCAGATCAATAACTCCACGTTTCATTTGCCAGCGGCGCGGAATTAAGTTCCTGCCGGTTTAGCCGCCAGTGCGGCAAGTGCCGTTCCAGAATTGAAACAAAGCGGTCGTTGTGGTTCCGCTCGATCAGATGCACCAGCTCGTGGGCGACGATGTATTCCAGGCAATGCACCGGCTACTTGGCCAGTTCGAGGTTCAACCAGATGCGACTCGCTTCGATGTTGAAGGTGCCCCAGCGC
>JANPGB010000492.1:0-2412 GCA_031423695.1 Verrucomicrobiota bacterium
GGTTCGGGAACCAGTTGTAATTGTTGCAATTTACTCAATTGCAAGGTTGTACCCGCGGCAAGGGTCTTATCCCACTGAAACGCGTAGGTCAGATCTCCACCGCCAGCATTGTCAACATTGTTCAGGGTTGTCGTAGATCCGTCAGTGAGGCTGGTCAAGGTTTGGTTGGCCAAGGCTGCTTCAACCCGAACCGTGGTGCCTATGCCATTAACCGTTTCCGTCAGTTGCCATAGCCCGTCAGTTTGAACGGCCTTCCCGTATCGTGGGCCAATTTGTGTCATCAACACAGTTTGATCAAACGCATTGCCGCCCAAATTGTAATCGGAATATTGAAAGAACGACAAATTCATGGCGGCGCCAGATAAATTATTTATGGTGATCTCCTCATTAAAACCTGAAGTCCCAGGCGTGGCGCTGTCAATCAGGGTGAATTTAACTTGAACGCTGATGGAGGCGTTGGCGTAGGTTGTGGTGAGCAAAGTGGGGTCACTTAGAATGCTGTTTGGGGCACTGATGCTTTGAATTCCATTCTCCGCTCCGCTGGTAGCCGGGCGATAGTAAAACCACTGCTGGTTCAATTGATTTACCCCTCCAACCGTCCAGTCATACGCCCGCCCCACGACATCGTCCACTTTGACCGACGAATCGCCGTCCGTCAGAGTCCACAGAGTGGCTTGGGTTCGTGTACCCAATCCCACAAGCAATAATGCAAGCATCACGTGCCGGCGATAAATTAAGATGTGCTGAATCGTGATTGTCTTCATTGCTAGTTCGGTTTCACACCGAGTCCGTTTCTAGTCGTTGGTTTCGCTGGATTTATTCATAGTGCCCCCAGCGAGTCAAGAGTTTTCGTCAGAAAAGTTGCCAATGAGCCTGCTGACACGGGCGCGGCAGAACCGACGGCAGGCATATGTCTTGCCGATTCGCGCGGCACCTGTTCGACGGAGAATATGACCACTTTATCCGGTCGGACCCCACGTCACGGGCGTCCTTTCGTGAAAGATTGTTCCATCCTCGCCACTGCCCGCCGGCCAATTGGCCCATCTTGTCCTGTAAAACATCTCCAGAGTCGCCTGATGCCACACCTCAGCTGGCCGGGTGACATGCGGCACCGGGAGGGCGCGTTCAGCTTTCGACGGGCCGAGATTCGCTTTCCGCCGCTGGCTTGCTCGTGACGATGCCTTGACGCACCAACCGGCGCTGCGATTCAGGCGATACCGAACTCGACCGGCAGAATGATTGCTTTCGATTAGATTACCAACCAATCTCTCCGCGCGAATGCAGGATTTGATCAAGAAAATCGAAGCCAGTGCCGCCGGCCGGCTGACATTGCCGCCGGGACGGAACGCCCAGCAGGAACTGGCGCGCTACAAAACATTCCTCAAGGTGGAGACCCACCGCTTGAAGTTGCTACATCGCGCCGGCGGCGGCGGCCGTGCGGTTTGCCTGGCCCGGGCCACTATTTTGGATGTGATGCTTCGTTATCTTTGGAACACCGCCAAGAGCACCTTGTCCGAACAGGCCCAGAAGGAGTTTCCGTCGCTCGCACTGGTCGCCATCGGCGGCTATGGTCGCGCGGAACTCAATCCGCACAGCGACATAGATTTCATGTTTCTTCATGACGGGCAGGTGGTCGCGGGGCGCAAGGCCTCACCGCATCTGTCGCGCGTGGTGGACGGGATTCTTTATCCGCTTTGGGACATCGGCCTCAAAGTCGGCCATTCGGTGCGCAGCGTCGAAGACGCGGTGAAGGTGGCCAACACCGACATGCAGTCCAAGACCTCGCTGATCGAGGCGCGCTTCATCACCGGTGACGAGAAGCTGTTCAAACAATTTCAAAAGACGGTGGTCGCCAAATGCGTCACCGGTTATGTGGACAAGTACATCGCCCTGCGGCTGGAAGACCAATCCTCGCGGCGCGCCAAATTCGGCAACTCTGCGTGCATGCAGGAGCCCAACGTCAAGAGCGGCTGCGGCGGCCTGCGGGATTATCAAAACCTGCTGTGGATGACGTTTTTCAAGCACCGCACGCGCTCGCTGGCGGAGTTGCAGCAGCTGGAATTCGTCAGCCTGGCCGAGCGCAAGCAGCTGGAGACCGCCTACGATTTTCTGCTCCGCGTGCGCACCGAGATGCACTACCACACCGAGCGCGCAACCGACGTGCTGGGAAAAAACCTCCAGCCCGCCGTGGCCAGCAACCTCGGCTACTCCGACCGTTCCCCCAGCCAGCGCATTGAGAAATTCATGCGCGTCGTCTATTCGCACCTGCGAAATATCTACCTGATTACGCGCACGCTCGAACAGCGCATGGCGCTCGCGCCCCCTCCGCCGTCATTGCTCGAATCGCTGTTGCGCAAAGGGCGCAAGGCCGCCGCTGCCGAGCCGGTGGATGGTTTCAAATTTATCAACGGC
>JANPGB010000493.1:0-1514 GCA_031423695.1 Verrucomicrobiota bacterium
AGAAACTCTTCAACCTGAAGCTACCGGGCAAACGAAGCCCGGAAACCTCGATCCAGCCGATCACCTCAAAAGCGTGACTCAAATACTCGGCATCAAACGGCGGCGGATAACCGTATTCTTTCCCGTCCGAATACCAATCCACTCTGCTCGGCAAAAATGACTCATTGAGCTGCCATTTGGCCGGCTTGGCTTTTCCGTGGCCTTCATCCCTTACGAGATATTCTGGAGAGATGATCAAGCTGTCTTTGCGGGAGGCAAAATAATCCGAAGAACAAAACGCGAGCCAAAGCAGATAGGCATAACTGCTATCCATGCCCACAGGATGATTACAGGGAAAAATCCTTCCGGTGGCGGAGAGCGCGTTTTTGAGGTCGCCTAACTTTTGGCGCAAAGCTTCCTCGTCGTATTGAAACAATTTGAAAATGGTCGTGCCGTCACAGCCCATTTCCTCAAAAAAAGGAGTCTCAAAATCCAAATCCGCAGTTCGGATTTTCCATAGCCATCCTTTTCTGGCCACTACAAAAGGCCTTTTCTGGACAGTAGACTTCTCTTGGGTGATTTGCCCGCGATGATTATAGCTTGAAATGGTGATTTCCCCTTCCACTTGAAACTCCGGCTCATGGTTGCTGGTCTGATTCGTAGTTTGCATGGAGAGTGTTTTCTGTTTTGGAAAAATCAAAATCTCATCCAATCAAATTCAGGCCGAGTTTTTCAGCAATCTGCCACGCCCACCGCGCTTCGTGATCGGAAACCGTCCCGCGTAATTCCGTGTGCCGAGCCGCGTGCCACGCCGGCCAGAAGCCGGAGCGTAAATTCACTTTCACGCCCGGCAGATTTTCCGCCAACCACTCCGCCACCGGCCGCCAGCAACACTCGACATGCCCCGGCATCAGCAGATGCCGCACGATCAACTCGCTGTGGTCATTGGCCCACAAAAGATTTTCCCGGACGACGCGGTTGTAATCCGGAACTTTCGCCAGCCGTTGCGCGCAGGCGTCGTTGCCAAATTTATAGTCGGCCAGCCAGACATCGAACATGCCGTCGAGCAATACCCGCGCGGACGCCGATCCATGCGCGTTGGTTTTCCAAACCAGCTTCGCGTCGTCTGGCAGGGCGGCGACAATTTCTAGCGCGGTGTGCAGATGAACCGTCGGTTCGCCGCCGAGAATCATCACCGTGCGCGCACCCTTGGCCAGCGCAGCGTTGGCGCGAGCCACGAGTGCTTCAACCGTCAAAGCCTCGCCCAGACGCGGATTCCAGCTCGGCGCGCCGGTAATGCAAAAATCGCAGCGAAGGTCGCATCCGCTCAAGGCGATGGCGAAGGTCGGGATCAATTCCAGTTCGTCGGACACCTCGACCTGCGCGGAAAAAATCTTCGCCTCGGTTCCCGCATGGCAAAGTCCCGCCGGCCCGGCCAACCGGTTCACGCCGCAGTCATGCGCGCAGAGCCGGCAATCCGCCAGCGCCGCCCGGGCGATCATGGCGCGCTCGCGAGCTTGGGACGCCCGCGAAAC
>JANPGB010000494.1:0-6595 GCA_031423695.1 Verrucomicrobiota bacterium
GTTGCCGGTAATTTTCCACGCGTTGCCCAATGCGGCTGAAGGCACGGAGCCGCTGGACAGATTGTTCGCGTTGAGACTGGTTAGGCCGCTGCCGTTGCCGGTGAAACCGTTGGCAGCGTTGTTGAATGTGACAGCGTTGCCATAAGTGCCGGAAGCAAGGCCGTTGCTCACGACGTTGCCCGCCGTGATCGCGTAAGGCGTGGGCGTCAATTGCTGTCTGGGCGAAACCGTCGTGAAGGCCGCGACACCGTTGCTCCGCACGCCGATTTCGAGCCAGCGGTCTGCACCGGGAAACGCGCCCGCGCCGAAGTTGAGCGTGACGGTGAACAGGCCGTTGCTTACGGCGGTCGGTGCGTTGGTCAGCGGCCCGGCGACAACCGCGCCACTGCTCAATGCGTCGTGAATGGTGAATCGCAAATCATAATTGCCGTTGGCGGGCGCGCCGCCGTCATTGAGCCGGCCTTGATAAGTGAACGCCGTGCCCTGGGCGAACGCCGTTGAGGGCTGAGGGTTGAGGGTGGACAGCAGAAGGGCCGCGAGGGCGAACGTGCGGAGAGCAGGATTCGTTTTCATAAGCGCATTATCCGAGTTGACTGGGTGCGACAGATTGGTGAACACCAAAAGGAAAGCACGTTTGCCGGGTTTTTTCAAGCGAAGCATAGATCCCAGTTCCGTGAGCTACTTCAGCTTCAACGGCAATCTGGACACCTGCATCACCATCCGTACCGCGCTGTGCTTTCCTTAACAACCCGCACCCGGCCAGCGACGGCTCTCACCTATCACTTCGTGGCATCCTCTCCCATCCGATGGGCGAGGGGCATTTCCCGCTCCCGCGGGCCAGGGTAAGCGTGCAGACCGGCGGCGGCTGGGTGAACGACTCCGAACCGGAGGCAGAATTTCAGGAAACGGTGAACAAAAGTAAAGCCATGCTCGAAGCTGTGGCGCTGGCGGAGACCTTCGCGCGTTAACGGTGACGGGTGAATTGTAAAGTTCATGCGGCAAATCCAAATCCCCGCAGCCTCCGACGTGAGGCGGTCAACCTCCCGCCGCGCTCCACTTCAGGTAATAATATTTCCCAGGCGGCTGATCCTTTTCAGCAAAAAAATTCGCACTGGTATATGACGGGTTGACAGCCGGCTCGGACAACCACCAGCGTCGGTCAGGGGATCGGACGAATCTGCTTCCCGGCCGGGCCAGCTCGCCGCAAAGAAATCAATGCAACCCAGCGGAAACGTTATGAACACAAACAACATCTCATTGAAGGGGAGCCGCCGAGCGGTCGTGCTCCTGTTCCTCGCCGGACTTGTTGCCGGGATCATGCCGGGCAACGGCCAGGTCATCCTCAACCCCAACACCATCAGCGGCCAACTGCGCTTCAGCAATGCGAACGCCGCCATTTTGAACCTCTTGAAAGCGCCCGGCAACGAGGGCATGAGCAACGTCGTGGTGGTGGCCAACAGCATCCCGCCCGCACCGCCCATCGCCGCGTACTCGGATGTGTTGCCGGCCACCAACCGCACCGTTGCGGCGTATCAATTGACCGTGGATTCGGCCAGTCCCGGCATCGCTTACGCGGTCTCGCCGTACGCCGTGATGCAAGGCGACCAGTACGTTTATTATTTCGGCGGCCAGACTTCCGCGCCGGTGGCGATCGGCAGCACGCCGCCGCCGCTGGACTTTACCGAATGTGTGGGCGTGGTCACGGTGCAGTTCGTCACGTCCGGCGGCGCGCCCGTGCCGGTGGACGGCGGCAAGATCATCGCCTACTCGGTGCCGGACTTTAACTACACCGGCGTGCGCTCCGTGATTCCGGCCGGCAGCACGCAGCAACGCATCTATCTGCGCGGCGGCGCAACCCATCACCTCGACATCACGGTTCATCGCGGAACCAATTTCTACACCGACCGGATTGAAACTTTCCTGGGCACCAACATCGTGGTCACTTGCGATGCTTTCAAGACTGTGAGCATGGCGATACCGAGTTCGGGCACGCTGGCGAAAATCGTCGGCAGCGTGGACTTGCTGGGTGAGTTTGAACTGACCGCCGCCAGCAATCCGCTGTACGACTATCCCAACTACACCACCGTCATTGCGAACTACGGCCCGTTCTCCAACCAGCGTTGGGGCGCGCTGCCCGGAGTGAACTTCACCGCACCGTCCAGCGGCGCCTACACGCTCTCCAACGTGGTGCCGTCCACGCTCGATCCGCTTTCCGCCGGCTACGCCGTAAGCGCCCAAATGCTCATCCGCACCAACCGGATGATCCAGGTTTTCCAGACGCCGTCGCTGGGACAGGGAGCGAATCCGCCATTGCCAGTCACGGCCGGCGCGACGGTGGATCTCACCAACTTGTTCGTGATCACTCCCGGCTCCCTGCGGGGCAATGTGCTGTTGAAAGGCCCGGCGGAAAGCCTCGGCCAGTCGTCGCTGCTTCGCGGCGTGCTCCACGCGGGTGATGACGACGCGAACGGGGACGGCATTCCCGACGCGCTCGGAACCTACGGCGTTTACTGGACGACGGTCGAAGCCCTGGGCGTGGACCGGCTCGCTCCGGGTGCGACCTTCACGGCGGCGAACGGTCTCGGTTATGGTGATTTTCCGGGCAGTTTCAATCCCGTCACCAGCGCCTACGAAGGCCAGTACGAACTGGCGCTTGGCGGCTTGAAAAGCGAGGCGAGCATCTGGAAGCAAAAGTATTTCAACCTCACCCTGAGCAGCGGCACGGTGACGAACGACAATGATTATTTCTACAACGTTCTTTACGTGAGCGAGGACGACAGCAATGACGTGGAAATCATTCCCGGCCAGCCGACGACCCACGACGTCGCGTATTGCTTGAGCGAAGTCAAAGTGGTTTTCCATTCGACCGCCGGCACGTTCTACTCGCCGACCATCCACAGCGGCAGCGGCTCGTTTACCGGCACCGATTTTCTGGGCCGCGACGCTAACTATACCGTCAATGCTCAGGCCATGTACGGAACGCCGCAAAGTTCGGCCACCGCCTCGAACATCGGGCAGGTCGTGATGTATCTGCCGCAAGGCACGTATCAACTTCTTCCGAGCGTCACGCCCGGCGGATCTGCGCAGGCCGGCCTCGAACCGCTCGACGTCACGGTCGGCTGCGGCCAGCGCCTCACGCTTGAACCGTGCCTGCAACTCAGCCTCGACGCGCCCGACTGCACCAATTCGCAGACCGTCCACGTCACCGGCACCGTCCGCAGTTGCGGCAACAACGTCGCAGCGATCAGCTACACGCTCAACGGCGGGCCGGTGCAAACCCTCTGCAACAACTGCGGCGCCGAGCCGGCGTTTGGGTTCAACATCACCCTGAACAACCAGTGCACCGACAACATCCTTGTCGTCACGGCCACGGATGGCAGCGGCGGTGTCAGTTCCGTCACGACGGCGATCCATTATGATGGCGTCCCGCCCGTCATCCACTGCCCGGCGGACATCGTTACCAGCGCGTGTGACACCAACGGGGGCGCGGTGAACTTCACCGTGACCGCCACCGACAATTGCTCGGGGCCGGTGAGCCTCGTCTGCACTCCGCCTTCCGGCTCGGTGTTCCCGACCGGCACGAACACCGTGACCTGCGTCGCCACCGATTCCTGCGGCAACACCAGCCAGTGCAGCTTCAAAGTCATCGTTGGCGTCGGCTCGCAACTGGCCATCGAGCGAGCGGTCATCATCACGTGGACCTGCGGGGCCACGCTGCAATACGCGGACGACCTCACCGGCCCGTGGTTCGACCTCCCCAGTGCGACCAGTCCCCACTGCGTGGCGGCGACGGCGGCGAAGAAGTTTTATCGAACACGGAACTGAATGTGGCAGGGTGAAGCCGCCCGGCGGTGGCCTCACCCCGCCCTGCCTGGTGCCGGAATTCGTGTGCGTCTCGCCGCCGTTTGTGCCTCGCCAGGTTTGTTGAATTGCAGCGTTTCGCCGACCGCCGGCGTGAGCGGGCCGATCTGCACTGGGCTGACGTGGTTTCCGGTTCTTTTGCTCCCAAACTTTCTCAATTCTTGGTAGGCTGTCGCCGCACCCGATGCCATGAATGTGCCCCACCAAAGTGACGAGGCGATCTTCGAAGCCGCGCTTGCGCTTCCGGCCCCGCAGCGCCCGGATTACCTGAGGCAAGTGTGCGGAGCCGACTCGGAATTGCGCGAACACCTCGAACACCTGCTCGCGGCACACGAGCAGCCCGGCGGCATCCTGGAACAATCCCCCGTCGTCAGCGTGCGCGAAAACCTCGCCTCGGCCGCGCCGCTCACGGAAAAACCCGGCGACCGCATCGGCCGCTACCGGCTGCTCCAGCAAATCGGCGAGGGCGGCTGTGGCGTGGTGTACATGGCCGAACAGGAGGAACCGGTGCGTCGCCGCGTCGCGCTCAAGGTCATCAAGCTCGGTATGGACACGCGGCAGGTCATCGCGCGCTTCGAGGCGGAGAGGCAGGCGCTGGCGATGATGGATCATCCGAACATCGCCAAGGTTCACGACGCAGGCGCCACCGACACCGGCCGGCCGTTCTTCGTCATGGAACTCGTGCGCGGCATTCGCATCACCGACTATTGCGATGAGGCCAATCTGCCCACCGAACAGCGCCTCGCTTTGTTCGTGCAAGTTTGTCACGCGATTCAACACGCGCACCAGAAGGGGATCATTCATCGCGACATTAAGCCGTCGAACATTCTCGTGACGCTGCATGATGGCGTGCCGGTGCCGAAGGTGATTGATTTCGGCATCGCCAAAGCCACGTCCGATCAGCGGCTCACGGACAAAACGTTTTTCACCGCATTCGAGCAGTTTATCGGCACGCCGGCTTATATGAGTCCGGAGCAGGCCGAGATGAGCGGACTGGACATTGACACGCGCAGCGACATCTACGCGCTGGGGGTGCTGCTGTATGAATTGCTCACGGGCCGGACGCCTTTCGATGCGAAGGAACTCGCCCGCGCCGGGCTGGATGAAATGCGCCGCACCCTTCGCGAACGGGAACCCGCACCACCCTCGACCTGCTTGACCAGCATGCTCGCCGGCGAACTCCTAGCCGTGGCGCAACATCGCCAAGCCGAGCCGGCGCGACTGGCCACCTTGATCCGCGGCGACCTGGATTGGATCGTGATGAAAGCCCTGGAGAAGGACCGCGCGCGCCGTTACGAAACCGCCACCGGCCTGGCGCTCGACGTGCAACGCTTTCTCAGCCACGAGCCGGTCATCGCCCGGCCGCCGACTAATCTTTACCGGTTTCAAAAATGGGTCCGCCGGAACCGGCTCGCTTTTGCCGCCGCGAGCGCCGTCCTCCTCGCGCTGGTCGTGGGCCTGGGTCTGGCAACGTGGATGTTTTTCAAGGAGCGCGTCGCCCGTGAACGCGCCGTTGCCGCCGAACGGAAAGCCGTCGCCGCCGCGGCCAAGAGCGAGCAGGTCGCCGCGTTCCTCAAGGACATGCTGGGGAGCGCCGGTCCGTCCGTCGCGCTGGGCCGTGACCGGACCCTGCTCCTTGAGATTCTCGACCGGACGGCCGCGCGGCTCGGCCAGGATCTCAAAGACCAGCCGGCGGTGCAGATCGAACTCCGCCTCCTGCTGGCCGACATCTACCACTCGCTGACCTTGTATAAAAACATGGAGGACATGGCCCGCGAAAATTTGCGGCTGGCGCGGGCCACGCTGGGGGAGGAAAACAGGGCGGTGGCCGACGCGCTCTGCCAGGTGGGGGACGCCTTGATGCACCGGCGTGTGCTGGACGAGGCCGAAACGCTCACCCGCCAGTCCCTCGCGATGCAGACGCGGCTGCGCGGCCGGGAAAGCGCGGGAGCCGCATCCGCGATGTACACCCTGAGCGCCATCCTGCGCTTTCAGTGGACTGCGGGCGTGGCCGACGCCCCAGCCCGGCTGGCCGAAGCGGAAGCGATCACGCGCGAGATGCTCGCCATCCGGCGCAAACTTTTCGGCAACGTGCATCCCGACGTGGCCAAGGCGCTCGACTCGTTAAGCGCCGTGTTGCGCAACAAAAACGAACCGGCCGAAGCCGAGGCGGTGGCGCGGGAGTCGCTCGCCTTGCGCCGGAAGTTGTTTCTTGGCGACCACCCGGATCTGACCCGCTCGATGCAGTTCCTCGGTGAGATTCTCGCGGCGCAGGGGAAGCTGGCGGAGGCGGAAACCTTGCTGCGCGAAGGCCTGGAAATGGGGCGGCGAATGCATGGCGGCGACGGCTTGGCGATGGCCAATGACGGTCTGGCGCAGGTGCTGGAGCGCCAGGGCAAGCTGGCCGAAGCGGAAACGCTGTACCGCAAAGCCGTCGAGCTGGGAAAAAAACATCTGGGCGAGGATCACCCGGAAGTAGTCACGTACCTCAGCAAGCTGGCGGGCGTGCTCCATCAGGCCGGCAAATGGGACGACGCGGAAGCCGTCGAACGCGAAGCCCTGACTATGCTGAGGAAACGCAGCGGCAACGCGGATCCGAACACCGCCAATTCACTGGCCACGCTGATCACCACCCTGCTGGCCAACGGGAAATTTGCCGCCGCCGAACCGCTGGCCCGCGAATGTCTGGCGCTCCGCGAAAAAAATTCTCCCGAGGACTGGCAGACCTTCCGCG
>JANPGB010000495.1:0-28051 GCA_031423695.1 Verrucomicrobiota bacterium
GGCGGCAGCCTGGGCACCCTGCGCTGCTGGTCATTGCTCCTCAACGGCACCACCTGCGCCGCCGGCTCCGGGGTCTGCGACAATTGCCTGGCTGCCATCACTGGTTCCATCACGGCGGGCGATCTGAGTCAGACGAACCGCATTTCCCGAAACTTGGTGGTCGCCAGTTGTGGCTCGCCCAAGCCTTACCCAGGCAGCACCGGCGGCAGCTTCCACTATGACGTGTATGCCTTCACCAACACATCCGCGGCGGATGCCTGCGCCACCGTCCTGCTGACTTCCGCCTGCAACGTCCAGGCCGGCGTCTATCTCAACGCCTTCGACCCGACCAATATCCCGACCAACTACCTCGGCGATTCCGGCGACAGCACCGTGGATGTGAGTCCCGGCCCGCAAAGCTGCTCGGTGACCGTTCCTGCCGGAGCCAAATTCCTTGTCAGCGTGAATGAAATCACGCCCGGTGCCGGCTGCGGAAGCTACACCGTGCAGGTCAGCGGCCTGCCCTGCCCGCCGCCGGTGCTGGCGATTGATCCGCTCATCCCCGCTCCGGCAGTGCGGCTGCATTGGCCGACTTGGGCGGGCGGTTACAAGCTGGAAGCCACGCCTTCCCTGGCCCCGACCAACTGGGCCTTCGTGACGAACGAACCCATTGTGGCCGGCGTCCAGTTCAACGTCACCAACACCCCGCCGCCCACCAACCGCTTCTACCGTTTGAACAAGCCGTGAAGGGTTGATCTAAAAACAAATGCATTCACCCCGTCCACCCTGAAGCGTGGACGGGGTGCTGCTTTGCCGGAATCAATGACCGAAGGCTTGGGCGCGGCAACGGCGGCCGGAACCGCGCCACAAAATAAAAAGCGCGAGGTACTTCCGGAAGCTCGCGCTCGAAACCTGCCTGGCGTTCAAGGTGCAGGTGAATCAACCCCGGAATTCGCGGCGTTCCCCGCCGCCGCCGCGATAACCGCCACCGCCACCGCCGCTGCGTTCTCCGCGGTCCCCGCCACCACGATATCCGCCGCCACCGCCCCCACCGCCGCCGGAACGCGGCGGGCGTTCTTCACGGGGGCGGGCTTCATTGACGGTCATGGCACGACCATCCACCTGCTTGCCGTGGAGCGCCTGGATGGCCGCCTCGGCGGCTTCCTTGGATTCCATGGTGACAAATCCGAAGCCGCGCGGACGGCCGCTGAACTTGTCCATGATCAGATCCACTTCCATCACGGTGCCGTGCGCCGAGAAAAGATCCTGGAGCTGGTTTTCAGTTACGTTGAACGAAAGATTTCCGACAAATAATTTCGTGCTCATTTAATGATTTGGTTTTGACTGACTGCCTTTCTTGACTGTTCCCGACCATCGGGTTTCAAATCATCACTGAAAACTTTCAACTGAAGATTCACCAGACTTTGAAATGGGCCATTCAGCTTGATGCTGGCTTAGCAAACAGTTTTCCTGCTGGCAATAATTTTTTGAACGACTGCGCGGGTTTTCAAGCCGTCCCGCTTCCCGGGGATCAATGCCGCCGCCGGGTTTCCTTCGGACCGGTGTAGCCCGCCTCCGGCGCGCCGCGGGTGCCGGCCACGATAGCATCAATCACGATTCCCGGATCCACCATCCAGACATTCAGACTGTGCAATCCCGCCCGCTCGATGAAATTTGTACTGGTTGCCATCGCCAGATTGCGCAGCACATTTTCCTGCCATGGCCGGTCGCGTTCGCTGGTGGAGACCGGCAATGCGCTTATTTTCGGTGACGCGTCATCCCAAGCCATTGCAAAGCGCTGGGCCTTGCCCGGTTCGACGGAAAAGGTCGGCAGCGCCCGCACGGTCACGGTCCATTCGCCCGGAGTCTCCAGCCACACGGAGAATTTCAGGCAGGGTGATTCCGCAAGGATTTCTTCAGGAGTTGCGCGCACGGCAACGGCCGTCGGGAAAACGGAGACCGCCGCGCCGTTGTAGCCCAGGCCGGTGATGGTGCGCCAGGCCGAATCTTTTCCAGGAACAAACTTGGACGCGTGCTCACCCTCCATGACAATCCGTTGGTTGGCTTCCACAAAATCCGCGCCGCCCGGCGGGGCCGGAGTTTTATCTGCCCGTGGTTGGGCCGCCGGCTCCTTGACGGCCCGGCCCGCCACCAAGGCTGGAATCTTGAAATCAACCTGTCCGCGCGGATTCGGGGACATCATGCCGCGCCACTTGCCACCGGCGATGTTGTTGTTGAAAACTTGGGTGAGACGTTCGATTTCGTTTTGTGCCTGCTGCGCCCCGGCCAACAGGTTGGCAGCTCCACCAACGTTATACTTCAGCAACGCCAGCGCTTTTTCGTTGATCAACGCCGCGGAGCGGACCGGATAGGCGACGAGTTCAAAAAATGCGGCGCGCGCTTCCGGCGCTGTTTTCTTTTCCACAACATCAACGCGCCGAACCAGGTTGCGCCACGCTTCCAGACGTTGCCGCACCTCGTCCCCGTTGCGCGCCGGGGAAAATGTGTTGGTCAATCCGACACCCAGATACTCCGGCTTCCGCTGGAAATTCAGCCGGTAGTACTCAGCCAGAATGGCGCTGAGTTCGGCCGCGTTCGCCGCTCCGAAATCGCGGGCGAGCTGGGTTTTCAACAGGTCGTAGGTGTTCGTTCCATTCCATGCACGCGGATTCCACGCGAGCTTGAGGAAAAATTCGATGTCCAGTTCCGCGGGTTTCAAGTCCCCCACGTTGGCGATCCAAAGCTTGTCCGCGCCGTAGTCGTAAGCCTTCGTCATTTCCTCAGCGATGAGCGCGGGCGGGGTGGAACAGAGCCAGAGGTAGTCACGCGGACTGCCCCAGTACGAGAGGTGATAGTAAACCCCGGCGCCGCCGCTGCGTTGACGCTCGCGCGCGTTGGAAAACTGGCGGATGTAACCATAGTTGTCGTCGGGCCAGACCAGCGTGATGTCGTCGGAAATGTCCGGGGCGAGCCGGTACAGCGGCAGGACTTCCTTGTACGGGCAGAAAATTTGCGGGACCTCCATGAGGTTCGTATTGACCAATCGAGCCAGCATTTCCCGCTGGTCGGCGATGATGCGGTGGAGGCGGGCGGCCTTCTCGCGCTCCGTGCCACCACCGGGCATCGCGCCATCGTGGATGCCGCGCATGCCGAGCGTATAGACGCCTTCAAATTTTCCATTGTCGCGCACGCGTTGCTCCCAATACTTCAGCACGCCGTCGCGGTTGTTCACGTAGTTGTATTCGCCGTTCGCTTCCGTCTTCCACTCGTCCACGTTGTTGCATAGCATCTGTTCGCAATGGGACGACCCCATCACGATGCCGTAAGCGTCGGCAATCTCCTTGTTCGTTGGATAAAAATTGAAGGCCCGGGTGTCCGGATGCATCGCCGGCCAGATGTAATTGGCGCGTAGTCGCAGCAGCAGCTCAAAAATCTTTGCGTACGTCTTCGGCCCGATGTTGCCCGTCTCCGGCTCAAAGGTCTTGCTGGCCCATGGACGCAAGCCCCAGTCCTCGTCATTCAGAAAAATTCCGCGAAACTTCACCGCCGGCGGGCCTTGCTTGTGAACGTTGCCGTGCAGCGCCAAGGTTGCTTGCCGCTTCACCGGCACATCCGCCCACCACCGCCACGGCGACACGCCGATCATCTCGGACAGTTCATAAATGCCGTAAATCGTTCCGCGCCGGTCGCTGCCCGCGATGACCAGCGCCTGCTGCACGCCTGGCAGAGGATTCTTGACGACCTGGAGCATGTAACTTTCCCACCGACCGCTGATGCCGTTGGTTTCCAATTTTCCCGCTGTAGCCAAGGCATCAATAATCTTGCTGCGGCCCAGCGTGCCGATAATAACGCAGCGGTCCTGCGGCCCCGCTGGCATCGCGGGTTTGGTGCCACCGACACTTTCAAAGTCGGATGCCAGATCGTGGGCGGCACGAAGCACCGCGCGATCTTCGGAGGTTTCGACAAAAATCGCGGCCGGTTTGTTGCGGCGCAACAAAACTAAATCTCCTCGCCTCGGCGAACCAGTGGGGGACAACTCCGCTTGAACAATCCCGCAAAACAAAAGCATCAAGCCCGCGAACAGCATCGCTGATCGAGACCACGGCCCGGCCAGTGCGGATGGCATCTGGAAAGTTATGCGCTTTGATTTGTTCATCGGCTTTGGCTCAGGCCGTTCCTGATTTCGACAGACTTGGATTCCATCTGGACGGTGGCAGGCTCCAGCCCGTCGCGCGCGGCGGTGAGGGTGATACTGCCCGGCTTGAGCGTGGAACGGATGGCGACGCGGTTGATTCCGCACTCGGTGTCGAGCCAGAGATTGTTCACGGAATTGATTCTGCCGCTGTTGTAGCCGCCACGCCAGATCGCCGGGCCCGCGAGTTTGAAGTCCACGCGCGCTTCATCC
The DNA here is from genome assembly GCA_031423695.1 of Verrucomicrobiota bacterium. GTDB lineage: Bacteria > Verrucomicrobiota > Verrucomicrobiia > Limisphaerales > CAIQOK01 > CAIQOK01. Next base: position 4,385 of record JANPGB010000495.1, read on the forward strand.
GTCGGACAACGCTGGTCGTTGGCATCCACAACTTCGACATCGAACAACGCTACGTCCGCGCCGTCGGCGTGGAAACCGGCGGGCGAAACGATGGGCGTGAGTTTCAGCTTCTTTGGTTCACCGGCAGTTTTGATTTCCATCTGCGCGACCGTTTTTTCTTTTGTCGTGGCGATGGCTTTGATTGAGCCGGGCGCAAATTTGATTTCGGAGAATGCGTAGATGTAGCAATTCATCGGCGCGCTGGATTTGCCGAGCGATTTGCCATTCACAAAAAGTTCCACCGCGTCGCAGTGATTAGCCGCCACATACATCGCCTTCGTCACATTCGTCCCATAATTCCAATGCCCGATGATGTGGATGTCCGGCGCGGCGTTCTGCATCACGCGATAGACGTAGTAAGCCTGCTTGGGCAGCCGCACGGAATCCACCTTGCCGCTCACGCGACAGACCTCGCTGCTGTCCTGGCGCCCGTCGGCGTTCGAGTCTGACCAGTAGATCGAGGCGTAGCCCGCCCACTTCGAGTGCGCGGCGTTAAGGTTGGAAATTTTATTCTGCGCGTAAGCGTGATAACGCCCGGCGGCCGCGATGCAAAACGTTTCCGAGTTCCAATCGTAAGTGTCGTTCGGACCTTTCTTGAAACCGAAGTGCGGGGGCGAGAAGTCGTCCCAGAAACGCCGCGCTGCCTCGTCGCGGAAATCTTCCGTCTCGATGAACGGCGCGCGGTCGCGGCGTTCGTCGCTGTAGGCGCGGAACAAATCGGTCGCGCCGGCACGATGATCTTTCTGGTCATCCTGCCCGATCATCACGCCGAAGTATTCCGCCACCGGCGTGGCGGAGGGTTCATTCAATGTGCGACAGCCCATCGCGCGGCCGCCATTCGGATCCCATTGCTTGCGCAGTTCCACCATCTGCTTCATGTGCTCGGTGGTCACGCCGTTGTTGCCCGCCTCCCAAAACAGAATGCTCGGCGCGTTGCGGAAATAAATCATCGTGTCGCGCATCACTTCCATGCGCTGCTCCCACTGGCGCGTGGCGACCTCTGGCTTTAGGCGTTTGTCGAGAACCGGGTCGCCTTCCTTGTCGCCCGCCGGGCAGATTTGGATGATGCCGGTCTTGTCACACGCGCGCACATCGGCGGCCTGGGGCGCGACGTGCATCCAGCGAATGTAATTCGCGTGTGTGCTGCGGATGAGCTGCGCGTTGTAGTCGTGCATCCAGTCGGGATACGCCTGACCGAGTCCGGCCCAATCATCCGACGAACGCTGCGCGTAACCGCTGAGCCACACAAATTTGTCGTTCAGATAAACGCCGCCCGTTCGGACACCGCCTTTGAACTCGGCCTTGCGGAAACCCGTTTTGATTTTTTGCACGTCCACGATTTGGTCGTTCACCGTGAGCATGGAATAAACGTCGTAAAGATTGGGTGTTCCATCGCTCCAGAATTCCACATCGGTCAGTCTGCCGTTCGCGGTGAAAACCTCAGTCTGGCCGCCCACCAAATCCAGCGCGTCGCTCTGAAATTTTGCGCAGACTTTTCCGTCCGCATCCACGACCACGCCGGAAAGTGTGATGGATTGCTGGTCGCCGGACTCGTTTTTTACCTGCGCTTCGATATTCACATCGCACGTTTTATTGCTGATGGAAAAATTCGACGGCCAGACATACGCGCCCGTCGTCTTCAAATTTTCATAGAGCGGCAGCGTCTGGTAAACCTTGCCGGTGAGATGCAGCCAGATGTCGTGGTTCAGCCCGCCGTAGTTGGGATTGAACGCGCGACCCATCCACTCGAAGCCCGCGCCGGTCGCCTCCTCGGTGTAGTCGTTGCTGTTGTCCACCTTCACGGCGATGACGTTTTCCGTGTCGCCAAAATTCACGAAGCCTGTCAAATCCAGCCCGCAGGCCGTGATGCCGTTTTCAAAACGACCAACAAGTTTTCCATTCAACCAGAAACGTCCGGCCTGTTTCAGCCCTTCAAATTCCAGGAAAACTTTTCCGTCCTTTGCGTGCGCCGGCAGCTTGAAATGCTTCCGATACCAGGTGATGCCCGCCCACGCCTTCCGGTCGCCGCCGCTGTGGCTGATGATGGCCGTGTAGGAATCCACCTCATTGTAAGTGTGCGGCGCGCTCGCGTCGCTCCACTTGGAGTCGTCGAACGCGACTTCCATTGCATTCGTCACCTCGGCCTTCATAAATTTCCAGCCGGGATTGAAATTGAACGTGGCGTGCGGCGACACGGGCGGCGTGAATTTTTCCGCGGCGATCAGGGGCATCGCTAGTGCCGTCAAAGCGGTCACGAGCCAGCGAAATTTTTTCAAGGTCATGGATTTTTGTCAGCAGTTAATTTTTAAAAGCCTGAACCAGATCTCCGCGTGGCGGCTGCGGAGCGCCGATCTCCGATCCGGGGCGGCGATGCATGAGCTGTCATGGTGTGGCGATAATCCAGCGTTGCGCTTCGTCGCCGGTGAATTTTTCCAGCGCGACACCCTTGCCGGGTTTGGTTTTTAACTTCGCAGTCAGTGCGAGCCTGCCCAGCTTCGACGTGATGCGAATGCTGCCGTCGGCGAGCTGGTCCATTTTCCACAGCTGGTTTTCTGCGCCGGTGAACGGCGTGACCATGGCCGCTTCGCCCGTGGCTGTCAGAACATTTTCTCCCGCAGCACTGGCGATTTTGTAAAGACCTTCACCTGCCGGCGCGATGTTCCACTGCTGATTTTCGCGAACCAGATAGCGCACCGTCTCAACCGCGTTGGTGGAAGCCTGAAGAATCGTGCCGGTTCGCTGCGAGCGGATTTGATAAATGCCTTGGCGGAGATTTTCGCCCGCAACCGGCCAGCCATCCACCGTCCAGAGCAGCGGACGAAAATCGAGGACGGACCGGCCGTTGCTGCCCAGTTCCGCCTCGTAGTGGCAACTGAATTTTTCCACACCGTCGTCCCACAGCCGGCCAAAATGTCCGGGACCAATGTTCTTGCCCTGCGCCGCGAGGAACAGCGTGCCCGCGCCCTGCGCCAGGTCTTCCCCGTGGCGATCCAGATACGGCCCGGTGACTTGGAACGAACGCCCGACGCGGATGTTGTAAGTGCTGTTGCTCCCCTGACAGCAGCCGCCGTGATTCACGAGGAGGTAAAAAAATTCGCCGTGATGAATGATGTTCGCCGCTTCGCTCTGGCTGGCGATGATGGTGACCGGCGAATTCGTCGCGATTCGCAAACCGGTTTTGGGATTCAGTTCCACCAGCTCGATGTTGCCGTGATACGAGCCGTAGCAAAGCCACAGCGTCCCGTCGGGCGCGAGCGTCACGCCGGGGTCAATCGCGTTCAGATTTTCACCTTCGCTGGAATGGACGACCATGCCGCGATCGGTCCATTTGTAATTGGGCGCGGTGGTGTCGAGCGTGGGATTCGTCAGCAAAGCGACGGCGGAAACATATTGCCCCCAACTGGAGATGGAATAGTAGAGGTAGTATTCTCCGTTGAGCTGGATGATGTCGGGCGCCCACACGCTCTCGCCGTCGTTTTTCGGCACGAATTGTTTTACGGAATCTGGGATGCGATCAAAAACTTTTCCGCCGCGCTGCCAATTGAATCCGTTGCTGGAGGTGAGCGCCGAAATGCCGCGCCCCGTGCCGAAGACGTAATACTTCCCAGCGCACACCGCCACGGTGGAGGGATCGTGAATGCCAATCACGCCTTCGAGCGCCAGCAGTTGATCGCGGCTGAACGTGAATAGAATGAGCAAGCAGACCGATTTGGCAAAACTGCGGAAACGGAGTCGTTGGAATTGAAAAGGCATTTGGCGCGGCGGTTATTTTTCATCAAGTAACTGGATCGTCGTGGCCGGGCCGAGATCGGACGGCGGCGTCCACGCGCGCAACGCCCAGACGATCTGTTTAGCGGGCGTGACCTCGATGGCCTGCACGGGCAGATTGTTCGTGTCGAGCTTGCTGGACCACGGGTTGAACCAGTTGTTGATGATTGTGTTTCCGTTCGGCAGGCGCGTCGCGAGCTGCAGGTTGGAAAATTTGTAGCCCGGCGCATCGGCGGGTGTCCACTCCCAGATGTTTTCTCCGGCCCGATTCATTTCGCGCACAAATTTTTGGTTGCTGACCACGAGAATATTCCCGTTCGCGAGGAGCGTCGCCGACCAGATGCCCGGCACGTCGAGTGACCACAGCTCCTTGCCGGTCAGATCATATTCGGCGGCCTTGCCCAGATCCATGTGCGCCACCAGCAGCGTGCCGGCTGGCGTCATCCGCGCGTGACGGAAATGTCCGTGAATGCTCCTGGTATTTTTCACCGGCAAAACAAACTCCCGCTCCACCGCGCCGCTGGTTTTGTTGAGCTGGATAAATTTCGCCGGGTCGCCGTTGCGCAGGAACCACACGCTGTTCGTGCCGATAAGTTGCGCCGTGTGGATTTCAGTGTTCGTCGGCGCATCGTAATTCCAGACGACTTTTTTGTCCGCGTTGATTTCCGTCACGCCGAACTGGTGCGCGAAGAGGATGTTCCCGTTCGGTTGCAGCACCGCGTCGCTGATTTCGCCGCGTCCCGCATGAGTGTAGTCCCAGACAATTTTCCCACCGCGCACGATGAGCATCCGCTCCGTCTTCGCTTCTCCCGCGTAAAAAAAATCATGCTGTGCCAGTCCGCGACCTGGCAAGGCGGCCGGCGAGTCGGGCAAGGCCGTGAGGTTCGTGGTCTGCGCGGGACAGCTGCCAGCGAGCATAAAGCCGAGGAGCATCAGAGCGCGGGACGCAGTTGAAAGTGACATGGTTCGAGTATGATCTCCCACACCGGCAGCGCCAAGACAGATTAGCGCCGCAGTGATCCGCGGCGGAAGCTAATTCATTGCAATTGCAATTTATAAAACGTTTGCGCCGAGTTCGGATTGATGCTGTTCGTGAACGTGAAATTGCCGCCGGAATCGAATTGGTTGGTGGCGATGGGCTGCCACTGGGGTGCAACCAGGTTCGTGGCGGCCAGCACGAAATAGTTCCATCCGGCAATGCCGCCGGAGCCACTGATGCTCACGGCGTCACCGCCCACGCTGAGCTGCCCGATGACCGGCGGCGCATGCGCCGCCACGGCCAGTGTGCCGGACGCGGCGAGCAGGTTGGTGTTCCAAACCAGATTGCCCGTCAACGGCGGCAGGACGATCGAGGCAAAGGCGCCGGAATAGTTCGCCGCGTTAAACAGGTTGAACGTGTCGCCGTCGGCGAGCGCGCCGCCGATGTTCGTCACGATCAGCGTGCCGCCTTCGGTCACCGTGTCGGCCACATTCACGGCGTCGTTGGTGAACGGCGAGTGCTGGACTTGCATCCACGTCGTGCTGCCGCTGGCGAGTGTCAGATCGTTGCCGATGGACAGGGTGCCGAGCGGGTTGCCCGGAGCCAGCGTGCCGCCGGCGGCCACCGTGACGGAGTTGCCGAGCGCGCCGATGCCGGCCAGCGTGCCGCCGTTTTGCACCAGCAGAGTGCCCGAACCCGTGGCCGAGCCGCCAGGGTTGTTGGCAAGCAGCGTCACGTTTGTGATGGTCGTGTTGCCGGCATAGGTGCTTCCGGCCTGCAAAGCCAAAACGCCGTTCGCCAGCGAACTCCGCACGATCAGCGCGCCCGTGCCGTGGTTGCCGATGGATCCGGCGTAGGTGATCGAGTTCCCATTCACGTCAATCGTGCCGCCGCCCGGTGCCAGCGTGATGCCCGCCGTGCCGACGGAAGTCAAATCCACCGAACCGTTGTTGCCGGGAAGATTCGCCGCATATTGCATCGCGCCGCCGTTGAAGGTCAGTCCGCCATAGTTGCCGCCGCCGAGGGCATTGATGCCATTGATGTTCAGCGTGCCGCTTTGCAGGACGGTGCCGCCGGTGAAGTAATTGGCATTGCTCAGCACCACCGTGCCGGTGGCATAGATGGGCGTGGGGTTGGCCGTGCCGGCACCGGAACCCGGCAACAGTCCGGGGACGTTTCCGTTGGCGCTTGAAGCTGGAAGGCCAATCACCAACGGGCCGGTGTTGGCGGCGCTGCCAATCACCCCGGCCACCGTCAGCGTGTTGCCGGCTGTGGCTGCCAGCCCGCCGCCGGTGGCGAGCAGATTGATCGGACGCAGATTGGCCCCGGCGTTGTCCAGCGCGATGGTTGCGTTGCCCAAGAGCGTGCCGCCATTGAGATTCACCGCCATGCCGAGCGCGGCGGAACCCAGGGCGCCGTTGCCGGCGATCAGGGTTACGCCGCCGTTCAAGTAACTCTGTCCGGTGTAGCCGCTGGCGGTGACCGGGATGGACACCGTGCCGGGGCCGGCCTGAACGTATGCGGCCGCGCCGACTTTGGAATTTCCGAGCGTCGAGTTGAGAACCAACTGACCGGCGGTGTTGTTCTGCCAGACGACATAGGGCCCGCCGTAGGTTCCATTGCCGCCGGCCGGACGCAGGCTGCCGCTGTTGAACGTCACATTGTATGCGCCCACATTCGGCGTTACCAGAATGTCGGACAACGTCAGCGTGGACCCGTTCCCGGAGGCGGCCACGGAAAGGTTGGCGCCGAGGCTGGTGTTGAAGCGCAGGCTGGTGAGATATGGCTGTGCCGACCAGCCGGTGATGTTGCCGGTCGCATCCAGATTGCCGAAGGTTCCCGCCGTGCCGCTGGAGGCGGTGTAAAATCCGGCAATCTGGCTGCCGCCCACCACCGTGTAAGGGGAGGACACACCCACGGTCGCCGCAAAATCATAAAGCCCGACCGTCGCATAATTCGCGGCGAAGAAGGCCGCGCCATTCCCGCCGACAAAAGCAGCGTTGCCGCCGAGGGTCGAGGTGAGGGTGGCGTTGGAGGCAACATTGCCGCCGCCCAATCCCACCGTGGCGGGCCCGATGAACTCCACCAAGCCGCCGGCATTCGCCGTGAATCCACCGAGCGTGACGGTCGGAGAGTTCGGGCCGGAAACCGGCGCCGCGGAAATCACCGAGGCACCCGCATTCAAAACGGTCGAGGAAAAGGTCTGGCTGCTGACGGCATTGCTGCTGCCGATGATTTGCAGCGCGCCGCCGCCGAGCGTCAACGTATTGGCGGCGGGGACCAGGTTCGCCGCGGGCGAGTTCGCGGCGGAAAAATCCAAGGCAAGATTGCCGGCATTGACGACTGTTCCGCCGGTGTAGGTGTTGGTCGCACCACCCAGTGTCAACCCGCCGGAGCCGCTCTTGGTCAGGCCTGCCGACCCGGCTAGGACGGTGCTGATGGTCGCGGCCTGGTTGACGACGGTGATATTTGGACCAACTCCCAAAGTGAGCGTGTTGGCGCCGGCGAGTGTCCAGTTGTAGGTGGCGGTGGCGTCGCCAAACTTGAGCCCGCTGATGGTGCGGGCGCTGTCGAGCGTGACCGTGAGGTTTGACGACAAGCTCAGCGTGCTGAAGTCGGCGGTGCTGGCCGCCCCGGTGGCGATGCCGCCGCCGCTCCAATTGGTCGCCGCGCCCCAGTTGCCACCGGTGGTGGAGATCCAGAGGCCGCTGCCGTTGGCGAACGGCGTGGCGCTGGCTTCGGGCGAATTCCCGCTGGCGCCGCCCGGGCCGGTGGCGGTGACGACGTAATAATAAGTCGTGCCGTTGGCGAGGCCGTTGTTGGTGTAAGTCGTGCCGCTGTAGCCGGAGACGACGGTGACGCTTTCGTTGCCCGCGCTGGTGCCGCGCTTCAACGTGTAGCTCGTCGCGCCGCTCGCGGCCGCCCAGTTCAAGGTGATTTGCGCATTCGTCGCGGTCGCCGTCAGGCTGGCCGGGAAGGTTTGCTGGCTGTTGACGGAATCGGTGTTGTTGCCGGAGACGCCGGCGGCGTTCATGGCGGCGACGCGATAGTAATAAATGGTCGCCGGGTTCAAACCATAGTCCGTGTAGGTCGTCTCGGTGACGGTCTGCAGATAGGTGTAAGCGCCGTTCAAGCTTGTGGCGCGCGCGATGACATAGCCAATCGCGCCCGGCACCGCCGTCCAGTTCAAGGTGATGTTCGTCGTCGAACTGTAAACAAAACTCGCCGTCAGCGACGCGGGCAAGGTGGTCGGCGCAGTCGGCAGCGGGACGCCCACCGCCGGTGCGGAGTTGGTGCTGGTGCCGCCGGCACTCGTCGCCGTGACCGCGTAGCGGTAAATGCTGCCGTCGGTCGGCGAGGCGTCGGCGTAGCTGGTGTTGGTCACCGCGTTGTTGAGCAGAATCGTGCCCAAGACATTCGACGAACCGCCGCCGGAACTGACCAGCACGGAGCGCCAGACGCTGTAAAAATTTGCTCCCGCCGGTGCGTTCCAGTTCAGTGTCACGCTTTGGTGAGCCACGCCACCCACACTCAGTCCGGTCGGCGCGGCGGGAGCGCTGGCGGAAATACCGGCCGACGGCGTCGCGCCGGAACTTTGCGGCGAGTTGGTGCTACTGCCCGTGGGGTTGACGGAGCGGACGACGTAAAAATAAGTAGTTCCGTTGCCGGCCGAGGTGTCGAGCCAGATCGCATTCACCGCGCCGCTGCCGCAGATCGGGCCGGGCACGCCGTTGGTCACAGAAACGTAACCGCTGCCGCTGGTGGTGGAACGGAGAATATTGTAACTCGTCGCGCCAGGAACGACCGGCCAGCTAACCAAATTGCGATTGTTGCCGGCGTAAGCAGTCGCACTCGCGGGCGCGGGTGGCACGTAGCCGGTGAGTTCCAGCCGGATGTAATCATACATCGCGTGGTCGGCAAAGTAGCTGCCGCCAATCTGCCGGATGCCGAGGTTGATGGTGTTCAAACCCGCGTGCAATTGCGAGGCCGGAAAGGTGATGCGTTCGTCGGAAGCCGCGGCCTGGTTGCCTTCGCGAATCGTCGTGTCGCTGCCACCGTAGCCGACATAATAGCCGGTGGTCGGGAAGCTGTTGTTGGGCGTGCCGGTGACGCCGCTGATGTTGCCGAGGTTGTTGCCGTTGATGGTGACGATGATGGCCGCGTAGTAGTCCGAGGACAGGCCGAGGTAAAGCGACGCCGTCGCGCTGTTCGTCGGGGCGGTGGCAAGATTGAACGTGATGGTGGAACTGGAATTGTTGTAGGTGCCGGTGCTGCTGACGACGACGGGCTGGACGTAATTCCAGTCGGTGGTCCAGCGGCTCTGGCCGACGATGTAATTCACACCGTTCGGAAAATCGAAGGGATATTCCAGCCACTTGCTCCAGATCGGACTCGGCGCGGTTTTGCTCGGCCCAATATCGCCGACCCACCAGTCATCGCCGTGGCGGAATTTGTCGGACGTGCGGTTCGGATAGCCGATTTCAAAAACCGTCGCGCCCACGCGGGCCGGCGTCCAGATGACGTTGCCGAGATTCGTCGTCGCGCCGCCGGTGACGGTGACGGCGAAGGGCGACGCGGGCAAATCATACAACACGGGCGGGCTGCCGCCGGTCTGGTTTTGGGACATGAACATCGCCGGGGCGCCGGGGCCATAAGCATAGAGCGTGTAATTCGCGCCGGCGATGACGTTGCTCACCGCAAAATTGCCGTTCGTGTCCGTCTTCGTCCAAAACTGGTAGGGCTTTGCCCACTGCTGAAAATCATACGTCGAGGTTGACGTGGCCGGCTGTTGAATCACGCCCACCCACAGACCGGCGGAGGTGGCGTTGGGATTGCCGCTGTCGCTGATGACGATTTTACCCGACACCGTGCCACGGCTCGCGGCGAGTGCGTAATTGGCGTTGGTGAACCACGCATACGGCCACGCACCCGCCTCGGCCAGGCCCTGCGTCAGCGCGTCGTTGTAAAGCGCCTGCGCCGGCTGATTCGTGCCGGTGAGCGTGTTGGTGACATTGTTGCAGTAGATGAAATACGGTCCGCAGACTTTCGTCCAAACCTCGCCGCTGACGAAATTGCCGTCCGAGCCCATGCCAAAATGTCCGCCGTTGAGCATGTTCAAGATCGTCGTGCCGATGTGCTCCATGAGTTCGAGCTTGAGCGGGCCGCCGTTGTAATATTCCGAGCTGGCCGTGATGTTCCAGAGGCCGACGTTTTTGCCGCCGGTGCCGACGCTGCTCCAGCCCCAGACATGGTTGACGCCGAGGTCCGCGCTGTATTTGTATTTGTCCTCGTACTGGCCGGCGTAGATGCCGTTCGTCCACAGGGAGACTTCCACCGGCGCTCCCTGCACGCCAATGGCCGAGCCTCCCGAAACCTGCATCAGCCGGTTGCGCTGCGCATCCACGCTCATCCAGTTGAAGATGGAGCCGGCGTAAATGTTATCCCGGCATTCACCCAACCCAAACGCGCCATCAATGCTGCGGTGATACCAGATCGCTGTGACGTAAAATCCGGTGGAGCCACGCGTCAGAGAATAATGAACCTCCAAAACCGAGTTCGTCTCGGACGTGGTGGACAACGCGATCTCGGCGTAATTACCCCCATTGGCCGCCGGATCTGCCACCAGTGAATAAGTGAACGCCAGCCCTTGATTATTGCTGTTCTCCCAATACAACTGTCCGGCGTTGTTGCCGCTGCCGCCGGCAAGCAGGTCGAGCGTCTGCGGGGTGCCGGTGTTGTTGAAGGTGTAATTGATCTTGTCAATGATGCCGCTGGCCTTGATGCAGACGATCGAGACGATGCCATTGCCGACGGTCACGGTCGTGCCATTGTCGGTGAGCGTGACGTTGGCTTCGGTGCCCGTGCCGCCGCCGGGGATGTTGGCCAAACCGGGAATCGCGGACGACAGCCAGAAGCAAAACGCAACCAGGCCGGTGGTGAAAGCAAATAAGGTTTTCAAAGCAATTATCCGGCAGCATACAACATTCGCCTCAATTTATCGCCTCGACAGTTCTGGTGACGTCGGCGGGCCCTGGCTGGTTTGCGGATTGCCCAGAGCGCGCGCCAAGAGGGGACAGGGTTTGCAGAAATCCCTGATCCCGCAGCCCCCGGACGAATCGGGCGGCAACGCCCGCGGGTCGGGTCGGTTTCATTGCGCCAACCCTGTGCAGCTGGATGCTGATTCCTATTTCGCCCGGGCGACTTCGACGGCGTAAACGTGCGCGGCCCCTTCAAAGTTTCCGCGGAAGACAATCCATTTGCCGTCCGGCGTGAAGTTTACGTTCGGTTCGAGCGCGTAATCGTGCCTGGCCATGTTGACCAGCTTTTCCGAGCGGAAGATGCCGGTCTTGATCAGGCGTGCGCGGTTGGGAATTTGATCCGCATCGCCGCGCTCGTGCATTTCAGGGTGGAAGAGATAAATCCATTGTCCATTTTGCGCGTGCGCTACCTGGCCTTCGTCGCCACCGTCACCTGCGAAGAGCGAGCCGTCCGGGGAGACGTTGAAATGCACGGACCATTCGTCGCGCTGCAGGTGATACCAGGTGCGCGCGCCGGTCGCGATTTCGTAGCCGGCCAGCCAGAAGTCCTCGCCGCGCGGCGTTTGCAGATCGTACCAAACCATCTTGCCGTCCGCGCCGAAAAATTCATGCCCGGCGATTTCCATCTCCATCGTGCGCGAGTGAACCTGCTTCAACCCGCTGCCGTCCGTGCGGATGAGCCACGTCCGGTCCAGGAGATGCCACGGGCCTTCGTGACAGAACAGCAGCAGCGACGGATCGGTGGGGGACATCTGGACGTGGTTCAACCAATCGGTGGAGGAGTGAAACGTTTTGACCTTGCCGGTCTTGATGTTGAGCGTGAACAACTGCATCGGCACGCGCGCGGCAAAACGTTTTTGCATGAAGGTGCCCTTGTTGTCGCCGGGGCTTCGCTGAAACGTGGAAGCCGGCTCGGTAAAACTTCCCGCGAGCTGCGTCTCGTCGGCATTCAACGCCAGCAACGAGCCGGCGCGGCCGGGAATCTTTCCGATCTCTCGGGTGACGTGCGTGTCCAGATGCGTGACGAACGCGACGACGTTGGAAGCCGCGTCGCGTTGCACGTAATAGACCTGCCGCGATTTTCGCCCGATAATGATGCCGTGGCTGATGTTTGTGCTGCGGGCGATGCCGGGCACGACCAGATCCAGCTCGCGGGTCTTGAAACTGACCGTGGAAATGCCGCCCGGCGTGACCATCACCATCTTGTCCCCCTCGGCGGTGAAGGCGTTCTGATGAAAATAAAGGCTCTCGCTGCCCGCCTCGCGCGACAGCCGGAGGACGCGGTGCCCGGTGTCTTTGTCAATCCACTCGGACGGCGATTCAGCGGTGGCGACGGCCTGAGCAAGCGTCAGCGCCAGCGCGAACAAAATGGGAGTTTGTTTTATCATGATTTTTTAGGGGCTGGCGAGGGTGGAGTTTTGGGCTTTTCAATTTCGACCGCAAAAACATGCTGCGGGCCGAACAGGTTGGATTTGAAAACCACTCACTTGCCATCGGGAGTGATAAATGAGTTTGGCTCCACACCGCCGGCGCCAGTCACGTAGTTGTGCTTCGACATGTTGACAAGTCGTTCGCGGGTCACGCCGCCAAACCAGCGCGGGCGAAACAGGTTGATCCACATGCCATCCTTCGCAAAGGCCACCTGACCGGGATCGCCGCCGTCGCCGGAAAATAGTTTTCCGTCCCGCGACACGTTGTAATGCACCGACCACCAGTCGCGCTCCAATGGGTGGCGAGTTTCCTTCCCAGTCTTCACGTTCACACCGGCAATCCAGAACCGCCGGCTGCGCGGCGTCTGCAAATCGAAGTAAATGTTTTTGCCGTCGTGGCTCCAGAATTCGTGCCCGGCGATTTCCATGTCCATCGTCCTCTGGTGCCGCAAGCGTTGGTCGCCGCCATCCGTGCGGATCGTCCAGACACGATCCACCTCGTGCCAGGTGCCCTCGTGGCAGTAGAGCAGCAGGTTCGGATCGGTCGGGGAAAACTGGAGATGATTCAGCCAGGCGTATTGATAGCCGTTCGTGACGGACTCGCCGGTCCTGAGGTTGGTGAAGACAAACGCCATGCAACGCTGGCTGGTCAGGCGGCGCGACAGGCCATCCTCCTTTTTCGCGGCGCGTTCTTCTTCCGCAGTCAGGGGAATGTTCGCCTTGAGTTTGTCCGCAAACATGCGCTCGCGCTGTGGCAGCACCTTCCAGGGCGGAGGCGGCCGGACTTTGCCGGAAGGATCGTTTGCGTAGACCGTGCGGACGACGAAAGTTTCGTCGCAGTTGATCGCGGCGAACCGGCCTTTGATGATTTCTCGCACGGCATGAGTGTCAATGTTCGCGGCGCACAGCGTGCCGTTCCGATAAAAATAAACGTCCCGGGTTTTCCGCGCCGTCGCCAGCGGACTGAAGTTGGAGACAACGATGTCAACCGGCGGCGGCCCCTGGCCGAGCGTCGTCAGATTTACGGCGGCGATACCGGCCGGCGCGTCAAAAACAAATTTGTCCCCCGCCGGCGTGAAACTGTTCTGGTGAAAATACAGGCTCGCGCTGTCCGGCTCCGCCGAAAGCCGGACGATGCGATGTCCGGTGTCTGGATCAATCCAGTCGCGCGGCGCCTCCCCGGCGGCGACCGCCCGCAGGCCCGCCGCTCCCAAAGCCAGCAGGAGCAGGAATGCAAGGCGGGATGGCGGATGTGGCATGGCTGAATTGAGTGCTGAGGAGCCAGACGCCGTCAAGCTTACATCGGTTTCAACCACCGTCCGAAATCGGCATCACCAGTTTTTGCGTTCGACACGGAGGCGTCCCGCGATTTATTTTGCGCGGCAGATGAACTTCTCCATGAAAACCCTCGCGTTGCCCGCGCTCACCGCCCTTTTGATCGGCACCGCCGGCTGTCACACGCCCACGCAGCCTGGTTGTTTCGGTCAGTGGCCCGCCGGAACGTCGCCGCAGGAAGTCGGCACACGCGTCGCGGAAAACTTTCTCAACCATCCGCTTGAATACACGGAGGGAAAACGCGACTTCGTCATCTACCCCGAAGTCTGCGCGTGGTACGGCTCGCTGACCGTGGCGGACTTGACCAGAAATGCAGATCTTCAGGCCAAGCTCATTAAAAAATTCGCCCCGCTCCTCACGACCGATGCCAAAAGAATTTCAACCAACGCCCATGTGGACTACCGCGTCTTCGGCGCATTGCCGCTGGAAATTTACCTGCTGACCAAGGACGCCCGGTACCTCGCCCTCGGCCAGAATCTCGCGGACCAGCAATGGGCAAACCCCACGCCAGACGGCGTCACGCGCGAAGCCCGCTACTGGGTGGACGACATCTACATGATCTCCGCCGTGCAGGTGCAGGCCTACCGCGCCACGGGAAACAAAATCTATCTCGACCACGCGGCGGTGACGGCGGCCACCTATCTCAACAAGCTGCAACAGACCAACGGCCTCTTCTTCCATGCGGCGGACTCCCCGTTTTACTGGGGCCGCGGCAACGGCTGGTACGCCGCCGGCATGGCGGAACTGCTCCGCGAACTGCCCCCGACGCATCCGCAATACGCCCGCGTCATGGCCGGCTACAAAACGATGATGGCGGCGCTGCTGAAATATCAGGGTGCCGACGGCTTGTGGCATCAGCTCATTGACCAGCCGGATTGCTGGTCGGAAACATCCGGCACCGGCATGTTCACCTTCGCAATGGTCACGGGCGTGAAGCACGGCTGGCTGGATGCGAAGACTTACGGTCCGGCGGCGCGAAAGGCGTGGCTCGGACTCGTGCAACACCTGGACAAGGACGCCAACGTCAAGGATGTCTGCGTGGGCACCAACAAGGCGTTTCAGGAGGTCGGCTCGGAGCAGGACACCCAGTTGAAATTTTATCTCGCGCGCGACCGCAAGACCGGCGATCTGCATGGCCAGTCACCGATCTTGTGGACCGCCTCGGCATTAATGCGCTGAGCTCCCCGGCACCTCACGGTATGACGCACCGATAGAAGCGGGCATTGAAGTTAGGGGCTTCGAGGTCGCTAAATTGCACTGACCCCGTCACGTTCGTCAGCGTGCAGATCGCTTGCCAGTCAAAGAGGTTACTCGAAGCCAAGACCCGGCACACGTCCCCGGGCAGTCCCGCCAGCGCAAGCCGCAGCGTTCCGCCCGAGCGGGTGATGCCCAGGTTCGGCCCGCCGGCGGTGAAGGAATACACGCGCAGCCCGTCGCTCGAATTCGCCACGTAGATGGTATCGCCCGCCACCGCCACGCCATTGGCGCTGCCGCCGTCGTTGACATGCGCCAGCGCGACCGGATTGGTCGGGTTGGAAATGTTGTAGATCCGCAGGCCGTCGCTGCCGTTGGCCAGGTACGCCAGGCGGCCCGCCACCGCCACGTCGCACGCGCTGCCGCCTTGGTTGATGTGACCCACACTGACCGGATTGGTCGGGTTGGACACATTGTAAATACGCAGGCCATCCGAGGAGTTGGCCACATAGGCATGATTGCCGGACACGACTACGTTCCACGCTGCCCCGGCGTCATTCGCGTGACCCACATTCATCGGGTTGGCCGGGTTCGAGACATCGTAAATCCGCAACCCGTCATCGTTGTTGGCCAGGTAGGCGTAGTTGCCCGCCACGCAAACACCGAAAGCCTTGCCGCCGTCGTTGGCGTGGCCGACGCAGAACGGATTCGTCGGAGTGGAAATGTCGTAGATGCGCAACCCGTCGCTGTCGTTGGCGAGGTAGGCGTAGCTGCCGGACACGCGCACATACTGTCCCTTCCCGCCGTCGTAGGCGTGACCGACACTCACCAGGTTGGTCGGATCAGCGATATCGTAAATGCGCAGGCCGTCG
Organism: Verrucomicrobiota bacterium; assembly: GCA_031423695.1. Lineage (GTDB taxonomy): Bacteria > Verrucomicrobiota > Verrucomicrobiia > Limisphaerales > CAIQOK01 > CAIQOK01. The sequence continues at coordinate 20,040 of JANPGB010000495.1, forward strand.
CCATAATTGGCCAGCACGGCGTAGCGATCCTTCAGAGCGACACTCGGCGGTCCTGAACTCGTGTTGGTATGGCCGAGAACCAGGGGGCTGGCCGACACGGTGACGTCGTAAACGCACAGGCCTTCGCTGCCGACGACACAAGCAAGCTGGTTCGAAACCGCCACGCCGTAGGCTATGCCGCCGTCATTGGCGTGACCCACCTGCAACAGGGTCGGCAGGACCGTCAGCCGGGCCACCGCACTGGTCACCACTCCGACGCTGTTGGACGCCACCAGGGTGTAATCGCCAGCGTCAGCCAGCAGCACGTTGGTTATGGTAAGCTTGCTGGTGTCGAGCGACAGGTAATTGCTCGAAATACTGAATCTTCCGCCGTGGGTCAGGTTTGCGCCATTGAACCGCCACTGGAAGGATTTCGGTTTGTTTGGCGGGTAAACGAGACCTGAGAATGATGCAGTGCCGCCATTCGTGATAGTTGTATCTTGTGGTTGAGTTACAAATCCCGGCAGCTGCAACAGAGCTGGCCCGCTGCCATGATAATACAGGCTGAAACTCCATGTCGAAGGGTCGGTTCGATTGGGTTGTGACAGAATCCCCAGGCTGTTCCATCCATACCAGCCGCTTGGGGGAAAAAGAGTATGCGCTCCGTCATAGACAGGTACCGCATTGGGTTTGTCTTCGACGAAAGGTTCGTACCCCATGTAATCACCGGTGGGGACAAAAGTCACCGTTATGCCCGCCAAGAAGGAGTTGAACTGGATATAGTTTGTTCCCAATGACGACGGCCAGACGTAATACTTTCCAGACTGGCTTAGGCGCCACAGACCTGACGGCGACGTGACGCTGCCGGGGCCCCAGCCGTTGCCGGGGCCGCTGATGGTGACCGAAAAATTGGTGGCGGTGTCATCGGTCCATTGAATCACCTGTCCATTCAGCACTTGATTGCAAAACAGGCAGGACCCCAGGAAGAAGGCTGTGTTCATTTTCATACGCATCTCCATTGATGGTTGGAAAAAACGAGACGAATGGGTCGGGTGAAAAAGCGCCGAACAACAAAACAATCCGCATCGCCGCGCGCTGCCATCGGCAGACCATAAAGCGCACCCTTCGAGGCGTCTGCCGTCAAACAACCGACTCCGCCTGTCACCGCCCACGTCATCGCTGATGATGTCTGGCCCATACCGATTGCAAGCGGTTGGTTTCTCCAGTAAAAAAACTCATCCGTGCAATCGAAAACGTAAGCCCGTGCTGATGACACTCAACAAAATAACCGCCCCTTCCGTTGCCCTCTTCAGGACAAAATGAAGTTGCAGCCAGAGCGAGCGCGGAGTTGCCCAACTTTCCGCTTCCGGTTTGGCATTGCGGGCATCGCCCCGCGGTTTCAAACTGTTGCCTCGTTGAAAGCCATCATCCAATCCGTCGCCCGCGTGTTCACGCTCGCCTTTGGCAAAGCGGACGGGGAAGGAAATGTTTTCCACCCCACCGACAAATGCCCGGAGTGCGGCACTTCCCTGATGCGTGCTCGCCGAGGCGATGCGGTGGACGCGTGGACCTGTCCCAATCTCGATTGCCCGGCGCAGATCCGCGCGCGCATCGTACATTGGTGCTCGCCTGGCGCGCTGGACATTGCCGGCGGCGAGGCCGCCTTCGCGGCGATGTTGGTCGGCCGGGGTCTCGCCCGTGACGTGGCGGAACTTTACCGGATCAAGGTTGCAGAACTCGCGGCGCTGCCCGGCATGGACAAGGATTCGGCGCAGAAATTTTTCGACGCCCTGACCGCCAGCCAAAAGCGCGCCGCGTGGCGCACGCTTTACGGGCTGGATATTCCGCAGGTCGGTCCGGACGAGGCGAAATCGTTGTGCCGGCATTTTGCGTCGGTGGACAATGTCTTTGCTGCCAGCGTCGAACGATTGATGAAAGCGGAGGGCGTGAGCGAAGCCGCCGCCCGCAGCCTCGTCCATTGGCACAGCGACGGCGTGAACCGCAGGCTCGTCAAGCGACTCTTCAAGGCCGGCGTGAATTTCAAATCCGAACTTTATCCGGCGCCGTGAGCTTTGGGGTTTACGTGCAACCAGATCAGACTGAAATTCGTCCACACCCTTGTCCGCCCTTTTAATTATGAAAACCATTCTGATGCTTTTCGTGTTTGTGTTCGCCGGGGTTTCCATGGTGTTGTCCGCCGCCACGAACGCGCCACCGCGCTACAACGTGCTCTTCCTCATCTCCGACGATCTGCGCGCGGAGATCGGTTGCTATGGCGGCATGGCGCAGACACCGAACTTGGACAAACTGGCGGCCACCGGCGTGCGGTTTGACCGCGCCTACGCGCAATATCCGCTCTGCAATCCCTCACGGGTGTCCATGCTCACCAGCCGCCGGCCAACCAAGACCGGCGTGCTCGGCAACCGCACCTGGTTCGGCGATCTGCACCCGGAATTCGTCAGCCTGCCGCGCTACTTCAAGGATCACGGCTACGTCACCGCGCGCGCCGGGAAAATTTTCCACGATGGCATTGACGACACCGACGCCTGGGTGGACGGCGGTGATGCGCGCTGGCTGGCGGGCAGCGGCAGCGAGACGAACGCCGCGAAAAAAGCCCGGCTCGCCACGGAACGGCATCCGCCCCGCGTGGTCGCCATCGGCTTGACCAACAAAGTTCTGAAGTCGGAGGAGCCCGTGCCCGAAGGCGAACTGCGCAACGCCGACACCGGTCAGAGCGAAAGGCGCTCGGACAGTTGGATCGTGCTGGCCGGCGATGGCGAGACGGACCACGATTATCATGTCGCGGACAAAGCCATCGCGCAGCTGGGGCGGTTCAAGGACCAGCCGTTCTTTCTGGCGTGCGGTTTTGCCAAGCCGCACAGCCCGCCCTCCGCGCCGCAGAAATTTTATGACTGGTATGACCTGGCCAAAATCCCGTTGCCGCCCGATTTCGCGCCGCGCCCGACGGTGCCGGAAGGTTTCCCCAAACTTTCCATCCGCCCGAAAAATGCGGACCTGTTCATCGGCCGCGATGCCACGCCCGAGACGGCGAAGGAAATGATCCGCGCCTACCTCGCTTCGACTTCCTACATGGATGCCAACGTCGGCCGCGTGCTGGCCGAACTGGATCGCCTCAACCTGCGGACGAACACCATCATCGTGTTCTGGGGCGATCACGGCTATCAGCTCGGCGAACGCGGCAAGTGGTCGAAGGCCGGCTCGCTGTTCGAGCAGGGCGCCCGCGTGCCGTTCCTGATTTGCGCGCCGGGCGCCAAAGGCAACGGCCAGGCAAGTCCGCGCGTGGTGGAGTCGCTGGATTTTTATCCGACCCTCGCCGCACTCTGCGGCTTGCCGGTGCCGAAGGAATTGCAGGGCCGGAGTCTGACGCCGCTCTTGAATAATCCCGCCGCCGAATGGAACCATCCCGCCTTCACCGTGTGGAGCGAAAACGGCCGGACGCTGCACGGTGTGACGGTGCGCAACGAACGCTGGCGTTACGCGGAATTCATGGACGGCAGCGCGCTGCTGACCGACCTCGACCAGGATCCCCGGGAGTTGAAGAACTTAGTGAATGACCCGAACCATGCCGCCGTGCGTGCCGAACTTGCCCGGCTCGTGAAAAATTACTGGGCGGATTTCAAGCCGGTGAATTAACTGCGGCAGGTTCGTTTGCAAAAGCACGGAACCACTGTTCCGGCTCGCAGCAGAACTCGGTGGGTTTGCCCCGCCATAGGAAGCGCACCCCCTTCGCGTGCAAGGCGTGATTTGGCAGAATGAGCCGCTGCCTTTGCTCGTCCGTGAGCCGGCGCTCCACCAGCGCCAGATACAGATCAGCATCCCCGCCGTAAATTTTGTCGCCCACGATGGGATGGCCAAGGTGTGCGAGATGAATGCGGATCTGATGTTTGCGGCCGGTGCGGGGCAGGACGCGGAGCAAAGAAAAACCCACCTCACCCCGGCCCTCTTTCCCCGTCCGATGGGAGGAGAGGGGGAACGGTTTGCCGTCGTGATTCCATTCGGGCCGGGAAAATCTTTTTAACACCTCGAACTCCGTCTGCGAAGCCGCCCCGTCCGCGCGCACGCAATCCTTGATGGCCACGATGCTGGCTTCGTCCTTGCCCAGCGGGGCGTCAATGAGCCCGCTGTCCTCGCGCACATGACCATGGACGATGGCCAGATATTCCTTCTGCACTTCGCGTTTTTCCCAAAGCTGCCGTAGCTCGCGCGCGGCGTCATCGGTCTTGGCGACCATGGTTAAGCCGCTGGTTTCGCGGTCGAGGCGGTTCACCAGGTGCGGGTGGGCCTCGCCGCCGAGATGCAGCCGCACCCGGCCAATGAGACTGGACAGCTCACCATTCTTGCTCGGATGACAGACCAGATCGGCGGGTTTGTTGATCACCAGCAGTTCCGCGTCTTCGTGAATGATTTCAAAAAGTTTTTCCAACGCCGACACTGTGCCGGACTTTCGCCGCCTTGTCATTCGTTTGCGCCCGCGTAATCTGTCGCGCATTCAAGCATGAGCAAAAACCAACCAGGCAATGCGAGCACCGTGCGAAATACCCTCGGCGGCGGCGCCCTGCTCGTGGCGTTGGTGCTGGCGGCGTACTGGCCCGCGCTGACCGGCCAATTTGTATGGGACGATGAACTGCTCGTCCTGAAAAACCCCCTCGTGCTCGGGCAGGCGAATCTTGGCACGGTCTGGTTTCACACTGACTTCTCGCTGACCTCGGTGGCCTTGTGGCTGCAATGGCTGTTGTGGGGGAACAATCCGGTCGGCTTTCACATCGTCAACGTGCTGCTGCACGCCGGCAGTTGTCTGCTGCTCTGGCGGGTGCTGAAGCGGCTGGCCATTCCCGGCGCCTGGCTCGCCGCGGCGCTCTTCGCGGTGCATCCCGTGGGCGCGGCCTCGGTGGCGTGGATTTCGGAGATGAAGAACACCCTGTCGCTGGTTTTCTGTCTGGCGAGCTTTGGGTTTTTCCTGCGGGCGGAAACGGAACCGGCCGGAGCGCGGCGCGGGAAAATTTTCTACTCCCTAGCCCTTGCCGCATTTCTGCTGGCGCTGCTTAGCAAGACCTCGACAGCGATGCTGCCGGTCGTTTTGCTGCTGTGCGCGTGGTGGCAGCGCGGAAGGATCACCCGGCGGGACTGTCTGCGCGCCGCACCCTTCTTCCTGATCGCCCTGCTGCTGGGCTGCGCGACGGTCTGGTTCCAGGTGCAGGTGATGAAGTCCGGCGACCCGGTGCAGACGGAAAATTTCTTCGGCCGGCTCGCCGCCGCCGGCCGCGCGGTGTGGTTTTATTTTGGCAAAGATATTCTGCCGCTCGAGTTGAGCATGATTTATCCGCGTTGGACGGTGCAGGCCAAGAACGCGGCGGCGTATCTGCCGGCGGTGCTATGGGGTGCGCTGCTGGCAACGTGCTGGTGGCTCCGGAGTCGCGATTGGGCGCGGGGGGCGCTCTTTGCGCTGGGTGGTTTCACCGTGCTGCTGTTTCCGGTGCTGGGATTTCTGAGCATGGACTATCTGGTGATCTCGCGGGTCTCGGATCATCTTCAATACCTGCCGCTGATTGCGGTGATCGCGCTCGCGGCGGCGGCGCTGGCGCGCGGGCTGCCGGGCCAGTTTTTTTGGAGCGTGGCGGTGATGCTGGTGCTGGGACTGGCGGCCATGACTTTTCAGCGGGCAGAGATCCTTTCCCGCAACGACTCCCTCTGGCGCGACACGCTGGAAAAAAATCCGGAGTCCTTCACCGCCCACAACAATGTCGGCTGCATTCTGGCGGCGCAAAACAAAGTCGCCGAGGCCATCCCGCACTTCGAGCAGACGCTGAAATACAACCCGAAGAACGCCGGGGCCCACGCCAACCTGGCCCGGGCCTTTTCCATGCAGCGCCGGTTCGCCGAGGCCGAGGAACATTTTCGAGCCGCGCTCAGACTCAAGCCCGCCAGCGCGGACGTGCAGCAGTCCTGCGCGGCGGCGCTGCTGGAGCAGGGCCGGGTGGCGGAGGCGTTGCCGCATCTGCGCGAGGCGGTGCGGCTGGCGCCGCGCGTGGAACTGCGCCTGCGCTTCGCCGGGCTGCTGCATCAGACGGGAAATTATTCCGAGGCCGTCGCCCAGTATCGCGAGGCCCTGAAGCGCGAGCCCGACTCGGTGGAGGCGCTGAACAATCTTGCCTGGCTGCTCGCCACCTCCCCCGCTGCGGCGGTGCGCAATGGGGCCGACGCCGTGCGGTGTGCCGAACAGGCCTGCCGCCTGACGGACTACAAAATGCCGGGCATGGTCGGGACGCTGGCGGCCGCCTACGCCGAGGCGGGGCGTTTGCCCGAGGCTGTTAGCACCGCGGCAAAAGCGGCGGAACTCGCGGCGGCTTCCGGCGACGCTCAGTTCGCCGCTCAAAACCGGCAACTGCTCGAGCTCTATCGCGCCGGCCGGCCGTATCGCGAAGCGGCGACTCGATGAACACCGCGGGAGACAACCTGGCGAGTCTCCGAATTTGTTCTCGCCCAGGCGATTTTTCGAACCACCTCATATACGAACCCCGCGAAAGGGAAAACCAAGCAGGATGGATGACTCGGGGATTTCACAGGGGGAAAAACTGGAACAGGCTGTGAGCGCCCTTGCCGGTGCCTCCAAATTGTAGAATGACCCTCACACTTTTGCGTGACGATTTTCGGGTTTGCGTTAGGATAACCTCGTGAAAAGTAAAATCATCCTGCCGCTGTGCTTCGCGCTGGTGTTCGCGCTGTCGCGGATTCCGGGGGCGCTGTCGAAGGATTTTGCCAATTTCAGCGCGGGCTACGCCCTGGCCTTTTGTGCGGGGGTTTATTTTTCGCGAACGCTGGCGTGGTGGTTTCCGCTCACAATTTTCGTGGTCACGGACATCGGGCTCAACATGTTTTACTGGCTGGTGCGCGGTTACGATGTCTGGGATGCCTCGGTGCTGAAATATCAGCTGATCAACTACCTCGCCTACGCGGTGTTGATCTGGCTCGGACGGCGTTTCAAACCGCAATCCTCGTTCCTCGCGCTGCTCGGCGGCGGCGTGCTGGGAGCGATTCTTTTTTATCTCATCACGAACACGGCCTCCTGGCTGTTCAATCCGTTCCACAACCTCGAGTACACCAGAAATTTCAGCGGCTGGCTCACCGCCCTGACCAAAGGCACCAGCGGATGGCCGGAAACGTGGCAGTTCTTCCTCAACACGCTCCTGAGCGGCGGGCTGTTCACCGGCCTGTTCGTCGGCGCGATGAAGCTCACGGCGGAATCACCGGCGGAAAAAGTGGCGGGGGCGAAGCCGGAAGAGGAACCTGAGACCGAGCCGGAGGAGGCGAAGGCTTGAATCGTGATGCGTGAATCCAGCAATCCCTTCACGTTTCAAGCTTCACGTTTCACGCGCTCCCCATGAAAATAGGCGTCATCTCCGACACGCACGACTTTCTGGATCCCCAGATCCAGGACATCTTCGCAGGGGTGGATCACATCCTGCACGCGGGCGACGTCTGCACGGCCTGGATTCTTTTCCAGCTCGAACAGATCGCGCCCGTCACCGCCGCGCTGGGAAACAATGATGCGACGATGTCGCTCAAATTGACGGAAATCGTCGAGCTGGCCGCGCGAAAATTTCTCATCCAGCACATCGTCAGCCCGCGGGCGCTGGATCAGCAAATCGCCCGGCACATCCTGCGCCAGCGCCCGGAGGTCGTGGTGTTCGGTCACACGCACAAGCCCTACAGTGAAACGCTCGGCGGCATGTTGTTTTTCAATCCGGGCTATGCGGGCCGGCCCAGGTTTGGCGCGGCCCGCAGCGTCGCGATTCTGCACTGCGACGCGAAGGCGATCCGGCCGCAGTTCGTGGCGTTGGCAGATCCCGCGTGAAAAGCCCGCGCCCGGCTGGCGCATTTTGACACTTCCCCGGAGCGCGGGTCTGCGACCCGCAGCGACATGCGCTGGCAGGGAGCATTCCGTTTGCTGGACGCAGCTTGAAATTGGAAAGTGCTGCGGGACACAGTCCCGCGCTCCGGGGACTTTCGAGGGG
>JANPGB010000496.1:0-1520 GCA_031423695.1 Verrucomicrobiota bacterium
GCGCGGCGAATACCACGGCACGCGCATCTCCCGCATCTCGGGCAACGACCTGCACCTCCAAGTCATCAAGGGCTCGGCCAGCGAGGAAGTCCTGATCCCGTTCACCGAAATCAAAGAAATGCAGATCAAGCACAAAGACGCCCCATGAAATACCGCACCATTCTCCTGTTCGGCGCGCCCGGCTGCGGCAAGGGCACGCAGGGCAAAATTCTCGGCACCATTCCCCACTTCTTCCACTGCGCCTGCGGCGATGTGTTCCGCAATCTGACGATTGACAGCAAGATTGGCCAGGTCTTCATCGAGTATTCCAGCCGCGGCGAACTCGTGCCGGATCAGACGACCATTGATCTTTGGCGGCACTCGATTGAAGGCAATACGCGCATCGGACGCTTTCATCCCGAGCAAGACACGCTGGTGCTCGACGGCATTCCCCGCACCGTTCACCAGGCCAAAATGCTCAAGACGACCCTGAACGTGGTGGGGATTTTTTATCTTCGCACCAGTCATCCTGACAACCTGATCAAGCGCCTCCAGCGCCGCGCCCTCAAGGAGAACCGGCTCGACGATGCCAACCTCGAAGTGATCCGCAACCGCTTGAAGACTTACGAAAAGGAAACCAAGCCGGTGTTGAGCTATTACGGACGCAAACTCGTCCACAACATTGATGCTGACCAGGCGCCGGTGAAGGTGTTGTCGGATATTTTGCGGCACACGCTCAAGGCGTAGCACTTCGCACGCTATGGGCACCATCGCGAGGACATGTTGGTTGCTTGTTGAATGCCTTGTGCTTTGCGTAGCCGGCTTGTCTTGTAGCACAGACCGACCGCTGTTTTACAGTCGCACAGACATCGCCGAATATTACGGCCGTTGCCCAAAGTGCAACCGGTGGGTTACTGGATATTTCACTATTACGGACTATGGAGATGCACGAGGGAACATGTCTGGTTCCAGCCATAATTACAGAGGAACCTGCAAGCATTGCGGCGCGTCTGTTATTGCGGATGCTAAATATAAGCCCTACAACAAAGATGATTTAAGGATTGTAAAATGGACACTGCAATGATGACGTGGGCTAACAAATAACTGTAGGCGAAAGCCATCGCCTCTTACTTTCCACTTTCTTATTCCGCTGTTTTCCCGTTCGCTTGAGGCGATGTCACTGCTGCGAATCATTTTCATAGGCACGCCGGAACTGGCGGGGGTCAGTTTGCAGGCACTTCTCCGCGTTCCGGAATTTCAAATCGTCGCCGTCGTCACCCAACCGGACCAACCGAAAGGACGCGGCCTCAAGCTCCAGCCGTCGCCTGTGAAGGAAATCGCCCTCCGCGAAAATCTCCCCGTGCTGCAACCGACCCGCGCCCGCGACGAACAATTCCTCCAGCAGCTCCGCGCGTTGCAACCCGACTTGATCGCCGTCGCCGCGTACGGACAAATTTTGCCGACGAGCATTTTGGAACTGCCGCGCTTCGGTTGCCTCAATGTCCACACCTCGCTTTTGCCCAAGTACCGCGGGGCTTCCC
>JANPGB010000497.1:0-3177 GCA_031423695.1 Verrucomicrobiota bacterium
AAAGAAACGCGCCGCCGCTGGAACCTTTGGAATCGGCGAGGTTGGCTGCAATGGTCACGGATTGCGTGGCGTTGGCGGTATCGAGCGAGAGAAAGGAACCACCCATCAACCCGTTGTCGTTCACCGAGCGCGTAAGGTTTCCGAGCAGTGTGCCGACTTGGTCACCAGTGAATTCGCCGGAGCCGCCGACATTGAGACGCAGCGTCGCGGCTTTGTGGATGGTGATGTTTGCCGGTGTCCATTTCGCGGCGTCCGCGTTGTAGAGTCCCGCGGCTTTTTTCACGATCAGCGTGCCCGGAAAAACAGTGGTCGGTCCGGTGTAGGAGTTCGTGCTGGAGAGCGTCACGGTTCCGCCGGGGATCATGTTGAGGTAGGTGCCGTTCGTGCCAAACATCGTGAAGCCACCGCGTCCGATCATGCTGCCGGAAATCGTGCAATTACCAATGAGCCCGGCGATGCCGTTGAGCGTGACGGGACCGCTCAAGTTGCAATGAAAGAGCGTGCCTTGGTTGATCACCACGGGGTTGGCGAGGTCGGCTTCGCTGGACAGTGTGCCGAATTTATCGAGCGTCACGGGGCCCGTTCCGAGGCCGCCCGTTTTTCGCACGTTGATCTTTCCGCCATTGATAAATGTCCCGCCGCTGTAGGTGTTCGTGTTGTTGATTTGGAGGATGCCAAAGTGGACGTCGTGGAAGTTGATGCCCGCGACGCTGGGATCGCCGGAGCTTTGCAAAGTCAGCGCATGCGGGCCGGAGATGATTTCGTTGAAATTGATGAAGCAGTTGGGATCCTTGTCCGGCGTGGTGTTCACGGTGAGGTCATCCTGAAGCATCACGGGCACATTGATGTTCACGATCTGGCACTTCGTCGCGTGGATCATCGGGGGAATTTGGTTCGTAGGCTCCTTCGCAAACGCGAGGCCGTTGCCACTCACAATTAGACGCCCAGAGCGGTCTCCAAGGACGAGTTGGTTCAGCAGAAATCCGCCGCTCAGATCATTCTTCGCCATGCACTCACCGCCTTGGTTGAAGCTGACAACATAGTCCGCCGAACCGGCGCCCACCGGCGCGGCTTCGCTGGCCGACCACTTTGTGGCATCGCTCCAGTTTCCGCTTTCCGCTTTGCTCCACAGGAACGCGTTTGTCTTGCCGCTCTTCACCACGGTCACGGTGACGTTCTGCGACGATCCATCCTGCGCGGTGATCGTGTAAGTCTGCGGCTTGGTGAAATCCCGCGCCGTGCCGGAAGCGGGAACTGCCGTGGCAAATGGCGACAGCGTGAAGGTGGGAGCCAGCGCCTTCACGTCTGTGGCCATCGGCACATAGGCGGCAATGCGGTTGCGAGAAACCGCGGTGGAACGCGCGCCCGGGAGCGTGAAAGTCAGCACGTCATTCGCGTCGCTAACTGCCGTCTTTTTCACCGTGACGACGTAACTTGTTGTTGTGCCATCGCGCGCGGTGACGGTGTAATTCTGGGGCGCGGAAAAATCGAGGGCGATGCCGGACGCTGGAGCGACGGTGGCATCGGCGGACACGATGATTTTCGGCGCGAGCGCCGTAACATCCGTGGCAAATGGGACGGTGAGGCGGATGCCAGTCTTGGAAATATGCGCCGGAGCCAGCTCGGGAAAACGGAATTCCCGAATGCCACTCGATGGCGGTGCGATGAACGGCTTTTCGTCCTTGATGCGCTCAAACGGCGGCGCGCCTTTCGCATCGTTGGCCGTGCGCGGGAGCGTCGACGCCTTTGCCGGATCGACGTACGTCGCCATGTCGCGCATCGCGATGCACTGGGAGTTGTTATCCTTCAAATACTGCATCATCGCCTTGAACATCGCCTGCTCCAGACTCACCGGCGGATGTTCCATATCCGGCACCCCGTGAAACGTAAGCACCACCACCCGGCCATGACACGCCTGCTGCACTTGCCTCGTGAAGCTTTCACTCGACGTCCCATCCGTGATCGAAAAGGACGGCACGTCAAAAGGGTTGTCCACCGTCGGCCGGTAAGGGCGCTCATGCCCGCCCCGACCGAACGTGTATCCGTGTGCAGCGAGTTCCTGACAAATTGGCCAAACCACCTGATAGATCGGCCAGCAAACCGTCGTCATCTTCGGCCCGTGATTCGCCATCACCTCATCCTCCATCCGTAGATAATTCTCCATTCCGCCACCGTGCCCGTAAGTGTGATTGCCGATCTCAAAGCCGTCGGCATCCATCGCGACCATCTGCCGGTAAGTCAGATACCAGTCCTTGCGCGTCTTAAAGGAATCGAAGTTGCAGACATAAAACGAAGCGCCAAAACCGAGCGGTTTCAGAATCGGCGCAACGACCGTCGCGTGGCTGGCCGGAGCATCGTCGAATGTCAGCACGATCAGCTTGTCCGGGATGGGTTTGAGCAAAACGCCGGCGGGGTCCGGATCCACGGCGGATTGTGCGACTGCAACAATCGGGAGTGAGCATAATGCGAGGAGGGTGAAGAGCTTCATGGTGGCGAGTGATCGAATGCTAACGGTCGCTAACTGGCTCACCGTTCCGCGAACACATCCAGTTCATAGATGGACCAGTGATACGTCGGGTTCGCTCCGGTCTGCGTGATGCGGAGGTGGCGAGCGGTTTGTTCGGGGAATGTGATAGTGGTGATGCCTAATGCGCCGCGTCCGGTTGCGACGGGTTCGCTCCAGGTGGTGCCATCTTTTGAGACGGTGACGGCATAGGTGTCGGGGGAATCCCAGAGGGCCCAGGTGTTATCAAGGACGACTTTCGTGAACCGCTCTTCGCGCTTCATATCGACTTGGAACCACTGGTCGGGATGCTGCGTCTGAGTCATGTCTCGCCAGCCAGTCCAATAGTCGCCGTCGAGCGCGTTGGCTGCGGAGCCGTCGATGGGGATTTTGTCGCCGCTGAATGCGAACGTGGTGTCCGGCACCGAGGCGGATGCGGTCCACGCTTTCTTGTCGAGCGCGCGGGCCTGCGATGCTGGCGCGGGGAGCAGCTTGGGTGATGTGATTGGCAGCTTGCCGCTGGCGACGAATTTCCATCCGCCGGGGGCGACGTTGAACTTCACATAGTCGGCATCCTCGCCATTCCACGTGATGCCCTCGACGCCGCCGCGGAAGGTGCCGTTCCAAAGGGTAACGTCGCCCGATTTGATCGCGTCGAGCGTGGTGAACGATCC
>JANPGB010000498.1:0-2559 GCA_031423695.1 Verrucomicrobiota bacterium
GGCCTCGGCAAAACCACGCTGCTGAAAGCCATCATCGGCCAGCTTCCGCCCACGGAAGGCACGGTGAAGATCGGGCAACTCACCAAGTTCAACTATGTGGATCAAGGTCGCCTGCAATTGAACGAAGAACGCACGGTGCTGGATGAAGCGTCCGACGGCACGGAGTTCGTGATCTGGGGTGATTCAAAAATCTCGGTGCGCTCGTATCTGAAACGGTTTCTATTCGCTGACGACCGCATCACCACGCAGGTGAAAAAACTCAGCGGTGGCGAACGCAGCCGGCTGCTGCTCGCCAAGATTTTGAAGTGCGGCGGCAACTTTCTCATTCTCGACGAACCGACGAACGATCTCGATCTGCCGACGTTGCGCGTGTTGGAAGAGGCGCTGATCGCGTTTCCGGGCATGGTGCTGGTCGTGAGCCATGACCGTTATTTCCTGAATCGCGTCTGCACGAACATCCTCGCGTTCGAGGGGGACGGGAAGATTTCCCACAGCGTCGGGGACTACGATTATTATCTGGAGAAGAAGCAGCGCGAAGCGGCGGAGGCCGCGCGCTGGCTGGCCGTGGAGACGGCCGCGAAGCACAAAGCCGCCGCGGCAAAAAGTGCGGCCGCAGCGAAGGCGTCCAAGCCGCGCAAGATGTCCTTCAAAGAGACGCGCGAACTCGAGGGCATCGAGGCGCACATCCACGGTCTGGAGGCGGAGAGCGCCCGCATTGAAAATCTGTTTGCCACGCCGGACTTTCACCGCACGCATGGCGCGCAGATGACCGAGCTGACGGTTCAACTCGAAGCCGCGCGGGCGGAAGTGGCGCAACTCTACAAACGCTGGGAGGAATTGGAGGCGCTCAAGGCCGAGTCCTTGAAAAGCTGATGGACTCCAACGAAGGCACTCGCCGGCAAGGCGGTCGGCCGGTTCGCAGTTTGAAAATTCCGCAGGCTCCGATCTTGACTCTGCCCGGACAATCGCCAGACTTCTCGGAGCAACATTGCTGGGTTTCGGTGGAGAGATGGCCGAGTGGCTGAAGGCGCTGGTTTGCTAAACCGGTATACGGCCAAAAGCCGTATCGGGGGTTCGAATCCCCCTCTCTCCGCCATTCTTCATAAACACCCTGTAAACACTGAATAATAATCGCATTTAGCCTGTTTATGTGTCCTCCAGTAAGAATGACAGTAAGAATACAAACGCCAATAACGGACATGATTCACCACTCGTAGAATAAATTTTCCGGTGACTGAACCGATTCCGAAGCTCCTCCCGTAAGACTGCGGTTTTGACAGATTTTTTGTTTTCCCCCTTCATCTTTAAGTGCGGTTAACCAGGCGTCTTTTATTTCGATAACTTTTTGGATTTCAGGTCGCGCCACCAGGGGCATTGGCTCACTTCTTTTTCCAGGATAAAACTTAGCGAGACATGCAAAGCATCCATCCGCCTTCTCCCCGCGCTCGGACCGCCTGATCGCCACTCCCAGCGTTATTCGCGGTTGAGGGGTGTCCGTCCATCCGTCCATCCTCCTTATGGCACCTGGACAAATGGACAGTAACGCCAAGGTCAATCCGCTTCGGTCGGTGGTTCAGATTACGTGGACTTCAATCCGATCAAGCCCGTGTCCCTGTCAAATTCGAGCAGCCCGGCAAAGCGTCCGGTGAGCTTCAATGCCTCATAGGCCGCGCTGCGGCCCACGTTTGCAATTTCCTGCAACCGCGTCGCCGCCTGCTTCAAGACCATTCTGCGCCGACCGTTTTCAAACAACTTGCGCAGATGATCTTCGTTCACCTTTGGCTCGCGTTTAGTGGTGCCCGCGTCAAATTCCTCAAAGTTGAAATTTTCCGCTGGGACAAACAGCGCGCCTTCCTTGCGTTCCCATGCGGTCCGAGCGCCAAGCGCCCCGTCATTATTCTTGGCGCAGGTCATCACCACGCGGGTGTCCTCCACGTCATCGCTGGCCGGTTGCATCACCATCACGGAGCGCGCCACGCTCACCAGCACGTATGAGCCGTTCAGGAGGTTTGCCAGGTTGCGCCCCTTGTGGCGATCTTCGGATTTCGGTTTTCGTAGATGGTGGAGAATCAGGGGGGCCGGATTGTTCGGCGATTCGGCCAGCACTTCCCGCAACCGCGCGAAGCCTTCTTGGAAATCCTTTTCCATCGCGTCCCGCACGCAGGCGTTCCAAGGGTCCACGATGAGCAGGTCTGGCGCAAAGTCCCTCATCATGGCCTTGAGTTCGGCCCGGAACATCGGGTTTTGCAACGCCAAGCCGGCGACCGCCGGGTCAAGCAGCCCGTCTGTATCCGGTAGTTTGCCGTTGATGAGATCGGAAACCGGTCGTAAGGCTTTCTCCAAGGATTGCTTGGTGAACACGGCACTCATGCCAACCTCGTCCTCCCGGTCAGCAATTCCTGCATCATGCCCTGCTTGAGGGCGCGGGTCTTGGCGCGGCGCTGCTCCAACGCCGCCAGCTCCGCGTCCAGGTCCGTCAGCACCTCGGCGATGGCGGTCTGTTTTGGTTGGCTGATGATGGGCATATCACTCTCCTAATTCATTCCAAACTTCCGCGAT
>JANPGB010000499.1:0-1668 GCA_031423695.1 Verrucomicrobiota bacterium
GGGGTGGGGGCGGCTTTGGCCGCCTAATATGCCGCGCGGCTGCCCCCACGCCAGACCTCGATCAAAATCCAACTGCCCGGCGGGAAGCTCGTTCTATCCGGCAGTGAAAATCGTTGAGCCAGCCGCGAAGCTGAATGGACCGCAGCCAGGAGTTTTCAACACCCGTTTACACCTTGCCGAGGTGCTTCAGCACTCCGTAGGTCCGGCGGACGGTCTCCAGCGGGTGTGCGCTCGTTTCGTGTTCGACGACGTACCACTCGGTGTGGCCGCGATGTTCACAGAAATCAAACACGGCCGGCCAGTTGATCTTGTCCTCGCCGATCACCGCTTCGGGACCGCCGCCGTTGGGCTTGATGTGAATGGTGCGGGTGCGGCCCGGATATTTATTGAGCACGGCCACGGGATCAGCCCCGCCGTCGCGGCAGTTGCTGGTGTCGAGCTGCATGATGACTTCCTTTTTGGTGTTGCCGAAGAAAATATCCCAGGCGGGTTCGCCTTCGATGGGCTGAAAATCATGGGAGTGGGCGTGGTATCCGGTGAACATGCCGAGCGGTTTTAATTTGTCGGCGAGGTCGTTGAAAAACTTTGCCTTGTCGAGCCAGTCTTGGCGGGTCTTGCCGGTCATGTAGGGGCAGATGACAAACTTGTTGCCGATGATCTGGTTGAACTCGATCGTCGCGTCAAGCTTGTCCGGCTGAAGATCGGCATACTGGGTATGCGTGCCGCAGGTGACGAGGCCGTGGTCGTCGATCATCTTGCGGATTTCCTTCCCGGACAACCCCCAGTAGCCCGCGAACTCAACGCCTTTGTAGCCGATCTTCGCAACCTGCTCGATGGTGCCGTGGAAGTCGGCCTTGCATTCGTTGCGCACGGAATACAGTTCGAGACCGACGGGGATTTTCTTGTGAGTCATCATGGCTTGGCAGCCGGAGCCCAGGCCCAGTGCCGAGCCGGCGACACCGACAGCGGTGCGTTGGAGAAATTCACGGCGATTCAGTTCGGATGAATTGGATTTCATGCAGGAGGTTTCTGTGGTTTTAAGTTTGGTGAATGACTGGTTCAGGAGATTCAAAACTGATGCTTCCAAAAGGTCAAGCCTTACGCCCGGCGTAAATACGGCAGATGCCAGGGTTTCCGGTACTTCACACCGACCAACTGGTCGGCCTCGTGATCGCCGACGACCTTTTCCTTCGCACCGTCCCAGACGATTTTGCGACCGGTGCGATAGGCGATGTTGCCCAGGTGCGCCAGCGTGGAAACGTGCTGGCCGGTCTCAAGATTCAACACCGGTTGCTGGCGCGATTTCACGCAGTCCAGGAAGTTGCGGACGTGCGCCGGATGCGGATTGCCGCTCGACGCTTTCCTGCCAGAGTCGAGTTTTTCGCCCTTTTTTTCGGAGATGATCTCGTAGCCCTGATCGTTGAGGATGATGGTGCCCTCGGTCCCGCTCCACTGGACGCCCCACGGGCGGCCATTCAAGCCGTTGTTCAAGCCGGCGCGATGTTCCCAGATCATCTGGTAGGAGGGGAATTCGTACACCGTCACCTGGGAATCGGGGGTTTCCGAATCGTCGTCGAAGGTAAACTTGCCGCCGCAGGACGAAACGGTTTTTGGCGCGTCCAACCCCATCCCCATTTGCTGCATGTTGATGAGATGCACGCCCCAGTC
>JANPGB010000500.1:0-4708 GCA_031423695.1 Verrucomicrobiota bacterium
CCAATCGCTGTTAACGTTTGAGTTCCGCTCGCACGTTTCATGTAGCGAGTAAGAGGTTACTGAATTTCGCTAGGTTAAATCTTGATCTTATGAAAACACCTCACCTCCTCAGCGCAATCACCCTCTCGGCGTTCGGCCAAAATCAGTCCGTCTCCAACGCCCCGGTCAGCGCGGCGACCACTTCGGTTGATGCAAGGTAGCGGTTGTCGCGCTGCGACAACCTCGCCTGCTCTGGGCAGGCGACTCGGGGAAACCGCGCCACGCACATGTTCCATCCCCCGGCATTGCGCCGCTGAACGCGGCGCTGACTCCTCGCAGCGCGAGGAGTTCTACCATGCTGCCAGACGACGCTTCCACAGTTGACCGGCAGCCAAACCCCAGCGACTCTTTTCCCATGTCAAAACCATTGTTCGCTTTGCTCCTCGGCGCAATTACCCTCTCTGCATTTGCCCAAAATCAATCCGTCTCCAACGCCCCGGCCAGCGCGGCGGTTCCTCCGCAAACCGCCCAAGCCCACGCCGACGCGGACGTCGTCAAAAAAGCCGGCGAGTGGGTGGCTTCGCTCAAGCTTGACAATTCCGCCAAAGCCGCGCGCGTGCAGGAAGTCATCGCCACGCATCTGAAAACCATCCGCGACTGGCACAACGAACATCCCTTCACCACCGTGCCGGCGGGCATCAACCCCGTCACCGGCAAACCGCTCAGCCAGTTGGACCGCCAGATCATCGCGAACTCCGCGATGCCCAAATCCGTCCACGAAAATTTGATGAGCGGTTTGCGCAAAGACCTCACCGCCGAACAGGTCGAAGCGATTCTGGATAAATACACCGTCGGCAAAGTCGCGTTCACCATGAAAGGTTATCAGGCCATCGTGCCCGACCTCACCCCGGCGGAGGAGGCCACCATCCTGGGCTTTCTCGAGCAGGCGCGCGAAGAAGCCGTGGATTACAAAAACATGAACCAGATCTCCGCCATCTTCGAAATCTACAAAACCAAGTCCGAGCAATACCTGAATTCCAACGGCCGAAGCTGGAAGGCGCTTTACAAAGCTTACACGGATGCGATTAAGGCGAAGAAGGCGGGAACCAACACCCCGGTTGCGAAACCGGCCCCTTAGAATTCAGCTCGTAAATAGCCGGGTGAATGCAACCATGCAGCCTGCGCCTTGCGGAAGCCTGGAAATTATTTGAAAGACCGAACCATGAAAAGATTCTGTGCCGCTTTAATTCTGAGCCTGGCCGTCAGCGCCCACGCCGCTGCTGCGCCGGCGACAAAAACTTTTGACGTCCGCGAACTCGGCGCCAAGGGCGACGGCGTGGCGTTCGACACCGAGGCCATCCAAAAAGCGCTGGACGCTTGCAGCAAGGCTGGCGGCGGCACGGTGAAGTTTTCAGCGGGCACCTATTTGAGCAAGCCGCTCACCCTCCGCACCAAGACCACCGTGCTGCTGGAAGCCGGCGCGACCCTGCTCGCCTCGACCAACCAGGCCGATTTCATGAAGGAACCGGGCGACTGGCTGAAGGCCAAGAGCGGTGGCGATTTCGTTCCGTTCATTGGCGGCAAGGATTTGATAGACGTGACGATCACCGGCCATGGCACCATCGACGGCAACGGCGCGGTCTGGTGGGAAGAGTCGGAGAAGGCGCGCCAGAAAGTTTCCGGCTTCACGTTGCCGCGTCCGAACTTGATCGTCCTGAACCGCGGCAAGAACATCCGCCTGACCGGCATCACGCTCCGCAATTCACCCAAGTTCCATTACGTGCCGACGGACTGCGAAGATGTGCTGATCGAGGATGTCACCATCCTCGCGCCCGAACGCGCGGCGAACACGGATGCGATTGACCCGAGCAACTGCCGCAATGTGAAAATCATCCGCTGCCTCATCGACGTGGGCGACGACAACGTGGCCATCAAGTCCGGCAAAAAGGTCGAGGGCCGCGAGTTCGGCTGCGAGAACATCGAGATCGCCGACTGCACGATCCGGCACGGTCACGGCATCTCCATCGGGAGCGAAACCGTGGGCGGTGTCCGCAATGTGACCGTGAAAAACTGCACGTTCGAGGACACCGACAACGGCATCCGCATCAAATCGCGCCGCGACAAGGGCGGCATCGTGGAGAACATCACCTTCACCGACCTCACGATGACGAATGTGCATCCGGCCATTTCCATCGCGGCCTATTACCAGCAAAGCACGCACGCGAAGTACCCCAAAGACGACCCGGCGCAGCCAATCACGGAGACCACGCCGGTCTTTCGCAACATCACGATCCGCAATGTCACCGGCAACTCCACGAAGGAAGCGGGGTTGATTGTCGGGCTGCCCGAGAGCCTGGTGGAAAACATCGTGCTGGAAAATGTTCACCTCACCGCCGCGGAAGGCCTGACCATCGCCAACGCCAAGGGCGTGCAACTCCGGAACGTTCAAGTGACCGCGGCCAGGGGCGAAGCCATCATCAAAGACAATGCCCGGATCGAAACCGCCGCTGCCGCGTCCAGCCCCGCCTTTGCGGCGAGGACACCGCTGCAATGGTCCAGCAGCATGGCGGATTCGCAGATGGCCCGCCTGGGCGACCGGCTCGCGTGGAGCGAGGGGGGCGGCGCGAAATGGGATTACACCGCCGGCCTGTTCACGCTTTCACTGTTGAAACTCAACGAGACGGTGAACGATCCGGCCAGGTTTAAATTTGTGACCAACGCCATCGGCACCTTCATTTCCGCGGACGGAAAAATTCAGGGCTACAAAGCCGGCGAATACCAACTGGACGCCCTCAACCCCGGCAAGACCGTGCTCGCGCTGTGGCAGCTCACCCGGGAGGAGCGCTACGCTAAGTGTGCAATCCTGCTCCGCCAGCAGCTCAACACCCAACCGCGCACGAGCGATGGCGGTTTCTGGCACAAGCAGCGTTACACAAATCAAATGTGGCTCGACGGCCTCTACATGGCCGCTCCGTTCTATGCCGAATGCGCCGCCACCAAAATTCCCGGCGCCGCGCCGACCGATTTCGACGACATCGCGAAGCAAATCCGGTTGATGGATGAACATGCCTACGATCCGGCGAGCGGTTTGTTTTATCATGGCTGGGACGATAAAAAGTCGCAGGCCTGGGCCAACCCCATCACCGGTTGCTCCTCGAACTTCTGGGGGCGGGCCATCGGCTGGTATGCCATGGCGCTGGTGGACACGCTGGATTATTTTCCGACGAACCACCCCGCGCGGGCCGGAATCCTCTCCACGCTCCAAAAACTTTGCGCCGGGGTCGTGAAATATCAGGACCGGACCAGCGGGGTCTGGTGGCAGGTCATGGACCAGGCCGGTCGCAAGGGCAACTACCTTGAAGCCACCGCTTCGGCGATGTTTGTTTACACCTTGGCCAAAGCCGTGAATCACCATTATCTGCCCTCCGAATATGCTCCGGCGATCACCAAGGGTTATCAGGGCATGGTCGAAAAATTCATCCAGACGAACGCCGACGGCCAGCTCGCCCTGACGCACTGTTGCCAGGTGGCGGGCCTGGGCTTCACCGCCAACGGCGGCCGTCCGCGCGACGGCACTTTTGATTACTACGTCAGCGAACCGGTGGTGGAAAATGATCTCAAGGGCGTAGGCCCGTTTATTCTGGCGGGCATCGAAGTGCAGCGGTTGGCGAACAGCCCGCCGGTTTTGGCGCCGATGAAGCGCCAGTTGCACTAGGGCCACCGGGGAGAAATTCATCGTGCGCCGGCCCCGCCCAATCGGAACCGGGGACTACACAATTTTCATGCTGTTGTGCAATTCATCCCATGTTTTTGCCCGCCGAAAGGCTGTAGAATGACAGCACCGAATTAATTTCAATATGACCAAATACTTAAGAATCGAAAAGTTCTCATTGGGGATGGGCGACCGTTTTGCCCACCAGGCCAGGGCGCAGTTGCAGGCGTGCATCCTGGCCGCCGAACAAGGCGTGGAGGTCATTCCGGTCTGGAACAAGTCCAACCGCGAACACGTCACCATCGGCTCGGAACCTTCCGGCGCGCGGACGGCGGCGGACGCCGCGGTGAAGCAACTGGGCTGGGCCAGGCCCTACCATGTGGACGCCGACCATATCCGGCTGGAGACGGTGGACCGCTTTCTGCCGCACTCGGATTTTTACACCCTGGATGTCGCCGACTGGATCGGCAAACCCGCCGATTCCAAAGCGCTTTCGGCCTTCGTCAAACGCCACGCCGAACTCGCCGGCAAAGTCATGATCCCCGGCATCGCGCAGCCCTTCACCATCACCAGCGCGGAAGTGGAACGCATTGCCGGCAAATACTTGCTCGCCGTGCAGGAGGCGGGAAAGATTTACCGCCACATCGCCAAGGCCAAGGGCGAGACGAATTTCATCACCGAGGTTTCCATGGACGAGACCGACAGCCCGCAGACACCGCCGGAGTTGCTCATCATTCTGGCCGCGCTGGCCGACGAAAAGATTCCGCTCCAGACCGTCGCGCCCAAATTCACCGGCCGCTTCAACAAGGGCGTGGACTACGTGGGCGACGTGGTGCAGTTCGAGAAGGAATTCAACGATGACCTGGCCGTGATCGCCTTTGCCATCAAGCAATACGGCCTGCCGCCCACGCTCAAGCTCAGCGTCCACTCGGGCAGCGACAAGTTTTCCATCTATGCGCCGATCCGCCGCGCGCTCGCCAAATTCGGCTGCGGCCTGCACATCAAGACCGCCGGCAC
>JANPGB010000501.1:0-4529 GCA_031423695.1 Verrucomicrobiota bacterium
GAGATCGCGTCGCAGCAGATTTGTCCTTTCTGCCGATAAAAAACTGGCCTTCTGATATAGTCCTGGTAACTCCGCAAGTCAAATTGCGTTCCGGTGTCATGGAGCATGTTGACTGGTGTTGTGACAAGCTTCTGCAGAATGATGCTTTTGTACGAGAACTCATTGCGAACGAGACGAGCATGGAGGTTAGCTGCTGGTGCAATACCAGTGAGAATATTGGTGATTTCAGACTTTCATCTGAACAAGTCAAGACGCTTGCTAACTATGGAGTCGGCGTTTTTTTTCGTTTTATTGTCAATGAGGTGTTCGCCGAATAGCCAGCATTCATGGTGGCGTCACTGGATTCTGGTTTTGCATTTGTTTCAAAGGGTTCGGATCAGGTGGCCCGGATTGGCCAACGTTGTTGGCTGCGGGTTGTTGCGGATTCAATACGTTCGCCCGTTGTTGAGAGGCATTCGCACTCGGTTGCATTCCACCTGACAACCTTTGCCGGGCGACAGCCAGAAGCACCTGGTTGTCTTTCCATTCCGGTGCCAGCCGGAATGACGCATCAAAACTTGCCACGGCTTCGGGCAGGCGTCGGTTCTCCATCAGGCACGCACCACGAATGGACAGAAACACGGACAATTCCTGGGCCGGCGTGAGCGATTTGAGATAGCCGTTTTCGTTGATCTCAGCGTCAGTGATCGGAAACGGCCATTGCCGAAAATGCTCGTCATTGTAACGGTTCATTCCCTTGCCGGTGGCCTCCAGATCAAAACGGTCGGCGGCATCCTCCCAACGCAGAAATAAATGTTCCCGGGTCGTCACCAGTTTGAGCGGGTAACCAAGGCGCCGGCCCAGGGCAAGGTAGAGAACGGGCATGGAACTGCAGGTGCCCCGGTGTTGCGGGCCAAGCAGCCCGTGAATCAAAATATCTCGGGAGTCGGCAAAAAACCGGGTGTCGCCTCCATTTTCACCCGGAGTGGAAATCAACTGGGGATTATACCGGACGCCAAAGTCTTCGTACACAACCACCGCCATCATCAACATGCGGAAATAACCTTCCGAGCTTTCAAAGTTCGCCGGGTTTTCCTGGAATTGATGGAAATTCCTCTCGGTTTCCGATTTGACATGCCGCGCCCACTGGTCGAGCGTGGCCAGACATTCATCAACGTTCAATTCCTCCGCACCGGGCAAATCCTGTGCGCAAAGCAAATTCATCAAGGCGATGTCCACCCGGTCGAGTTCGCCGGGCTTGAGTGCAAGGAGGTCTTTCAATGTCCGCACGGAACTTTGGCTGGCGGCTGCCCGTTTGGCCTCGGACGCGTTTTTGACATGGCCGGTGGTGTAAATCCCGATCACCAAAAAGAGCAGCCCCGCCAGAATTGCACTCCAAAAAACAACCCGGGAAAGCTTGGAAGGTTCAGGCGCTGCCGCCTTCCTGGCGCGCTGCCGGTGACGATTGGAGCCCATAAGTGGGAGCGTAAGAATCCGTCCGGCCAGACTTCAAGCTGATTTTGCGTTGAGGCGAGCGAACATCGGATCGGCTTCCGCCGTAACAGGCCGTGTCACGTCTGAATTAAACCGCAGATTGAGCCAATAAGGTGCTCAAAATCCCCCACTGGCGCTCGTCTGGCTTGCAGGTGCCATGTGCGTCAGCCCTGGGGAAGGATCTGTGAATAAGTCTCGGCGGCGGATATTACGGTTGGACTGAGGATGTCCGACCCTCTGTTGGTAGGATGGCGTCATGAAAAATCAAGAAGGTCAAACCGCCCCACGGCCCTCAACCGCCCTTCAGGCACCTTCTCCCGCTCCCGCGAGCGAAGGGCATGGCGGAAGAGTACAGGTCCGGAGATTGGAATGGTGGGAGGCGCTGACGCCAGGAGAGCGAAAATTAATTTGCAGCCTGATGCGGATGTTGCGCGGGGCGAAACGCAGTCAGTGGCAGGATGTGGCCCGCGCCGCCGCGAAATGGGAGCAAGGGATCGGGTTCTTCATCAAGGTGCGGCTGATGAATGACCGAAAAGCCCACGTGGCTATTTCATACCGGTCAGCTTCGCGTAGCCAATCAGGTGTTTCTCCAGATCGGGATTGAGAGGGCATTGGCTGCGCAACCAGGCAAACGCGCGCTCGGTTTCAGCGCTCAGTTCGACCGATGGATAGGATGGGGATGGGTTCTTGGTTCTGGCCTCCGGGGTCTTCGCCATGATCTCGACCAGCTCCGAGCCGGGGCCGACACGGGCGTCCATGCAGCGGGCGGCGATGATGTCGGCCTGGGCGGCCGGGTCGGTGGCGAAGACTTTCAGCACGGCGATGAAATTGGCGTCGGATAGTTCGCTGGAAACGCCGCTGAAGAGGCGGCTGATGTAGCTGCGGGAAATGCCGCTGAGTTTGGCGAGGTCGCTCTGGTTGAGCTGGCGACGTTCGGCGCGGCGTTGAAGGGCGATGCTGAGATAGCTCATGACTCGATGAAGGAAGCAGGGTGAAGGTAGAATGAAAAGACGAATGGCAGCACGGGCCAATGATCGGCATCCGGTGAATCGCTCCAAATGGGGCGCGTTATTTTTTTGTTCACGAGGATGCATGGTACGCAACTGTGGCGGTTTTGTAAACCGCCAGCGCGGTTGACTCCGGGTGAATAACGAATGAGAGCGGCGATTCCATCTGAACTGTTGTTGCGCTTGCTGAACGCGACGCCGGAGCAGTTTGCCGCGGTGGAACGGGTGCTGGGGGCAAACACTGAAACGCTGAAAAGTGAAAGCGATCCAGTAAGCGAGGACGTGGCGCGGAGTGCGTTTGCTCTGCTGGTGAAATTGGATGCCGAGGGAAAACACAAGTCGCCGGCCCCGCTTACGGTGTTCCGGCTGTATTGCGTGGATGGTTATTCGGCGGAACAAGTGGCGCGGAAGTGTCGCTGCGGGAAGGCGACTGTGATTCGGCGGTTGCAATTCATCGAGGCGCAGACCGGCGTGAAAGCGGAACGGTTCCGGGCAATGTCGGGGCACCTCCAGCGGATGGACGACGACCTGAACGCCAGCGGGGCGCGGGAGATTTATCGGCGGGGACTGGCACAAGGGGATGGAGAAGTGTGAACGCAGAGGTCGGAGGGCAGTGGTCAGCGAACAGAGCCAGACCGGCAGTCACAGACTGCCCGCTACAGCGGCGCGCAGGGGACTGACGCGCCCTACCATGACAAATCCAAAAATGGACCGAAAATGGACCGGTCCAAAACGCAATGAACGCCTGTATTGACAGGCGTTTTTGCATTTCAAGGGGCGCGCAAGTGGACCGCCCATCCGTGTTCAAGGGCTGCGCCGCAAGGACGGCCCGGAAAGCAAACAGCCAGCATGAACACGAAAGAGCAACTGAAAGGAACAAAGCGGACGTCTAGGTCCGCACAGGGCAGCGCCACGCTCGAGACCGAGCGGCTGACGGCGCTGGCCGCCGAGGGATTCATGGACAAGTCGGCAGTTGCTGACCGCCTCGGGGTCAGGCCGCGAACGGTCGGCGAGTGGGCCAATCAGGGGAAGCTGCCGGCGTATCGGCTCGGACCTTACCTGCGATTCAAGTGGGCCGAAGTCGAAGCGCATCTCGCGGCAACGTGCCGGGTGGCATCGCCACTGGCCACCATGCCGCGCGGGCCATTGGGGGATTGCTGAAAGCTCACACATGAATTTCACGGATTAACACGAACCACAAACCACAGGAGAAAAAATGAAACACATCGTATTCGACATCGAAACCGTTCCGCAGGATGAGGCGAAACTACTCGCGCTCGCCCCGGAATTCACCGCCGCCGCGAACTTGAAAGACCCGGAGAAGATCGCGGCGAGCATCGCCAAGAAGCGCGCAGATTACCTGGCGGACGCCGCGCTGAATTGGAAGACCGCCGAGGTCGTGCTGATCGGCGCGGGTGACGACGCAGGCATCCAGTCGTTCACCGCCGGCACGGAAAAGGAACTGGTGGGCAACTTTCTCACGCTCCTGGGCGATGCGCTGGCCGATGGCGTGGTCGCGGGCGGACACAACGTCAAGAGCTTTGACCTGCCGATGCTCGTGAACCGCGCGCGGGTTCATGGTCTGAAGATTCCCACGGGCATTTTGTCGTTCTGGAAAGGTCGGCTGCAATGGTCGGCGAACATTTTCGACACGCTGGAAATTCTCTCCTTTGGAAAATCCTTTGACGGCAACGGCGTGGATGACGTGGCGCGGGTGTTCGGCCTGCCGCCGAAGCTCGGCCACGGCGGCGACTTTCCGCTGCTGTGGCGCGCGGACTGCCAAGCGGCAGTGGCGTATAACCGGCGCGACGTGGAAATCGAAATCGAAATCGCGCGGATTTGTAACTGCATTTAACCGCAGAGCCGCAGAGCCGCAGAGATTCTTTAACCGCGAAACACACGAAATGCACGAAAGCAAAACGGCGGTCGCAGCGCGAACCGCCCTACCAAAAAAATTATGACACGCTCTGAAACCCTCACGCATCTGGCGACGGCGCTCGCGCTGGCCCAGGCGGAAATGCCGGTCGCGGTGTTCGACGCGACGAATCC
>JANPGB010000502.1:0-9709 GCA_031423695.1 Verrucomicrobiota bacterium
GCAGACCTCCATCCCCGATCAGGCGCCACTCACCGGCTGGGGTGGTCGTTGCGCCGATTTGCTCGCGCAACCCAGCGACCTCATCTCCCTGTCCGTGTCGGTGGCCGGGGCGAACACGTTTGAAATCGGCAACATCGTCTCGCAATATTCCGTCTCCACCTCCGGCGCGATTGCCCTGACCGGCGTGAACCCCGCGCGGCAGACCGCGCTCACGAACATCCTCGGCCTGCCTTATCCAAACCTCCAGGCGCAGGCCTATGCCAAAGTCGCCCAGCACAGCATTCAAACCGGCGACCTGTTGAACAACGCCATCGCCGCCACGTCCTCAGCGAATTACTGGACCACACCTTTCCCCACCACCATCACTCCGCCGACCGGTGGCACCGCCTTCAGTTCCGGCCTGAGTTCGCAGTTGAAAATGATCGCGCGCCTGATCGAGGCGGGCAAACGCAGCGCGCTCGCCGGCGGGTTCGGCATGAAACGGCAGATCTTTTTCTGCCAGGTCGGCGGCTACGATTTGCACACCGGCCAGACCGCGCTCGTCAACAACGTGATTGATCCCACGCGCGGCTCGCACGCCAACCTGTTCGCGGAACTCAGCCAGTGCCTGTTCGCGTTCCAGCGCGCCACGGAACAGCTCGGCGTGGCCGACAACGTCACCGCCTTCACCGCCAGCGATTTTGGCCGCACCTTCCCCAGCAACGGCGATGGCAGCGACCACGGCTGGGGCAGCCACCACCTCATCATGGGCGGCGCCAACGCGCTGCGCGGTCAGCGCACCTACGGAAAATTTCCCACCCTCGCCGTCAACGGCCCCGACGACACCACCACGGGCCGCTGGATTCCGACCACGGCCTGCGACCAGTACTTCGCCACGCTGGCGACGTGGTTTGGCGTGGACAACAGCAATCTCGCCACCGTGTTTCCGAACCTTGGCCGCTTCGCCACGCCCAACCTCGGCTTCATGGCATGAAGCAACGGATCATTGTCTTCGCGCTACTTTGTCTGATCGTTGTGGTTTTGTATTGCATACTTGAAGCCATTCTTCCCCCACACGTTAGAGAGTCGTCCGGATGGCAATCCGCAACCAAGCACTTCACCAGCAATGGAGCCACCGTTTTGTCGAAGAGTGCAACCGCCCAGGCTGTGAAGAGCTCCCCAACTAATCCGAGCATTCCAAATCAGATACCCCAAAAAACCTCGGCAAATCCGTCCACCCCAGTTGCTGCGGCATTAGCTTCGATTGCTGCCGAACCGGAATTCACCAAGCTGCCACCGGCCACCGTGCTGGAGAACATGCGTCTGGCCTTCCGCAATTACCTCTCCATGTTCCGCGAGAATCCCGTGGGCACCAACCCGGAAATCACCCAGGCCCTCGACGGCGGCAATCGCAAGCAGACCCATTTCGTAAACGAGGAGGACGGCCTCCGCATCAACCAGCGCGGAGAACTGATTGACCCCTGGGGCACGCCGTATTTCTTCCACCAGCTTTCCGGCACCGAAATGGAAATCCACTCCGCCGGCCCCGACCGGGTCATGTGGACGCAGGATGATTTAGTCAGCAGGTAATCCACCTTCATCCAAGTTTGACCTGGAGCAGCATCTGCCGAATCGCGGAGGAGGAAATGGAGTTCAAGGCGTCACCACACGATAAAAGTTGCTGGCCGGTGGAGCGTTCGTATGGCGGAAGGTCGAGGGATTGGTTGAGCCATTGAGCGTTTGGAGCGTCGTCCAGCTCACGAAATTCGTCGAGCTCAACACCCGATAGCTGCGGCCAGGCTGAGTTTGAAAATTGAACTCAAAATCCGCGCCGATGCGATGCGGGTTGTTCAACTGAGGGGCGATGATCGCCGGTTGCACCGTGTTGATGATGGAGCGGAAGCCCGCCAGCGTGGCATCGAAATCCCGCTGACCGTAGCCGAGGTAGTTGACCAGCACCTGCCACGGCTGATGGCTCGGTGAGTTGGTGACGCAGTTGATGACCACGAAAATCGGCTGGCCGCTGGTCTGGAAGGCGAAGCGGACCGGATTGCTGCCCGGAACGCCATAGTCGTTGAAAATGGGGTTGAAGCCCTGCTGAGCCGCGAAGGAATCCGTCTGGGTCTGATAGTAGTAGGCCGATTCCTGGTTGACCGCAATGTGCAGCACCGGCACGCCGTAGGGATTGCCGCCCCGCGCCGCATACCAGTCGGAGATATTCGTCCGGACCTGGGGTGCGGCCGCGACACAATACGGACACCAGACGGCGAACCATTCGAGGAACACCACGCGCCCGGCAAAATCCTTGATATGCACCTCCGCGCCGGCGGGCACAACCGTGCCGTCCGGCCGCGTAAATTGTTGCCGCGCGATGAAGGGGAGATTAGTCACGATGTCGCCAGGTTGATACAAGGCAGCCGTCACGAAATCGCGGCTGGCAATGGTGAGTGCGAGCAGCAGCGCGCACCTTGATCTCCGGAGGAAGCAGAATTTGAATGCATTTTTCATATTTCAAGTTTGGTTTTTAAGCTTGGTTGAAGGCTCAAAAGGCGATTACCCACGCGGCCTGCAACGAAATCCAGTCACGACTCTTGTAAAGATTGGTGAACGGGCGGGTGCCAACGGCGACCGGCTCATAATCCGACCAGACCGGCGCGGCACTGAGGCTGAAGGAGGACACCTCGCCGACGTAGCGCAGTCCCAAACCGCCCCGCCACGTTTCCAAGCCGGGCGCGGCGGTGGAGATGAGCGTGGAATTTTCAATCTCGCCGGTGTCGTGATAGTAAAGACCCGAAATGCTCAGGAGCCAGCGCGGCGCGATCTCGAATTCCAGTGTCGAGCCCACGAACCACGCGCGCAAAGTCGGATCTTCCTGCGTGTAGCCGCCCAACGTGCGCCAGACGCAGCGCTCCCCAAGGGCGACATTGACCGAGCCGCGATAGGCATAACGCACCTCGCGCCCGCTGGTGAACGTCAGTTGAAATTCGTTCAACGCGCGGATGCGCGACGTAAGGACATTTTCAAACTTCAAGGCCGGGGCATAGGTCTTGAGAATTTCGGGCCCGCGAACCAGCTCGCCCCGGAACGGATCGAATTCGTAGCCCGGCGCGATTTCATCGTTCGCGTACAGAAAACTCGCGTCCACAAAGCCGGTCGTGGGCTGATATTCCCAGCGCAATCCGGCGGAAACATTGTACCCGCGCGGGGTGGGAGGCTCATAGCCGGGCACAAAATCGAACTGCTGCTTGTAATAGTTCGCCAGCCAGACCGAACGAAAGTCCGTGAAACCGACATAACCGCCTCCCGTTGCCGAAAGCGTGAGCGACCTGCTCAGTTTCTGCCGTACGGACGCCGCGCCGCCATTATACTCCTCGTAGAGACAGGCGGATGTCCCGAAAAAATCAAACTCCTTGAACGGCTCGTAATCCTCCCCGATGGTGCCGTAGGTGTAGTTGAGTTTCCATTCTGTGCCGCCTTGCTTCTGACCGTAACTGAACGCCGACGAAGTGATCTTGATGTCAGACGCGAGCATCGTCTCAAACGAGACCTCGCCGGCGCGCGCCACCGGCGCGCCGGTCGCAGCCGCCACCGCCGCGCCCGGCTCGCGCAAACTGATGGAGGCGCGTCTCGGTGGGGGCTTGATGCCGTCAATCAGTTCGCGCAGTTTCTTCGTCCCCTCGAAGCCCTCGCTTTTGTGGAGCACGCGGAAATCCGGCGTTTCCCTGGTCGCGCGAGAACCGTCAATCACCACGATGAACGGCGTGGCCACCCCGCCGAATTTTTCGAGCAGCTTTCCGCCGAGATCGTTCAACACGAATTCCGCGCCGGTCTCCCGGATGTATTTGTCCGTTTGCCTTGGATTATCCTGTTCAATATTCACCGACACGACGCGCACGGGAACGCCCTGCGGATTGCCCTGCTTGGCGGCGTAGTACTTCTGGATGCCGCCCTCGATTTCCACGGCGGATTTCCGGCAGGGCCCGCACCAATAGGCAAAAAAATCGAGCACGATGATTTCCCCGGCAAAATCAGCAAGCTTCACCGGCTCGCCAGAGTCCCGCTTGAGCAGCACGAAGTCTGGCGCGGCGGCGGGCGCGGATGGCGCGGCGCCACCTGCCCCCGGCGCAACCAGCACCGCGATCAGCACCGTAATGGTCACAGGATGGAACGAATTTGGTTTCATGGTTCAGCGACAGGAAGTGCAGCCGGAATTTTGCGATGCGCCCGGGGCACCGAAGCCCGGCGCGAGCTGCGGCAGCAACCGGGTGGAGTTGTAAACGAACGCGGATGAATCCGAGAAGGTCATGTTCGGTTTGGCAACTATCCGTTGTTGCCGAACCGCTGGCGTCGTGCAGCCAAAGCTGAACAACAGCAGCAGAAGAACCGCCCCGGAGGTGAAAGTTGCTTGCCCACGACCCCCTCCCGAAATTCGCATGGTAAATGATTTTTTGGTTCGCATATCTACCTATAGGACGGGTGAGGTCGGATTACCTTACAGAAAAGAATCTGACCTCCTTTGCGCGGTTCTGCGAACGATGTTGACACATCGGTGTCATCCCCCGCCGCCACCGGCCGAAAGACCCCGCCGAGATGTCACCCGCCCCGGACCACCGCCCATCCGCGACTCCATCCACGACCGCGGCGTGCGTGCCGCGTCCCCGAACACCGCGCTGCCCTTCTCCCGCACAAGCCGGAATTAATCCCCATACCGCCGCGGACCATGGCGGAAAACATGCGGATGGTTTTCCGCAATTACCTCTCCCTGTTCGGTTGCAATTCCGTCGGCACCAATCTGGAAATCACCCAAGCCCTTGATGCTGGCAATTGCAAGTAGGAGTACTTTCTCGGCGAGGAAGACGGCCTGCGCATCAACGGATGTGGTGAACTGATTGACTTCTGGGGCACGCCGTATTTTTTCCACCAGCTCTCCGGCACCGGTTATAGATTGCCGGGTGAATGATTAAATCTTGTCGGACAGCATGAGCGGCTGTTTCAAATTCTCCTTGAGCGCCTCCCGGGTGACTTCATTTTCCCAGCGACTGATGACCACGGTGGCGACGCCGTTGCCGACCAGGTTCGTGAGCGCGCGACATTCGCTCATGAACCGGTCTATGCCGACGAGCAGCGCCAGCGATTCCACCGGCACGCCCGGCACGGCCACGAGCGTCGCCGCCAGAGTGACGAAGCCCGCGCCGGTGACACCGCTCGCGCCTTTGGAGGTGATCATCGCCACCAACAGCAGGCTGAGTTGGTGACGGAGGTCGAGCGGCGTGTTCGTGGCCTGCGCGAGAAACACGGCGGCCATCGCCATGTAGATGTTCGTGCCGTCGAGGTTGAAGCTGTAGCCCGTGGGAATCACCAATCCGACGGTGGAACGGCTGCAACCGAGCTGGCGCATTTTCAAAATCATTCCCGGCAGCGCCGTCTCCGACGAACTCGTGCCCAGCACCAGCAGCAGCTCCTCCTTGATGTGGTTCAGGAACCGAAAAATGGAAAACCCGCTCCACCATGCGATCAGTCCCAGCACCACCACGACGAACAATACCGCCGTGAGATAGAATCCGGCCATCAGCGCGATGAGATTGTTCAACGCGCCCACGCCGTAGCTGCCAATCGTGAACGCCATCGCGCCGAACGCGCCGATGGGCGCGACCTTCACGACAATCTGCATCACGCCGAAGAAAACCTGGGAGGCGTATTCGATGCCATGCAGCAGCGGCCGGCCGCGCTCGCCCATCGCGGAGATGGCGAAGGCGACCAGAATGGCGACGAGCAGGATTTGCAGTAGGTCGCCGGTGACAAACGCTTCGAACAGCGTGCTAGGAATGATGTTGAGCGCGAAATCCACCGCGCTCAACGCGTGGGCTTTCTGCGTGTAGGCCTGGCTGATCTTGGGATCAAGCGTCGCGGGATCAATGTTGAAGCCCGCGCCGGGTTTCAGGACGTTCACGACCACCAGGCCGATCAGGAGCGCGAGCGTGGAGACGACTTCAAAGTAGAGCAAGGTCTTGCCGCCGATGCGTCCCAGCTTTTTCAGGTCGCCCATGGACGCGATGCCATGCACGACGGTGCAGAAGATGATCGGCGCGATCAGCATCTTGATGAGCTTGATGAAGCCGTCGCCGAGCGGCTTCAACGACCGGCCGCTGTCTGGAAAGAAATGGCCGACGAGAATGCCGGCGCAGACCGCGATCAGGACTTGGACGTAGAGAATGCGATACCAGGGTTGGCGCGGGGAAAATGCTCGCATGAGTTCGTTTCTGTTGTGCGCTGATTGAGCCAGCCGGACGAAGGCTTGTCGAACGAATACGCAATCCAACGGGCTGGCCACTGCACGGATTTTGTTCGACAACGCCGGGGGTGGCCGGGTAT
This sequence comes from Verrucomicrobiota bacterium, assembly GCA_031423695.1. Taxonomy (GTDB): domain Bacteria; phylum Verrucomicrobiota; class Verrucomicrobiia; order Limisphaerales; family CAIQOK01; genus CAIQOK01. The sequence goes on from JANPGB010000502.1 coordinate 6,352, forward strand.
AAAAACCGAACTCAGCCAACCCGAACTCGAACATAAAAACATTGTTATGAGCGCGCACCGTCTCGTGGTGAACCCCAACACGCCGCAAGCCTGGGAAATCCAACTCAAGCTAGGCAGCAATTCGCTGGGCCGCGGGGCCGCCAATGATTTCACCGTCGCGGATCCCAGCGTTTCCACGCACCACTGCCGTATAGAAGTGGCTGATGGCAAGGTGTCGCTCCAGGACCTGGGTTCCACGAACGGAACCTTTGTAAATCTAGCGCCGGTTCAGCAAGCGGTGCTTGAACATGGCCAAGCCATCCGTTTCGGCAGCGTGGAGTTGCTTTTCCAATCCGCCGCGCCCGCACCCGTTGCTGGTGAACCCATCACTATCCCCAGCGCGCCAATTCCGCGCATGCGGCCGCCCGGATTGCGCATCTCAGGTACCGCCCCTGCCGCTCCGGCGGAAGCCCCGCCCGTCGATCCTCACAACGCACCACCGCTGGCACCGTTCATGGCCGAGACGCCGGGCGGCGCGCGGTTCTGCAAATTTCATCCCAAGTCGGCTGCGCATTATTTGTGCAACAAATGCAACCGCACCTTCTGCGAGATATGCGTCAACACGCGCCACGAGGTCAAAACCTGCCGGAGCTGCGGCGTTGAATGCACGCCGCTGCAGGTGGAATATTCCGGCCCCACGGAGGCCCCGGGATTTTTCGCCCAGCTTCCCGGCGCGTTCATTTATCCCTTCAAAGGCACGGGAGCGCTGGTATTGATTGCTGCCACGCTGATCTTTGCCGTTCTCAGCCATGTCGGTTGGTTCGCAATCCTCCTGAAAATCGCCTCGTTCGGCTACTTTTACTCCTACATGCAAAACATCATTCACGCCACGGCGGCGGAGGAAAACCAGATGCCTGAGCTGCCGGGAATGGACGGACTGTTCAGCGCTTGTTTCAGCCTCGTGGGAACCGTGTTGATGAGCTTCGGCATTGCGATCGGGCTGGCGCTGGCGCGGTTCTGGTTTGACGTGGAGGCCATTCCGATGGCGGCGATTATTGGGGCGGTCGTGCTGGGCTGCCTCTATTTTCCGATGGCTTTTCTCGCCGCCGCTATGAAGGACACAGCTCTGGCGGGCAATCCACTGGTGGTTGTGCCGGGAATTCTGAAGGTGCCGGTGGAATACATCGTCACCGTGATCTTGATGACTTCGATTTTCGGTGTGCAAAAATTGGGTGACATGATAGCCGGCGGAGCCGGCAGTGTTTCCCTGACCACACGCTCAATGTCCACGATGTTTATGGCCTTTGGCTTTCAGGCGGTTTGGAGTTTTTTAAGTGTCTATCTGCTCTCGGTCAACATGCGTATTCTCGGCCTGCTGTATGTGGCGAAGAAGGACGTGCTGGAATGGTTTTAGCCAAAACCATGCGGTGGCAATCGGAAAGGGGCGCGCGAAGAACGCGAAGGTGGCGAAGGCGGAACGGATTTGGATTCCTACATTACGCCAGGCTGAACCACCCTTGATACTCACAACGAAGTGTCTCAATTCCTGGTTTCCCTGCGCCACCTTTGCTGACTTCGCGCGACGCCAGCGGCTTCCACAACCTGGCTTCGGTCTGTCCGGCACGTAGTTATTCAGCGCGACGGTTTTTTACCAGCCTGACTTGCGGGCGCATCCTCGGGCCGCACCACGGGGATTGCGTTGGTCAGGGCAAGGAACCCACCTGGCCGCGAAAGTTTTTTCCACTTCGCTTCGAGCCGGGCGATCCGCTTTTCCAGCGCAGGGTGGCTTTGAAAGGCCCGGGGCAGTTCGCGGCCATGTTTCTGCGCGTCTTCGTAGGCCTTGAGTTTGCGGAAGACGCTGGCCATGCCGCGTGGATCAATGTTCGCCGCCACCAGGTATTGCCAGCCCACGTCATCCGCTTCGGTCTCATATTCCTTGGAAAAACTTTGAAAGACCATGAAGCCCGAACCTTGGCCCAGCGCATTCAACAGCGAATCGCGACTGTGCAGGAAGATGCTGCACACCATCAGCGCCCCGCCTCCCGAAACGATTTTGCGCGCGAGATGTTTTTGCGTGACGTGCGCGAGTTCGTGGGCGATCACGCCGAGCAATTCTTCGGGCCGGTCGGTCAAGGTGAGCAGGCCGGTGTTGACCACCACGGAACCGCCCGGCAGCGCGCAGGCATTGGGTTCGGGATCGTCCACGAGAAAAAAACTCGTCACCGCCTGGCCCGGCGGCAGCACGCGGAGCAGAGGAGCGGACAGTTGCGCGAGTTGATTGGAGTAATTTCCCGGCACCATTTCGCCCTGCAGCTCCTCCAACTGCGCGCGGCCGAAGTTGCGCTCCCATTCCGGCGGCACCCTGGCCACCAGCGACCGGACCATGAGGCTGGTCGCCCAGGAACCCAGGCACGTCACCAAAATGCAGGCTGCCAAAAACCAGAGCGTGATTCGCAGGCTGCGCGTCAGCTGGCTGCGCCCGCGGGCGTCGCCGACTTTTTGGCGCAGTTCCATCAACTGCGGCAGCACCGGATGTTCGAGTACGGACTGATCTAGGGTGTAGATGTTCAACTCCAGCCGGGTGGTGTCCTTGAAGAATATTTTGTCGTCGCTCTCATCCCACTCGGTGAGCAGGTGGCTGGCGGGAATTTCATCGTGATAAAGTTCCGAATTAAAGTGCAACCCGGTTCGATCCAGCGCGATAGTGCCCGGCACCACCTCATTGCCCAGTTCCGGGAGGAACATGTATGCGCTGATGGCCTGGCCGGTTTCGTTCACGCAGGGATCAGTCTGCCAGCTTCCCTCGGACACGTCAGCGTAATTTTGTCTGCTGAAATTGAAGTGTGAAAGCTGCGATTCTCCTTGAAGCCGTTTCGCCCGTGCCGCAGATTCTTCCCTGCTAGGGCCCATGGAATGTGGACTTACGAACCCCGCGAGGGCCGGAAGGCAGCAACGGCAGTTTGCTCCGCTTCTGCCGTGGTCACCCTAGCACCTTTTTTAATTTACGATTTATGACTTACGATTGACGATTGGAACATACCAACGCGCGTAAATCGTAAATCGAAAATCGTAAATCATAAATGTCCTATCAGGTCATCGCCCGTAAATATCGTCCGCAGCGTTTTGCTGATGTCGTCGGCCAGGAGCACGTCACCCAGACGCTCTCCCACGCCATCGAGCAGAAGCGCATCGCGCACGCCTATCTCTTCTGCGGCCCGCGCGGCACCGGCAAGACTACCATCGCGCGCATCTTCGCCAAGGCCCTGAACTGCACCGGCGGTCCGAAGGCCGACTTTGACGAAAGTGATCCCAAGTGCATCGAGATCGCCGAAGGCCGGTCGCTCGACGTGCTGGAAATTGACGGCGCGAGCAACAACGG
>JANPGB010000503.1:0-2795 GCA_031423695.1 Verrucomicrobiota bacterium
GCGCCAAAAACTTTCCAAACCACAAAGTGACCGCTTCGCGGTCAGTGTCAGGTCGCAGCGCGACCTGACCCACCATTTTAATCTTCCTGCCCGATTGCCGCCGCGAGCAATTGTTTCTCATCCCACTTCGACCGCTCACGCGCCTCGCCCAGTTTTCCGCGCGACATCACGGCGATGCGGTCGCAGGTGCCGAGCAGTTCGGGAATATAACTGCTGATCATCAGCACGGCCTTACCTTGCTGCGCGAGTTCGTCAATCAACTGGTAAATCTGCGCCTTCGAGCCGACGTCGATGCCGCGCGTCGGTTCGTCGAGCAGCAACACCTCCACGTCGGCGTGCAGCAATCGCGCAATCGCGACCTTCTGCTGGTTGCCGCCGCTCAAGCCGCTGGTGCGCTGCGCCGGCCCCTGGCACTTGATGGGAATCTTGGCGATCCACGGCTGGCACGCGGCGCGTTGTCGCGACGGCATCACCAAACCCAGTGGCCCCAGCCCGCTCAAACGCGACAACGTGAGATTGTCCGCGATGCTCAAGCCGAGCGCGAGTCCTTCAGTCTTGCGATCTTCGCTGACGAGGCCGACGCGCTGCGACCAGCGCTGCTGCGGCGATGCGGTGCCGGAGAATTGCCTTATGCGAATCTCGCCGCGCACGACTTTGTTCAAACCGAAGACCGCGCGCAGCAGCTCCGTCCGCCCCGCGCCGACGAGACCGGAGATGCCCAACACTTCGCCGCGCCGCAACTGGAGCGAAGCGGAGCGTGGCTTGGTCACACCACCGAGCTCCTTGATTTCGAGAATGACTTCGCCCGCTGCTCGCTGCGAGCGCGGGTAAAGCTCCTCCACATTTCGACCAACCATCAGCGCGATAATCTGCGCGTTCGGCGTTCCCTTGGTCACACCGCTGCCCACGGTTTCGCCGTCGCGCAGGACGGTGAAGCGGTCGGAGATGGCCTGGACCTCTTCGAGAAAGTGCGAGATGTAAACGACGGAAATGTGCTTCGCCTTGAGCCGGCGGATGAGCGCAAAAAGTTTCTCAATGTTCTTCGCCGTGAGCGAACTCGTCGGTTCATCGAGCACGAGCACGCGGCAATCCAGCGCCACGGCGCGGGCGATCTCGACAAGCTGCTGCTGGGCGATGGCGAGCTTGCGGACTTCGATCTCTGGCGAGACGTGCGACAAGCCGACTTCCGCGAGTGCGGCGGCGGCGCGGCGTTTCATCTCCGGCCAGTTCATCAACGGGCCGCGCGTCGGTTCGATGCCGAGCAGGATGTTTTCCATCACCGAGAGATGCGGGGCAAGCGCGAGTTCCTGGTAGATCATCGCCACACCGGACTTGCGGGCGTGCAGCGGATTGCCGGGAACATAATCCGCACCGTCGAGAAACATCTTCCCTTCGTCGGGCGGAATCGCGCCCGAGAGGATTTTCATCAACGTGCTTTTGCCCGCACCGTTCTCGCCGACGAGCGCCATGACTTCGCCGGGCACGACGGAGAGTTCGACGCCGCGCAACGCCTTCGTCGCACCGAAGCTCCGGCGCACGCCGCGCATTGCGAGGCGGGGGGAATTACTCATGACCGCGTCTTCACGCCTTTCATCCATTTTTGAATTTCTCCAACCGGAAAGTTTGCGAGCAGGCCGGACACTGAAAAAATGACCAACCCGTCGGGCTCCGGTCAACGAACTGCATTTCATGTGAATGCTCGAAGCAATGCGGACATCTCAAACCCTGCTTCTTCATCGTCTGTGCAACAATCTTTGCGGCTTCGTTGTGCGTGCGAATGGCCTCATCTCTCACAGCGGTTTGCTCGCGTCCAAACTCGGATGCCGCCGCAAGGACGAGTGCTTGAAAATGCCGGGCAGACTCCGCTGGAAGGAAAACTTCGTAGCGTTCGCTTCCCGGCTTGCGCCACATGATGCGGCCACACTGGGGACACTCATAAAGCAATCCGATGGGCCTACGATCTTCCGGCTCATCCATATCGACATCACGAATAGTTTTCCAACCGTCGTCAGGTATTGGCGAAAGATTGTGAACGTAGCCACATGGACAACCAAGTTTGGGCATAGCGTAGGAAGCGTTCTAAGAGCGGACTACATCACAACCCCACGAGCTTCCGCACTTCCGCATCATTCGCAATCTTCTCCTTCGTCACGAGCACCGTGCCAGTGTCCACCATGGCGGGGACTTTTTCCTTCTTCACCACTTTGTAGAGCGTTTCGACGGCGAGGTAGCCCATCCGCTCCGGGTTCTGCGCCACAAGCGCGTCAATCTTTCCCGCCTGCAAGTCTTCGACGAGCCGCTTCGAGGTGTCGAAGCCGACGAATTTCACGTTCACCTTGATGCCGCCTTTGCGCAGGTCGTCCAGCGCGGACGCGACGCCGATGGTGGAATAAAGGTTCGCGGCGAAAATGCCGTCGAGGTCGAGCGCGCCATTCTTCACGAATTTTTCGAGCGCGTTGGCGGCGGCGGTTTTGCAGCCTTCAATCGTGCCGGTGTCGGGATACGGATCAGCAGCGACAACGAACCCCGCCGCCTTGGCCGTCTCGATGAAACCCGCCGAGCGCGCCTCGGTGCTGCCCGTGCCTTGCACGAATCTCATGCACATGACCTTCGCGCCTTTCTTGTCGCCGACGAGCCGGACGAGTTCCTTGCCGCCGATGACGCCGCCGTTCTTGTTGTCCGTGGCGACAAAGCTAGAGTGCGCGGTGCCGTCCACGCCGGAATCAAAAATGACGACCGGGATGCCGGCAGCAACCGCGTTCTCGACCTGGCGTTTCATGGCCTTTTGATTCAGC
>JANPGB010000504.1:0-3408 GCA_031423695.1 Verrucomicrobiota bacterium
GCCGAAAGAAAAAAAGTGGAAGACTATCTCGCGACCATGCCCGAGGACGAAGATGGGTTTGTCTCAATGTTCAATGGTAAGGATCTCTCCGGTTGGAGAGGTGGTGATTTTTTTGTCGAGAACGGCAACCTTGTCTGTCACGGACATCACGGTGGTGGGCTGAGCTATACGAAATCCGAGTTCACCAACTTCGTCATGCGATTTGAGGTGAACCTTTCTCCGGGGGCGAACAACGGACTGAACTTCCGCACTGATGGCGCGATCTGGAATGAAATTCAGATCCTGGACGATGCTCATCCGGTTTTCACGAACCTGCATCCCTACCAGATGCACGGCTCGATCTATGGCGTCGTGCCGGCGAAGCGCGGCTTTCTCAAGCCGGCGGGCGAGTGGAACTACGAAGAAGTTACCGCCGACGGCAACCGTATCAAAGTCCGGCTCAATGGCGAGGTGATTGTTGATGTTGATCTCAGCACGCTTGATTTAGACAAGTGCCTGGACGGCACTGCGCATCCGGGCCTGCGCCGCACGCACGGTGGGATTGGCTGGCTGGGTCATCTTAACGGTTACGAAAAAGAAGGGCGCGTGACGTTCCGCAACATTCGCATCAAGACGCTTCCTTGAATTATGAAGTCACATGACTCAGAAAAATTCGTTCCCAAGCCCAGCTCGCGCCAGCGGTTCAACGTTCCGAAGTGGGTTCACGGCTGTGCGTGGGGTGGCATCCTTGCGCTCGTGTTGCTGCTGCTCGGGGTGGCGCATTGCTATGATGGACGCAATGTTTGGAACGGCTGGATCGAAGCGCGGGAGCTGCAGCGGCCGGGTTATGCGGAGCGGATTTATCCCGGCGATTTCCTTCGCACCCGAGCCAATTCGTGGTCGAATCTGGCTTACGTGCTCCTGGGCTTTTATGCGCTGGGGTTCGCGTGGCATGACCGGCGACGTAACCCTCCGAGCGCTGGTGGCTATCTGGCCAGCACTCCGCCAATGAGCATCCTTTTCGGCGTGGCCTGTTGCTACCTCGGGTTTGGCAGCGGGTTCTACCATGCTTCGCTGACCCGCTGGGGCCAGCAACTCGACGTCGCCGCGATGTATGCGCCGCTGCTCGCGCTGATCGCGGTCAACGTGGGCGGCTGGATTCCGCGCCTCAGGGCGGGCGCAGGGCAGGGCGGAATCCCAACCTGGCCCATTCTTGCGGCCCTGGTTCTGGTCGCCAGCTTCTGGCTCTATGAATACAAATGGTCCATGAGTTCGGTGAAAGTGCTGGGCAGCCTCATTCTCACGGTCTCGGTACTTTCCGTGGTGGATCAATTCCTGCGCCGTCGCCAGCAGGCGGTGCGGTGGCTCGTCCTTGGCTTGGTGACCGTGATTTCCGCACGGGTCTGCTGGGAGTTGGACGTGGCAAAGAAATTCAGCGGCCCGGATGCGTGGTATCAAGGGCACGCCATCTGGCATCTACTCACGGCCCTCTCGCTCGCCAGCATGTATTTCTTTTACCGTTCAGAAGTGGGCGCACGCCGGGAGGCCAAGGTTTCCGACGCAAACTGAAGCCAGCCGCGCAGCATGGGTAGCCGCTCTCAGCGCGCCCCCCAGGTCGTGTTTTTCAAAAACGCAACCAGATCGGCCAGTTCTTGTTTGGACAGTTGCTGGTCCAATCCTGCCGGCATCACGCTCACGCGACCCGGGCGCATTTCAGTGATATCCGCGCGCGCCACGTGCACCTCGGTGAAGGGGCCATTGGCGAGCACGATTTCTTCCGGAGCATCCTTCCGCAGCACGCCGCTGTATTCGTCGTCTGACTTGGTCAGCACGGTCATGGGTTCGTAGCTGCGCACGAAGCTGGCGCTGGGATAGACAATGGATTCCAACAAGTCCCTTTCCGTGCGGGCCGAGCCGATGCTGGTCAAGTCCGGCCCAAGGTGGCCACCCAGATAACCCATGGTGTGACACGCGGAGCATGAGGCCTTGGGGCTGTTAAACACCGCCTGCCCGCGACGAATGTCACCTTTAGGCATAGTCGCAACCAGATCGTCCAGATGCTCCTTCTGTTTTGCGGCGTCCACATTGAGCAAGGCGAACAACGTGCCGCCGTTGGTCTGCACCGACGGTGGATACTTCGCGATCAGCGTCCGGAGCGCGCCGGAATTCACGCCTGCCAATCCTTTTGATTCCTTGAGCGCCGCGACGAGCCGCAACCCGACCGCCTCGTTCGTCGAGCTTTCGAACGCGCCGAGTAATTTTGAGACCTCCAGCGGCCCGGACTTTTTGAGCACGTCCGTCAGCAGAAGCAATTGCGTATCGTTCAACTTCGATTTGGCCAGCACGCGTGCGGCCCCGCTGCGCAACAGCACGGTTTTCGCCGGGTTGAGATTCGTGCAGAGAAATTCAAACAGCTCCGAGTCACCCGCCGGCAATCCGCCGGGAAGAAGCACGAGTGCAGCGAGTCGCGATTCCGCCGACCTTGCCGGGTCGCGCGCCAACCGCTGCAGTTCCAGGGAAAAATCAGGCGCGTCATTTTTCATCTGACTCAGCATGCCTGCCGCGGATATTGCCGCCTGCACCAATGTGTCGTCTTTCTCCACCAGGGCCGCGCGCACCGCCTCCGGCCAGAGTTGTGGAGGGGCTTTTAAGCGGGCGTGAGCCATGGTGTTGAGCAGCATTTGCCGGGTCGGCGGTGGAGTGGCCGTGTTCGTCACCGTGGTCGCGATGAGTTTCTGGATGGACTCGCTTCCGGTAAATTTTCCAAGTTGGTTTTTCAACTCCGCGCGTGTGACCTCGTTGGACTGCTGCACTGTCAACCGTTCGCGGAAAAATCCTTCCAGCGCATCGCCCCATTCTGGATGATGGCCTGAGATCCAAAGTGCGGTCGCTTTGGAATCCTTTTGGCTGGAGGACAGGAGTGGTAAAACTTCAGTCGCCTTCAGATCGCCCTGATCCATTTGATCGAGTGAAATGAGCGCGGCGACTTCGATCCCAGGTTCAGTCATGGCGATGTCGAGAAAACCACGGGCCGCCTTCACCGAGCCCGACTCGATCAAGCCATAAGCAAAAGCGTGCTGGAGAACTCGATCTGTAGACGGAAGCAAACAATCGGTGTTGATCATGGAGCGGACGTGTTCGAGTGCCGACCGATCAAAAGAAGCGGTTCGGCCCAGAAGCTCAAAATAAAGTCGCTCTTCCCGTAACCGGATCAAAATGTCCGCGCTCGGAACGCAAACTTCTGCCGCGCTTTTATCGCGATGAAGCGAGGCCGATTGAAATGCGACCAATCTTACCCCGCCGTCCACGTCCTTAAAACCGAGTCGGACCGCTGCGCGCGCAGCGTGCGACTCGATGCGAGTCAATGTCCAAAGGGCGCTCTGGCGTCTCGACGCGCCTTCCGGCCATTCTGTTTTTCGTGCGGCTTCG
>JANPGB010000505.1:0-5823 GCA_031423695.1 Verrucomicrobiota bacterium
TTCGGCTCGGTGAGGCGCTCGTCGTAGTTCGGAACGAAGTCCACCGTGTCCTTCTCCATGTCCTGCATCAGCAAGGCGCCGAGATGCGTCAGCCGCGCCTCGGTATAACGCATCGCCGCCGGCGGATCATTTTCCACGGAACCGAAATTTCCTTTTCCATCTACGAGCTTCTCGCGCATCGCCCACGGCTGCGCCATATGAACGAGCGTCGGATAAATCACCGCTTCCCCGTGCGGATGGTAGTTACCCGAAGTGTCACCGCAGATCTTGGCGCACTTGTAAGGCTTGCGGCCAGGGAAAAGCGAAAGCTCGTGCATCGCATACAGGATGCGGCGTTGCGAGGGTTTCAATCCGTCGCGCACGTCGGGCAGGGCGCGCGAGATGATCACGGACATCGAATAGTCGAGGAACGAGTTTTTGATCTCATCCGCGACATTGATCTTGGCAATTTTTTCGCCCTGCGTGTAAGCGCCGCCGCTGGGCTGGGGTTGCGGTGTGGCGGGTGGTGTCGGTTCAGTTTCGTCTGGCATGGTTTGTAAATTCTAGTTGGCGGTGACATCCTCCGGCCTCAAAGGCAACAGTGTGATGGCAAACTGTTCACAGGCGGCTCGCATCCGCGCGTCGGTCGTCGAAAGTTTTCCACTGCGATGCAGGTCACAGGTGGCCACGTGCAACGCGTCCAAAGTACGCAGCGGAATTTCGGGGTGGCACGCCAGCAGGATCGCATTGGCTCGTTCCAACACCGACCGATTTAACGGATATACCTTGAGCAATTCATCCTGAATCATCTCAAGAAACCGGGCTTCAGCGGCAATCCGCTCAACTGGCGTAATATGCCCGGCCCGCTCTTTGGCGAGCAGGGCGGAACGGACTTCGGTAACGGCAAGTTCCGAGGTTTCAAATCCGTGCCCGGCGAGCGCGCGGTTAAACCATGCGCTGTCGGACTCGCGGGCGAGCAGCTTGAGGATGATGGCAGTGTCGAGATACATCGCCGTCTCACCATCCCCGCCCGTCCCGATCTTCGCGGATTATTTTCTCGGCGCTCGGGCCACCGTGGATCGGCTGCTTCATCAGGTAATCACCCATGCCCTGGAATACTTTCCGAGGCTTGGCCGTTTCGGCCTTCACGAGTTTCGCCTTGGGCTGACCATCGCTGGTGATGGTCAATTCATGCCCCGCCGCCACCCACTCCAGCAGCGCGGACAAGTGTGCCTTGGCATCCCGAACGGTGACGACGCGCCCCCACTCGGCCACCGCCCCATCGCGCAGCACGGCAGGCTCGGCGCGTTTGCTCAATTTGTAAATTATCGGCTTCTTCGCTTTCATACCTCGCCAATGTAGTCGCATGTGACTACATTCGTCAATTCGTTTAGTCCCTCAAGTTCAAACATCCAGATTCCGCACGTTCAGCGCGTTATCCACGATAAAATCCCGACGCGGCTCGACTTCCTCGCCCATCAAGGTCACGAACATTTCCTCGGCCTCAACGGCGTCGGTGAGTTCGATGCGCAGCAGTTTGCGGCGGACCGGATTCATCGTGGTCTCGAAAAGTTCCTTGGCGTCCATTTCCCCCAGACCCTTGAAGCGCGTCATCTGGATGCCTTTTTTGCCGACAGCCTTCACGCCGTTCAAAATTTCGGGAATGGAAAACAGCGGCGTCACGGTCGCACGGTCGCCTTCACCCTCAGTCAGTTCGAATAGCGGCTTGTCTTGTGCGGCGTAATGATCCACGGCCAGACCTTTCTTAGCCAGCCGGCTGAGCAAATCGGCGATGGCCTTGCTTTCCAGATGAAGATCGGAAATTTTCGCGCGGCGGGTCGGCGTGTCTTTCTTCCGCTCGAAATCGGTGTCGGTTCCGAACAAGTCGTTGTTCTTTAGTTTGAAACCTTCCAGTTCATCGTTCGTGATAAAGTAATGGACGGTTTCGTCATTGCCGGAGCGAACCATGACCATGGACTGGGGCAGGGTGCCGTCCGGGTCGCGCTTGTCGACGTATTTTGAAAAGTCCCCGCCCAAGCGCTTGATGAAGGTCGCGTGTTTGTCGAGTGATTCGAGCAAGGTCAGGATTTCCTCCAACTGCTTCGGCGCGAACTCGCGGCCGTCGGCGAGATTCTTCAACGTCACTTCCTCCGTGCCGTTTTGCAGCAGGATGCGGTTGAGCTGCACGTCATCGTCGATGTAATCGGTCTTCTTCTTGCGCGTGATCGAGTAAAGGGGTGGCTGCGCGATATACACGAAGCCCTGCTTCACAAGCTGCGGCATCTGCCGGTAGAAGAAGGTGAGCAGCAACGTGCGGATGTGCGAACCGTCCACGTCGGCGTCCGTCATGATGATGATCTTGTGGTAGCGCAACTTCTCCAAGTTGAACGCGCCTTCGCCTTCGCCATCGCCGATGCCCGTGCCGATGGCGGTGATCATCGTGCGGATTTCAGTGTTCTGAAGCACCTTGTCCAGCCGTGCTTTCTCCACGTTGATCAGCTTGCCGCGAATCGGCAGGATGGCCTGAAACTTCCGGTCGCGACCCTGCTTGGCGGAACCACCGGCCGAATCACCTTCGACGATATACAACTCGGTGTTGGCCGGATCGCGATCGGAACAATCCGCCAGCTTCCCGGGCAACCCGCCGCCGGTCAGCGCGGACTTGCGGACGGCTTCGCGGGCTTTGCGCGCGGCCTCGCGGGCGCGCGCGGCGTTGAGGCTCTTGTCAATGATGCGTTTGGCCACCGGCGGATTGCCGTCAAAGTAACTCATCAACCCTTCATAGCTGACGGAACCGACGATGCGTTCCACTTCGGGCGATAGCAGTTTCACCTTCGTCTGCGATTCGAACTTGGGATCGCTGTGCTTCACGGAAATGACCGCGGTCAAACCTTCGCGCACGTCGTCACCGGTGATCTGTGGGTCCTTGTCCTTCAACAACTCATTGGACTTGGCGTATTGATTGATGGCGCGCGTGACCGCGCTGCGAAAACCGGAGAGATGCGTGCCACCATCGGGATTGTGGACTGTGTTCGTGTAGCACAGCACCTGGTCATTGTAGCTGTCGTTGTACTGCAGCACGACCTCGACGTGGACCTCGATGTCCTTGTCGTCGTTCTTTTCCTTCGCTTCCTTGCGAAATGAAATCGGCTTGGGATGAATCGGCTCCTTGCCCTTGTTGAGCTGTTTGACGAACTCCTCGACGCCGTCCTTGTAATAATATTTTTCGGGCGGCTTTTCGGTCTGGCGCTCGTCGGTGAAAATAATTTCCAGTCCGGAATTCAAGAACGCCAGCTCGCGCAGGCGCTGGCTGATGCGGTCCGACTTGAACTCGATCGTCTCGCGGAAAATTTCCGTGTCCGGCATGAACGTGATCAAGGTGCCCGTGTTTTTGGATTTTCCGATGACGTGGAGTTTCTGCACCGTTTTGCCGCGCTCGAACTCCATGTGGTAAACTTCGCCGTTGCGCGAGACTTCCACCTCGAACCATTCCGAAACCGCGTTCACGCACTTGGCGCCGACGCCGTGCGTGCCGCCGGAAAACTTGTAGCCGCCTTGACCATACTTGCCGCCGGAGTGCAGCGTTGTGAGGACCATCTCGACGCCGGGAATTTTGTATTGCGGATGAATGTCCACCGGAATGCCGCGCCCGTCGTCGCGGATGGAGATCGAACCGTCCACATGGATGGTCACGTCTATGTGGTCGCAATGTCCGGCGAGATGTTCGTCCACGGAATTGTCCAGCACCTCGCTCACGCAGTGGTGCAACGCGCGCTCGTCCGTGCCCCCGATGTACATGCCGGGCTTCTTGCGGACGGCTTCGAGTCCTTCGAGTTTTCCGAGCTGCGCCGCGCCGTAATCCGCCTTGATGGCCGGGTTGGATGCGGCACTGTTTGCTTCGACTAAATCAGAATCGTTCGGCATAAATTGGGACGTGCCCACGCACTTTTTCCGAGTGCTGATAGGCGCCCAAAATAGTAGAAAATTCACCCCATCCACACAACCATTATTTCGGAATTCTTTGCGTTAAAAATACCATTAGTTGGGAGGCTTCGATTCGGCTGTCGGATATGTTGTGGTGGTCGGGGCCCGCCGCTGACGGGAAAATGGGCAGGCGATGCAAGCCACACTGGGCGGCTTATTGCTACGATTTAAGGCAGTTTATGACTTGTCTCTGGGTTGCCGGTTACGATTTGATGTCGCGAACCTGGAAAGCCACGGAGCCGACGACAAAAGCCGTCGCGTTGGTGGCCAGGAGAATGATTTCAGACTGGATGATCTGCGCCCAAGGAATCGGGTTGCGGAACACCATCAACCAACATTTGAAATGGTGCGTGATAAACCAATTCTCGTAGCGATCGAAGAACGGGATGCTTTCCATGACCACGCTCAGGAAAATAAACGAAAGCGCCAGAATGGTGGCGGCCGCCGGTTTCATGTTGAAGCACGAGAACATGAAGGCGACCGAAAGCATCACGCTCGCATTCAGCGCCATGAACAAATGTGCAAAAACGAACCGCGCCAGCCCCTCGCTCGCGGACAACACGCTGAACGCCTGCCCGGGCACGAACACAAACATTCCCTTCCACGGAAACAACACGCGAGCAAAAACCAGCGCCGTCAGGCCGAGCGCCAGCACCAGCACCACCGCAAAGATAATTCCCGAGCTCCATTTCACGAACAAGAGCCGCAGCCGCGAGATGGGCCGCGCCAGGATCATTCGCAAGGTCCCGTCCTCCGCCTCCTTCGCCACCAGATCGCCTCCCACGAGGGTTGCATACAGCGGCATCAACAACATGATTTGCGGGATCAGCATCACCACCGAGACGGTCAGTGCCGAAATAAATTCCGCCGCCAGATAGCCGTTGCCGCTCAGCAGCCGTTCAAAATCGCCCTGCCAGCGGGTGTATTTGAATGCCAGCAGCATCGCGGTCTGCGCCAGCAGGAACGCGCCAAAACCGATGTAGGTCCGCTTCTTGCCAAACAGTTTCCACAGTTCATTTCTAAGTTGGGCGAGGAACATGATTTAATTTTTGGCCGGCGTGGGTGGTGGTTTCACCAGGCTGAGATAAAAATCCTCGACGGTTTGCTCATGCTGCCAGAGGCCTTCCACGGCGACACCGCATGACACCAATGCCTGCGCCACTTCCGACGTGGAATGACCTTCAGCCAAGGTGATGAAACGCCCCTCCGCCGCGGCGGTGATCAATCCGCGCTCGCGGAGGATGGTCTCGGCCGCCGCGAAATGGGGGGTCTTCAAATTCACCCGTCCGCGCGCGGCGCGCACGTCGGTGACGTTGCCTTCAAAAACTTTTTTTCCCTGCTGCATGACGGCGATGCGCGTGCAGAGTTGCTCGACCTCGTTCAACAGGTGCGACGAGAGCAAAATCGTCAGGCCGAGTTCGCGTTGCAGGCGGAGAATGGTCTGCCGCATTTCATGGATGCCTTCAGGATCCAGGCCGTCGCTCGGCTCGTCCAGAATCAACAGCTCGGGTTTTGGCAACAACGCCTGTGCCAGCGCAAGCCGCGAGCGCATGCCGTGCGAATAGGTCCTCACCTTGGACTGCTCGCGTCCGGTGAGCCCGACCCATTCGATCACCTCGGCCATGCGCGCCTTGGACGTTGGCGCGGTGTAGGTGCTGAGAATTTCCAGGTTTCGCCAGCCGCTGAGGTAATCATAAAAGACCGGCGCTTCAAAAATCGCGCCGACCTTTTGCAGGGCGGCGCGCCGATGGGAGGTCACCTCGTGGCCGCAGACTTTCACCGAACCCGCCGTGGGCCAGACCTGGCCGAGCATCATGCCGATGGCCGTGCTTTTGCCCGCGCCGTTGTGGCCGAGCAGTC
>JANPGB010000506.1:0-6714 GCA_031423695.1 Verrucomicrobiota bacterium
CGGTTGGCTGGGGCGTTCGCGCCGGTTGAGCCGCGACTACGAGCGCAAAGCGCCGGTGGCCGAAGCCTTCGTCTATCTGGCCATGTGCCGCCTCATGCTTCATCGCTGGCGCAATTATTGAGTTTCCAAACAGGTTCTCAGTGAAACTTTCGGCAAAGCGGCGAGTCCCAAAAGTATTCGCCCCAACTCGACCGAACTCCCCTGAAACTTTACCGTGACTCGCCTTCTAAGACGCAGGAGTAACGGGACTGGTTTCTCGATTCAGAAAATCATCCATGAAATCGAGATTCATCCTGTTTAACCGAGCGGGCGTTTTTTTACAGCGAGGGCACCACCACCGGCAAACATCACAGCCTGTGCACGAAGGCGGAGGACGAAGCCCGCAGACTGCGGAAAGTCAAAAACGAAGCCGTGCGCCATTCTGAAGTGAATCTGCAAATCGCGCAGATCCATTTGCAGCGCAGCGACCAGGTTTTGTCGCAGCGCAATTGGCAGGACATGAAGGAGGAGATCATTTCCCTCAAAGCCGGTTCCATGCAGGAACGCTGGAGTCGTGCCGTCACGGACAAAGCCTTTGACACAATCCGACACGTCAAGCTTCTGCAAACCAATTCAGCGCATTTCCGGACCCTGCTCAATGCTGGATCAGCCGCCACCAATCGCTTTTTTTGCCGCAGCCATAATTTTGCCATCGGGATGCACTGATTGCCGTGGCCGGTATTGCCGAAACTGCAATGGCCGTCTGTGCAATACCAGGCCAAGCGAGCCATGACCGCCGAGGAGCATCAAAAGATCATCGCCCGTGAGCATAATCCTGAACTCCGCGCGTTCTATGAATTGCTCTGGCACTTGGGCGAGTCGCAGAGTGATGTTGCGAGGTTGTCGACAGAGGGCGTGAATTGGACCGAGCGCACGGTGTCGGTTCAGCGTGGCAAAACGAAGGTGCCGGTCGGCATTGCGTTTGGGACCAACGCGGCGGCGGTCATGGAAACCTTGCCCAATGGGGTTGGTTATTTCCGTGGCTGTCTCGGCCGAAGGCACAGCACCGCCAAGCATTTCATCGAACGCTTGGCGACCGTGAATAGCAAAGGATTCTCGTTGCACTGCTGTCGCTACTCTTGGGCTGAGCGGGCCAAGGTTGTCGGGATGCCGAAGAGGCGTGCTCAAAGGCGGGTTGGAACCTCTTTCCGCTTTCCCCCGTAATGCCTTTCCACTAGCGTTTGCCCGATGAAATTTTGGAAATATCACGCGCTCGGCAATGATTACCTCGTCATGGATCCGCAAGATCTGCCCGCGCCGCTCACGGTTCAACAGGTCAAGACCATCTGCCATCGCAATTTCGGCATCGGCTCTGACGGCATCCTGCTCGGGCCATTGCCTTCCGCGAAGGCGCCGTTCGGGCTGCGCATTTACAACCCCGACGGCAGTGAGGCGGAAAAGAGCGGCAATGGTCTGCGCATTTATTCGCGCTATCTGTGGGATCGCAAGCTGGTCTGCACCGAGGAGTTTTCCATTGAGACACCCGGCGGCGTGGTGAAGTCCACCGTGTTCGACAACGGCCGGATGGTGCGGGTGGAAATGGGCAAGGTCAGTTTCACGAGCGACAAGATCCCCGTCACCGGCCCAAGCCGCGAAGTTCTGAACGAAAAAATTTACGTTGGCGGAAGCGAGTTCACCTACTGCGCCGCGACGGTGGGTAACCCGCATTGCGTCGTGGTAGGGCGCGACACTCCGTGCGCGCCGGACTCCAATTCGCCAGAAGCGGCGCGCGCGGAGCGACGCGCCCTACCTGAAATCAGTGAAGCAATGGCCCGACAATTCGGCCCTCTGCTGGAAGTGCATCCAAACTTTCCAAAACGCATCAACGTGCAGTTCCTGAAAGTGCTGGACCGCGCGAACATTCAGATTGAAATCTGGGAGCGCGGCGCGGGCTACACGCTGGCCAGCGGCAGCAGCAGCAGCGCGGCGGCGTCCGTGGCCCACAAGCTGGACTTGTGCGATCGCTCGATCACCGTCCACATGCCCGGCGGCAAGCTCGCCATTGAGATTGGGAATGACTTCGACATCCTGATGACCGGCCCGGTGACAAAAGTGAGCGAAGGCGTGATGTTCCCGGAGATGCTCGACGACAAAATCCCCGGTTAAAGGCGAACTTCAATACGGGTAATGGGCGGCATAGGCCTCTGGCTTGTTCTTTCCGGCGCGCCGCCGCCGCCACGCAGGTCAGTGCCGGAGTTCGGCTTTATTTTTTCAAAGCATCCAGTCGTCCTGCCGCGTAAGCTTGGAACACGCGTTGGATTTCATCGCGGACGCGACGGAAAACTTTCAGCTTCTCGGCGTCCGTGCCATTGGCTTTGGCGGGATCGTCGAAGCCCCAATGATGCCGGCTGTTCTGGCCGGGAAACATGGGGCAGGCCTGGTCCGCATTGCCACAGACAGTGATGACCGTCTCCACCGGTTGCGCCAGAAATTCGTTCATGTGCTTCGAATGATGTTTGGAGATATCCAACCCGATTTCCCGCATCACTTGAACCGCGAGCGGATGGACGTAACCTGCGGGACTCGAGCCGGCGCTTTGGACCTTGAAGGCGTCGCCCAGCGCGGCGCGTAAAATTCCTTCGGCGAGATGGCTCCGACAGGAGTTGCCGGTGCAAAGAATAAGAATGAGGGGTTTGTGTTCGGACATGGGATTGAGCGTGCGTTTGGCGGTCAATCGCAGCATTTGCCGGATTGCAGCGTGGGAAGGGTTTTGAACAGGGCCGGCCGGTTCCGTTTTGGAGGCAGGCATTTGTCCTCGGCCAGGCAAGCCGTGTGCTTGATGCCCAAACGCACCACCAGGACTTCGGCTTCCGGCGCCACGCTGGAAATCGGAAACTGGGAGACAAACGGCGCTTCGTGCTCGACCTCCACTTCAAGCGATTCGGATTCGAGGAACGGGGCGGATTTTTCCAGAATGCCGAGCAGCTTGGCCGCGGTCAGGCGGTGGTCGGTGTCATCCGCAAACCAGGTCTGCAGCCGGCAGCTCACTTCGGTGCGAAAGGTGCCGCCGCAATCAATGAACCGTTTGTCCATGCGCGCCACTTCGGTGACGTGCGCGTGTGGCGGCACTTTGCTGCCCGTCGGCAGCACGAACCGGATGTTTCGGTCAAAGTGTTGCGCCAGCGTTTGCTTGAGTTCGGAGAGGAGCATAATATTTCGGGTGCCCGGGCACGGCGGAAATCCTAGCGTGTTCGTCGCGGATGTCAAACCTTGACACTTCGTCAAATGGCGAAGTATCGTATCAGCCATGCGCGCCATGATCCAGATCACCAAAGCCCTCGCCGATCCCAGCCGGGTCCGCATTCTTCTGGCCTTGAGAGAAAAGGAGTTGTGCGTCTGCCAGATCGTGGAGTTGCTCCAGCTCGCCCCGTCCACAATTTCCAAGCATCTCTCGATCCTGAATCAAGCCGGTCTGATTCGGTCGCGCAAGAAGGAGCGCTGGGTCTATTGCCGGCTGCCGGGCCGGGAAGCGCCGGTGGTGGTTCGCGAGGCCATTGACTGGGTGAACAAGTCGCTGGCGCCATCCGCGGAAGTCGCGTTGGATCGCAAGCGGTTGCGGAAGATTTTGAAAATCGACCCCGTCACCATCTGCAAACGTCAAAAATAAACCCGTTCTGCGCGCATGAATGAATCCCAGTCTCCCCGGCGGCTCGCTTTTTTCGAGCGTTACCTTTCACTCTGGGTTTTCCTCTGCATGCTCGTCGGGGTTTTGCTGGGCCGGTTCCTGCCGGACGTGACGGCGGCACTGGGGCGGATGGAATTTGGGCGCGGTTCGCAGGTGAACATTCCCATCAGCGTGCTGCTCTGGTTGATGATTTATCCCATGATGCTGAAGGTGGATTTCAGCGCCCTGGGCGGCATTGCCCGGAAACCGAAAGGGCTTTTGGTGACCCTGTTCATCAACTGGCTGGTCAAACCGTTCGGCATGGCGCTGCTCGCGTGGATTTTCCTGCAACATGTTTTCGCGGCCTGGATTGAGCCGGAGACGGCGAAAGGCTACACGGCCGGTCTGATCATTCTCGCGGCGGCCCCCTGCACGGCGATGGTCTTTGTCTGGTCTTATCTGACCGATGGCGATCCGGGCTACACGCTGGTGCAAGTGGCGCTCAACGATCTGATCATGCTGCTGGCCTTTGCGCCGATCGTGATGTTCCTCTGCGGCGTGGCGCAGGTGGTGGTGCCGACCAAGGTGTTGCTGACGTCCGTTGTCGTGTTCATTGTCATACCGCTCACGGCGGGATGGTTCACGCGGCTGCTGCTGCTCAGAACTCACGGCAAGGATTGGTTCGAGCAGAAATTCCTGCCCAGGTTTCATCCGCTCATGATCGGCGCGTTGTTGCTGACGCTGGTTTTGATCTTCGCGTTTCAATCCAAAAATCTCACGTCCCGTTGGGCGGCGGTGTTGCTGCTGGCCGTGCCGATTGTCATCCAGGTCTATTCCAACGCGGGCCTGACTTACCTGCTCATGCGGCGGTTGCGGGTGGAGCACAACGTCGCCTCGCCCGGCGCGCTGATTGGCGCGAGCAACTTCTTCGAGCTGGCCGTGGCGGTGGCCATCACCTTGTTCGGGGCGGATTCCCCGGCGGCACTGGCAACGGTCGTGGGCGTGTTGGTGGAAGTGCCGGTGATGCTCTCCGTCTGCAACGCGTGCAACCGCTCCCGCACTTGGTACCAACGCGGGCTAGGTGCCGTAAAATGAAAACCGTCCCTGTTTAGACCGATCCGTCCAGCGATTAGAGTCTTTACATGTTCCGCCAGTTTAGTTTTGTTGAGGGTCTATATGAATATCGGCCGTGACGCTTTAAAAGTTTGCTTGGTGCTCGGGTGTGCAGCGCTCCTCGTGGGCGGTTGCGCCTCTACCCCGGCTGAGAAAAAGGAAAAGGATGCTGCGATCAGTACGTTGCGCCTTCATCTCGAAACGCCCGCTTCGCCGCGGGATTTCACCGTCCGTGTCCCGGTAAACCGTGAGCCGTCTGTTCTGGCCACCGTGGACAAGGAGCCCTTCCTGACGGAAGCGGACGTGACCGAGGCCAGGCTCGTGGAGGTCATGGGCGGGTTTGATCTTCAGATTCAATTCGACCATCATGGCAGCCTGCTGCTGGAGCAAGTTTCCACGTCCAATCCGGGCCGGCGCTTCGCCGTGTTCAGCCAGTTCGGGACCAAGGCGGGGGAAAGCCGCTGGCTGGCCGCGCCGGTCATTGTGCGCCGCATCACGAGCGGCACCATCACCTTCACCCCCGACGCTTCCCGTGCCGAAACGGAACGCATCGCCCTGGGTTTGAGCAACGTCGCCAAGAAAAATCTGGAGCGAAACAAATGGTAGCAGCGGCGGGCGGCAGCCGCTTAGGTTGCTGGGTGCTGGCCATCGGGCTGGCGACGGCCCCCGCTGCTTTTGCCCAGCGGTTTCAATTGCCGACCGCAAACCAGGCGCTGTTTGAACCCGGCAACGAGCAGAAGTTTTTCGTCGGCACCGTGGGCAAGCCTTGGATGAGCGGCTGCTTCGGCTGTGTGCGGACCGAGGGTTGGCAGATGCACGAGGGGCTGGACATCCGGTGTATGCAGCGCGACAAACGCGGCGAGCCGACTGATCCCGTCCTGGCCAGCGCGGACGGGACGGTCGCCTACGTCAGCATGAAACCCTCTTTGTCCAACTACGGGAACTATGTCATCCTGCGGCATCAGTTGGAAGGTTTGGAAGTTTACTCGCTCTACGCGCATCTCAGCGCCGTCGCCCCCGGACTCAGAACCGGACAAACCGTGACCGCCGGCCAGGCCATCGCCACCCTGGGCCATACCTCGAACACTCGCGAACGGATCACGCTGGATCGCGCCCATGTTCACTTCGAGCTGAATCTTTTCGTCAACGACCGCTTTTCCGGCTGGTTCAAAAAAAGCAACCCCGGCGAGCGGAACGACCACGGCGAGTTCAATGGACAAAACTTGCTTGGCCTGGATCCGCGGCTGATTTTGCTTGGCCAGCGTGAGGAAGGCGCCAAATTCAGCATCGTCAACTTCATCCGCGACCAGCCCGCGCTCTGCCGGGTGCTGGTGCGCAAGACCACTTTCCCCTGGCTCAGACGCTACGCCCCTTTGATCCGGCCCAATCCGGTGGCCCAGAAGGAGGGCGTGGCCGGTTATGAGATCGCGCTCAACTTCAACGGCCTCGCCTTCGAGCTGATCCCGCGGGCCGCGTCGGAAATCAAAGGCCAGGCGAAATACCAGCTGCTGTCCGTCAACGAAGCCGAGCAGAAAAAAAATCCCTGCCGTAAATTGGTGGCCCAGAAGGGAAGCCGCTGGGTGCTGACGTCGCGGGGCGAGAGCCTGCTGGATCTGCTCACCTACTGAGGCCGCGTTCGATCGGCGGAGGCGCGCGGGTTTCAGCCCGCGTAAACGTCCGTCGCCGGACCGCGCATGAAATGCCCGGCCCCTGACCGTTGATGCGTTGAAGCGGCGTGAACGCCGCGCGCCGGGGCGATGCTGGCGACGAAGCCGGAGGACGCGGTTGCCAAAGTTTTGCAACTCATCAAAGAATTGACGCCGGCCGGTTGATCAAGCTGCGCGCAGCCTTGTTGCAGCTTGTAGAATAGAGTGTCGTACGCGGCGCGCGACGTTCACGCCGCTTCAACGCATCAACGGTCAGGGGCCAGGCATTTCATGCGCGGTCCGGCGACGGAC
>JANPGB010000507.1:0-1951 GCA_031423695.1 Verrucomicrobiota bacterium
AACAAACTTGGTCCACTTGGCCTTGGCCTTCGCGGACTTCACGGCGGTCTCCAGGAAGGCCATGCCGTGAACGCCGTCGTCCACGGTGGGGAAATCAAACGTGCCGCGCTTGCCGTCCAAGCTCGCGCGCATGGCCGCGACGGCTTCCAGATAGATGTTCGCAAACGCCTCGATGAACGCCTCGGGATGGCCGAAGGGCAGGCGCGTGAACTGCTTCGCCGCGTCGCTCACGTAGCCGTTGCCGCGCCGGAGGATCCGCGCGGGTTCGTTTTTGGCGATGAACTTCAGTTCGTTCGGATGCTCCTGCTGCCACGCCAGCGAACCCAGCGTGCCATAGACGCGGATGTTCAGGTTGTTCTCCTCGCCGCAGGAAATTTGCGAGCAATGCAGCACGCCCTTCGCGCCGCCTTTGTAGCGCAGCAGCAGGTTCGCGTCGTCCTCCAGCTTGCGGCCGGGAATGAATGTCGTGAACTCCGCGCACAACGATTCGATTTCCAGACCGGTGATGTAGCGTCCGAGATTTTCCGCGTGCGTGCCGATGTCGCCGAGGCAGCAGCTCGCGCCGGCCTTTTTCGGATCGCTGCGCCAGGCGGCTTGTTTCTGGCCGGCGGCCTCGATTTTGTCGAGCAGCCAGCCTTGCGGATATTCGGCGACGACTTTCAAGATCTTGCCGAGCTTGCCGGTGCGGACGAGTTCGCGCGCTTCTTTCACCATCGGATAGCCGGTGTAGTTGTGCGTGAGGGCAAACACTTTTCCAGACTTCCGCACCGTCGCGCGCAGCGTCTTGGCTTCCTTCAGGGTCAAGGTCATCGGCTTGTCGCAGACGACGTGGAAGCCCGCCTTGAGAAAAGTTGTGGCGACCGGCGCGTGGAGGAAGTTGGGCGTGACGATGGAAACAAAATCAATCCGTTCATCTGCTGGCAATGCGGCCTCCGCTTTGGCCATCTCCGCGTAGCTGGCATAGACGCGGCTGGGCTTGAGGAAAAGCTGTTCGCCCGTCGTCTTTGAGTTTTTCGCGTCGGAGGAAAAAGCGCCGGCGACAAGTTCGATCTGCCCGTCGAGGTTTGCGGCCAGGCGGTGGACCGCGCCGATGAAGGCGTTCTGGCCGCCGCCACGGTTATTTCTTTTTGGAAAACGCCGCGTCGAACGCCGCCTGGTTCGGCGTGAAGTCCAGCTGGCGGACGAAGGCGCAGCTTTCCGTCGCGCCGTGCACGCGGTCCATGCGGCCGTCCTCCCATTCCACCGAGAGCGGGCCGCGATAGCCCACGTCGTTCAGCGCGACGATGATCTCCTCGAAGTTGATGTCGCCGTGGCCGAGCGAGCGGAAATCCCAGAAGCGCCGCGCGTCCGTGAAATCCGTGTGGCCGCCGAACACGCCCACCGTGCCGTCGCCGTGGCCCCACCACACGTCCTTCATGTGCGCGTGGAAGATGCGGTCGGGAAACTCGCGGATGAATTTCACGTAGTTCACGCCCTGGTAGCCGAGGTGTGACGGGTCGTAATTGAAACCAAAGCGCGGATGATGCTTCACCGCTTCGAGCGCGCGTTGCGCGGAGGCAATGTCAAAGGCGATTTCGGTGGGATGCACCTCGAGCGCGAAGTTGACGTTCTCCTTTTCAAACACGTCGAGGATCGGCAGCCAGCGCTTGGCGAAATCGGCGTAGCCCTTGTTCAGGAAATCCTGGCTCGTCGGCGGAAAGGCGTAGAGCGCGTGCCAGATGCTGGAGCCAGTGAAGCCATTCACGACCGCAGCTGCGCCTTTTTTTGCGCCGGGTTGCGCGTCAAAGAATTTCCGGGCGGCGCGCGCGGTGGCCTTGACCTTCTCGGCGGCGCGCTGGCGGACGCCTTCGGGTTTGCCGTCGCCCCAGACATCGGCGGGCAGAATCGCCTGGTGCCGTTCATCAATCAGATCGCACACGGCCTGGCCGACGAGGTGCGTGGAGAGGGCGAA
>JANPGB010000508.1:0-3604 GCA_031423695.1 Verrucomicrobiota bacterium
GGTGGTGGCCGTCAAAGAATCCGGGGGCGACAGGCTGGATATATGAGCTAGCCGCTTTCATGCCGGAAAGTTATACCACCTACTCTCATCCTTTGGAAGTTATTAGTCAGGATAAGTATGGGTTTTTGCAAGTTCCCATAAGTGGTGGCACATTTGATCACAATCTCCGGGCCTTGCATGTCGTTGTCGGCGACGAACACTTGAAATCCCGCGAAGGTGCCGACCAACCGATCCGACCGGCTGCCCTTCATGCGTTCTGCACGCCGCAGCAACAACTCGCCGGCAATGCCCCGGTCGCGAAGCTCCTGTCCTTCGATGGTCATAACAAATTTGTCGCCACTGGTGTCCTGGCGCGTGATCAGATCACGCCGCACGTCTTGAAGACGCTTCTCTAATCGCGGCACATCGTCCGCGAGATGACGCACGCGGCTGCGCAGTTTGAACATCGTTTCGTGATGCTCGCAATGCAGCCGGCTCAGACGGGCGACCTCGGCATCAATCCGTGCCTTCTCAATCACCATCGGATTGCCGGACGCAATGGCCTTCACCTCCGCGTAGGTGAGGGCCGCACCGTCAATGTCCTCGATGCGGCGCAAATCACTTTCACCTGTCATCACCTGGCCGATGAAACGGGCCTTTGTTTCCAAGGTCTGCCAGAGGAAAGCGTCGAATGATTGTTCCGTGACGTAACGGTATATCTGGATTTCAGGATTGGTGTTGCCTTGGCGGAGGATGCGGCCTTCGCGTTGTTCGACATCGGCCGGCCGCCACGGTGCATCCAGATGGTGCAGGGCAATCAATCGTTCCTGCACGTTGGCATCTGTGCTTATCTTCTGCGTGCTGCCGAACAGGATGCGCACCTTGCCCGCGCGCACGTCGCGGAACAATTGCAGTTTCGCCGCGTCATTTTCCGCGTTCTGAATGAACTCCATCTCGGCCGCCGGAACTCCGCGTGCGTGCAACTTGTCGCGCAGGTCTTCATAGACGGAAAAGCCCTTGCCGTCCGTGGGCACGGAGAGGTCACAGAACACGAGCTGGGCTGAACGGGTGTCCAGCGTCTCGCGCCAGATGCGCTCAATCCTTTCCAGCGCCCGGTTGACCTTGCTGTCGGGATGGTCGGGCAGGCTGGGATTGTGCAACCGCAAATCCAGCGCTGCTTTGCGGCCGTCGGTGGTGACGAGCAGCATGTTGTCCGTGCGCGGATCGACCTGGCCACTGCGCAAGGCTTCGGCTCGTTTGACCAGCGATTGAACAATCTGTTTCAACTCGGGAGAACAGGGCGCGCTGATGACGGTGGGCTTGCCGCCGCGCAAGTCCGGCACCGGCAGTTTCAACATCGCCTGCGTGCGGATGTCAGCGACCTGGCGGAAAAGTTGCATCAACTCTGGAATATTTATAAATCGGCAGAACCTCGTGTGTAATCTGAAACCCGAACCATCCGGAGAGAGTTCCATCGCCGTGACCGGTTCGCCAAACGTGTCCGCCCAGGCATCGAAGTGCGCGATATTCTGCGCCTTGAGCGTGTTCATCTGGAGGAACCGCTGCATGGTGAACATCTCGGCGACGCTGTTGGCGATCGGCGTGCCGGTGGCGAACACCACGCCGCCACCGCCGTTCGTGCGCTGGATGTGCTGGACCTTGAGGAACATGTCGAACGCCCGTTGCGACGCGGTCTGCGGCAGCCCGGCGATGCGGTTCATCTTGGAGACATAGAAGAGGTTCTTGAACGCATGGCTTTCGTCCACGTAGATGGAATCAACGCCCAGTTCTTCGCACGTCAACCCGTCGTCCTTCTTCTCGTTGGCCGCCAGTTCCTTGAGTTTGGATTCAAGTTGTTTCTTCGCACGTTCGAGCGCCTTGACGATGCGCGAGTCGCCGTCCTTGCGCTGCTGCTCGACGGCCAGTGCCAGTTCGCGCAACTGTTCCTTGAAGAATGTTTCCTGCGTCTCCCGCGCCACCGGAATCTTTTCAAACCCGGAATGGGTGACGATGACGGCATCCCAGTTGCCTGTCGCAATCCGGCTCATGAGCGTCTGGCGCTTCTCCTTTTCAAAATCGTCCTTGGTCGCGACCAGGATGTTGGCGCTGGGATAGAGAGCGAGAAATTCCGAGGCGAACTGGCCGAGCATGTGGTTGGGCACGGTGATCAAGGGCTTGCGCGCCAGACCTAATCGTCTTGATTCCATCGCGGCGGCACAAATTATCATCGTCTTCCCTGAGCCCACGACCTGTGCGAGGAGACAGTTCGGCGTTTGCAAAATGCGCCACACGCTGGCCTTCTGATGTGGCCGCAACACAATCGTCGGACTGGCGCCGGGCAAAGTAAGATGGTCACCATTGAACGTGCGCAATCGCGTGTGATTGAACTCGTCGTTGTATTTGCGCACCAGGCGAACGCGCCGTTCGTCGTCCTGCCAGATCCATTGCTTGAACCGTTCCTTCAACTTCTCCTGTTTATCGCGCGCGGCTTCGGTGGCCGGGCCGTTGATCACATCGCGTTCTTTTTCCACGTCGTAATCATAGACGGTGGGGATGCGCAGGTTGAGAGCGTCCTCAATTAGTTCGAGCGCGCTGCGCCGGTCGGTGCCGCATTCGGTGGTGTTGGCGACGCTGAACCGGACGCTGTAACCACCGCGCACCACCCACAGACCCAGTTGCGGCGCGTGACTGACAGTGATGCCTTCTTCGTTGAGCACTTGGGAAGCAAACAACTGAACATCCTCCGCCGGAATCCAGGTGCTGCCGAGCCTCGCGTCAATCTCCGTGGCTGTTAGGTCTGAAGGCTGAACCGCTTTCAAGGCAGTCACATTGCCCGTGAATTGTTCATCCACCAGCGCCGCCGCTTCCGCTGCCACGAGTTTGGCCCGGACATTGCCGGACAAATAATCATCCTCAGTTTCCCAGCGGTTGGTCTGGGGATTGAGGTAGATCGCGCCTTTGAGTTCGGGCAGAAACTCGGATGGCCGGCGATGCAACAGTTGAGCGAGATAATCCAAATCGACGCAGCCGCGTTCATTCAAGGTCACCAGCAACGCTTCCGACGGCGTGTCGGCGTGGGCGATGGGTCGTTTCTTCTGAATGGTGCGCTCCCGAAAAATTGCCGACTTGGCCGCGCGTCCGGTTTCCGGGTCGTAAAGTTCCAGCGACAGGAGCAGCGGCAAATCCGGGTCACCACGAAAGGCTGATGTGTTACCGCGCTCGGAAAGCGGGCCGAACCGTGCCACGAAACCATCATAGGTCTGGTTGAGTTGTTGGCGCGCCAACGCGACATCTTCATCGGGTGTGCCGTCGAACTGCGAGCACAGGCAGCGTCGCACCACGTCCCGCACCCGGATCATTCCCCGAATCCGCCGGGCAACTTGTGACGGTAGCCCAGTCAACACATGGAGCGCGTCCCCGTCGCGCATCGCGAGTTGCTGGTTCACGATGGCGTAGGCGTTGGGTTTGATGTGTTCCGGGGCAGGAAAGGACTGTTCCACCGACGGCCGGACCACCCGTTGCGTTTCCGGTTTGAACGAGTCCTTTGGCAGCAGGGCGATGACTTCGGGGAGTCGATCAACGAGGGGACGACCGTTGGGAATCAATGTCGGTTCGCTGCGCGCAT
>JANPGB010000509.1:0-1630 GCA_031423695.1 Verrucomicrobiota bacterium
CATTCATACTTCTTCCTTCATCCTTCGTTCCGACCATCTGGCGAAAACGACACGCGTTCCAAAGCTTGTTGCAGAAATTGCGGCCCAGCTCCACATCCTTCTCGTCGAACAACACATCCTGACCGAGCGGCGCGCTGCGCATGGTGCCGAAGCGGAGAGCGTCCGCGCCGTATTGGGCGATGAGCACAAGCGGATCGGGCGAATTGCCGAGCGTCTTGGACATCTTGCGGCCCTGCTTGTCGCGGATGATGCCGGTGAAATAAACATTCTGGAACGGCATCGCATCCGGGAGCGCGAACTTCGCGTCGCCCATGAATTCGTAGCCGGCCATGATCATGCGCGCGACCCAGAAGAAAATGATGTCCGGCCCGGTGACGAGGTCGGTGGTCGGATAAAATTTCTTCAACGTGTCGGTCTGCTCCGGCCAGCCCATCGTGGCGAACGGCCACAGCCACGAGCTGAACCAGGTGTCGAGCACGTCGGGATCTTGGGTGAAGCCATTTGCTTCTAACCAACGAGCACGATCATCAGAAGTTGTAGCAACCTCATCCACGCGTGTGTTCTTGTCAGGCGACCAAGATTTATAAATCGTATCACCATCAACTTCGCTCTCAACCCGTGATGACGGCTTTTCCTTGTGTAGAACTTCGCCGATATTTGTTGAGTCTTTGAAACCTTTGAAGCTTTCTCCCAAATCAGTAACTTTTCTCCACACCGG
Organism: Verrucomicrobiota bacterium; assembly: GCA_031423695.1. Taxonomy (GTDB): domain Bacteria; phylum Verrucomicrobiota; class Verrucomicrobiia; order Limisphaerales; family CAIQOK01; genus CAIQOK01. The sequence goes on from JANPGB010000509.1 coordinate 719, forward strand.
AATCCGATGTCCCCACCAAAGCTGGCGGCTGATGCACCAGTCCTGAATGTTCGTCAGCCAGTGGTCGTAAACCTTCGCCCACCGCTGCGGATGGAACCGCATTTTGTCAGACGCGCCCGCCGCCCGGCTCGGTGCCAGCGGGCTTTGCGGAAAGGGCGCGTCACCTGAACTGGCGAGCGATTCAGCGGAAGCTCTCGCATCCGCCATGGGCACGCGCTCGCTATCGGATTCGTGATGAACGCAGGCTTTGGATTGCTCCACCGCCGGATATTTCAAAAACCATTGCTCGCTCAAACGCGGTTCAATCGGCACATCCGCGCGCTGGCTGAAACCGACGTTGTTTTCGTAAGGCTTTTCCTCCACGAGCACTTCGGTTTCGTGCAGTTTTTCCACGGCGATTTTCCGCGCCTTGAAACGATCCAAGCCGCGCAGGTCTGCACCCGCGAGGTCGTTCATGGAGCCGTCGGCGTTGATGACTTCGATGAGCGGCAGCTTGTGGCGCGTGCCGATGTCAAAGTCCGCCTTGTCGTGCGCGGGCGTCACTTTGAGCACGCCGGTGCCGAATTTAAAATCCACATGCTCGTCGCCGATGATCGGGATGAACTTCTGTTCGCGCGGTAATTCGGCAGGCAGCGGACGCACGATGTGCTTGCCGATGAGATGCGCGTAACGCGGATCTTTCGGATTCACGGCCACGGCGGTGTCGCCGGAAATCGTCTCGGGCCGCGTGGTGGCGATGGTGAGCCAGGTGTCCGGTTCTTCCGCCACCTGCACCTTGAAGTGATACATGAAACCCTTCTGCGGCTTCATCTCCACTTCCTCGTCGGATAACGCGGTCTGCGTGGCGGGACACCAGTTCACCATCCGCTTGCCGCGGTAGATGAGGCCCTTCTTATAGAGATCGACGAAGAC
>JANPGB010000510.1:0-7404 GCA_031423695.1 Verrucomicrobiota bacterium
CGCCGGGTCGGAGACCGGCGCTCCGTCCGAAACGGGCCCACGCCACCCAAACAGTTTTTCCGCGCTGGTGTTCGCGTAGAGGATTTTCCCCTCGAGCGACTGCACGAGAATCGCGTCATGCGCCTTGTCAATTAGCGCGGCCTGCTCGCGGATTTTGGCGTCGGCGAGGCGCTTGGCGGCCTCGAACCGTTTCCGCGCGTGATACCACTCCATCGAACGGAACAGCACCGAGCCACCCAGCGCGGCCGGAATCTGCGCGCCGGCCACAATCAGCCAGGGAAACCAGTGACCCTGAGCAAAACCAGCTCGCGCCAGCAGCAGCGTCACACCCGCACCGGCGAACGCCGCAAAGGTGGCGGGGATCGGTCGCAGCCAGACCAGTCCGCCGCCGAAAATCAGTGCGGCGAGCAGCACAATCAGAATTTCCTGGCCACGGGTGAGAAGTTTGAAATTGTCGTTGCGGAGGAGGTTGAGCATCTGCGTGGCGTGTACCTCAACACCGGGCAGAAACAGCTCCTTGTACTTCCACGAGTGAAACGGGCTGCGGAATTCGTCCTGCCGGTCGTTGAAGTTTCCCAAGCTCGGGCGCGCGCCGATGAAAACAATTTTCCCCCGGAAGAAATCATCGCTCACGTCGTTGGTCGCGAGCGCCTGACTGTAACTGACATGTGGAATGGTCAAGGGCGGGCCGTAATAACGAATCCAAGTCTGGTTCGCCTCACCGATTGCGTTGGCAGATTGTGTCACTGGCAAACGCAGCGCGCGGGCGGCGGCCCAGGCGAGCGCCGGCTGTTCAATCGCGGCGAATCCCGCCACGAAGCGGCGCACGGCGCGGTCGTCGTCAATCCCCAGCGAGGCGAGGCCGATGTCCGCCGCCGCGCGGGCGAAGGGTGGATAAACGTTGCCGATGGAACCGAGCCTGGCTCCAACCTGTTCGGCGCCGGTGGCGACACTCGACTTGTCATTGTATTCGGCGGCGAGGATCACCGTGCCGTGATCGCGGATGGCGTCGGCCAGGGCGCGGTCGGCGCTGGTATCCGGCCCGACGGTGCTGAAGACGATGTCGAACACGACGGCTTTGGCACTCGCGGCTTTGAGGCGGCGGAGCAGTTCGGCGTGGAGTTCTCGCGGCCACGGTTTGGCGGGATCCAGATTGCGTTCGGTGTAGGAATGGAGGTCGAGATAAACGATGACGACCGGCGAGTCGTCGATGGCCGGTGAATTGATGCCGCTCAAAAAGTGAAGCGAATCATAGCTGGCATTGGCGAAACTGTCCTTCAACACCACGCCTAGCAGAGCGAGCCCGAGGATGGCGGTGCCCGCCGCGAGCAGCAGCGTGGCCGCCAGCCGGGGTCGTTTCACCTGCGGTTGCGTCATGTGAGGTTCAGCATATTTCCGCCAAAAGTTCTTGGCGAGCATCCAGTGACGAAAAAGCCCGTCCGCTGATGACAGGCGGACGAGCTTGGCGACGGGCGGGAGGGAATTAATTTCCATCCGGGAGCACCCGTCCAAAATAGGTCGATCCATTGCCCGTGACTTCCACCAACTGGCCAAGCGGATCAAAGTCCAAAGGGAGTTTGCCTGCTTCCGCTTCATCGCTGAACTCCACCTGGCCGCGCGTGCCGCCGAGGTCGTCCGCGACCACCGCCACCGCTGCGCGGGACACGCCGCCGACGACCAGGGCGTAGTCACCGGCGGGCACATCCTCGATCTCGGCCTCGAACGAACGCTGGTTTTTTTCGTCGCGCTTGAATTCGACCACGGCCGTGGCGTTGGAGTCCACCCCCAGGTTGAACAGTGGAAGTTTGAAACGCAGCGGCACGGAGTAAGCGCCGTTGCTGCCGCCAAGGCCGAACAGATTTGCGAAGAACAGGCCGCTGGCGTTGGTGATTTCCAAAAGCTGCCCGCGCGGATCGAAGGTCAGCGGGAGTTCGCCGATGTCGGGTGAGGTGGAGAACTCGAGTTCACCTTTGACCTTGCCGCTGCTCAGTTTCGCCGCAAATGCGCCCCGCTTGATGCCGGCGACGAACAGGTTGTACGAACCCAGCGGTATGTTTTCGGCTTCCACGCTGAACTTGCGCCGGCCCAGGTCATCAATCTCAAATTTGGCATTGCCGCTGGCGTCCGGATCCAACCCGGTGGAGGCGAGCGATTCGTCAATCGTCACGGGCAGCCCGTTGCTGCCGCCGGCGCTGAACACCAGCGCGCCCTGGAAATAAATTCCGCCGCCGTTTTGAACCGTGAAAATGCTGTTGGTCGGTTCGAACGTGAGCGGCAGCTCAGCCGCGTCGTCGTCCTGGCCGGTGAATTCGATCTCGCCGTGGCTGTGGCCCGAGGCGCTGCTGACCGTGATGTTGCCCTGGGTGAGGCTGTTGGCCAGAAACTGATAAATGCCATCGGGGAGATTTTCGAGTTCGACGGAAAATTTCCGGCGGGCTTTCGCGTCCACGCGCAGCTTCGCATTGGCGACGGCGTCGGCATCCAGGCCGGTGGAGGGTAGGGTCGCGGTTCCGAGCGCTGGAATCGCGACGTTGACACGCTTGATCTGCGCTTCGCAGACACCGGAGAACACGAGGTTGGTGTCCTGGGCGATATCCACCACCTGTCCGCGTGGATCGAAATCAAGCGCGCGCAGAGGAAATTTTCCGGGCGCGGAATCGAACAAGGCCGATCCTTGGCCTTTGCGCGCGAAAATGTTTCCCCGGTTGATGCCGTTGACATAGCACGTCCAGTTGGTTCCGGTGACCTTGGAGAGCTTGATGGAGAAAAGCCGGCGACCGTTTTTAAGTTCCTGAAAGGAGAGCGTGGCCAAGCCGGAACCGGCGAGCGGATGGAGTTCGATTTTTTCGCTGAGCTTACTGCCCAATGTTTCACCGGGGCGCGAGACCACCGTCTCCAGGACAACATTTGTGCCCTGCCTCAACGACACGACCTGCGCGCGGGGATCGAAATCGAGCAGGGGCGTGCTCTTGTTCGCGGGGGTGCGAAAGGTGACCTGCCAGCGGCCTTTGGCGTCGGCGGTGGCGGTGAACCGCTCCACTTCCCACACTTTGAAGGTGTAGCTCTCGCCGGGTGTGAGACCTGCGGCCTTGATGCTGAGCGCGCAACTGCGCGAGCCAAATTGCGCGTTCAGGGTGGCCGTGGCGTTGGTATCCATCCCCAGATTCGTGAAGGGAATCTGCAAGGACGACGAATCGCTCGCGGAAGCCAGACAAGCCGAGCCAGCGATGGCCACGGCGGTTAAACGGATTGTGTGCATCAGTGATTTCATATTTTGTTGCAAATGCCGGCCAGCCGGAACGGCGTCGACGGCAAGGCGACTCTAGCAATGGCAATGCCACGACTCGGGGAGCGCGGATTTGGGGTGGCCAACCGTTGTTTTCAAATGAATCCGCGCTGAGCGAAAGGGGGGATTGAAGTCGCGGAGACATCTCCGGAATATTTGTTCCGCGATTTGTTCCGCGAGCGGAACAAGCGGGGTTGGATTGAGCGGCGGTCAGCTCCGCGAGGGTAAAGGTTCCCAGCTTAACCGAAACCTCGAAACGGCTCCGTGTTGCTGAAGTGGCGAAGGCTCCGAACCTGCCGTATCGCCGACTGCCAGTCGGCTGGGAATCCTGGCGGAAGAGCGCATCAAACAATGCCGCGTTTCAGGTTGGCAGCCCGACTTTGGCGAAAGCTTCCAGGTCTGCCTTGGAGTTTGGGCTTACTACGCGGGGGAGCCTTTAAGTCGGTGGATGCCCGTCCGGTGGGTCGCTGAACAGGGTCAGTGCCAGGTCGCGAGCTTTCCTGGGCGCGACGAGCGGGTGGCGATTTCAATCGGAGTCAGTCGGCCTCACAGACCGCTTCGAGGGGCAGCGGCGATTCGGACTCGTTGTATTCCTCACGGGCCAGTTCGAGGGCTTCTGCCAGACTGACGGTGTTGGGCGGATAAAATTTAATGACGTGCTGCGTCCAGACAGTCCGCTGATCTTCAGGCAAATTTTCCCAAGCGTGTTTTGAATTCATAGCCATCTCTGCGCATTGTTCGGTTGATTTAAAGAAGGCTTGAGCATCTTAATGCGAAAGATGCCGCCGACCTCTTAAAGAATTGTGCGCCCCGGTTTGATTTGGGCGGGCACGGCCAGTCAGCTTTCGAGCAGCACCGGGTTTGTCAGCGCGCCGATTTTTTCGATCTCAATGGTGACGTTGTCCCCGGCGGTCAGCCAGCGCGGGGGCTTCTGCGCCATGCCGACGCCCGAGGGCGTGCCGGTCAGGATCACCGTGCCGGGCAGCAGCGTGGTGCTGCCGCTGAGAAATTCAATCAACGTGGGGATGTCGAAGATCATGTCGCTGGTGTTGGAATCCTGCATGGGCTGGCCGTTGAGCAGCGTGCGCAGGCGCAGGTTGTTGGGGTTGGGGATCTCATCGTGCGTGACGAGGCAAGGGCCAAGCGGGCAGAAGGTGTCGAAGGATTTGCCGCGGCACCACTGGCTGCCGCCGTGTTTGATCTGCCAGTCGCGGGCGCTCACGTCGTTCGCGCAGGTGTAACCCAGGACATATTCCAGGGCGTTCTTCCGGGTCACGTTCTTGCAGGTCTTGCCGATGACGACCGCGAGTTCGCACTCATAATCCACCTCGCTGCTCTTCAGGTGGGTGGGCAGCTGGATGGGATGCTCCGGATGCTGGAGGGTGTTGATGCCTTTGTGGAAAACGACCGGGAATTCGGGGATTTTCGCGCCGGTTTCCTGCGCGTGCCGCGTGTAATTCAAGCCGATACAGATGATGGAGGTCGGTTGGATGGGCGCGAGCAGTTTCGCGACTTGCGCCTTTTCAGAAGTGATGTGCGGCGAGGCAAAAAGGTAGCCGTTGAGCCTCAACGCCGAACCATCCGGCTGCCGCGCGGCATAGTTGATGTGACCTTTGTTGTCTTCGTACCGAATGATTTTCATAAGTTGCTTCCGCTGCTTTCACGCGGCCGGGGATTATCCGGCGCGCATGAACCTAGCGGGAATCCGCGCCATGTCCAGAACCACCATTGCTTCGGCGCGGAGTCGCAACGCTCTGCAGGCTGTCAGGAGCGCGGCCAATTTGCGCGGGTGATGTCCAGCTTGGACGTCGCCGAAGCCGCATTCACGGGTCAGCACGAGGCGTTCGCGGGCGAAATGTTTGAGGGCCGGCGCAACGCGCTGGGGGGATGACTTCCGTGGTTTCCACCGTGTCGCTGCGCTGGTCAATGTCGCCCAGCGCGAGGTGGCTTACATCGGCCACAACTCCTTCAGGTCATACTGCGACGGTTGGAAAAGTCCGCCGATTTGTAAAATTGAAATCCGTGTGGAAACTGCCAGTCCCGTGGTGGCGGCTGCGGCGCTATTTCCCGACTGCGGTCTTCGCCAGGGCCGCCGCGACAGCCTGCGCGAGTTCCTCGCCGCGGAGATCCTTGCCGAGGATTTTGCCATCGCCGTCGAGCAGAAAGGTGGCGGGAATACTGTTCACGCCATATTTGACGGCCAGTTTGTTCTGCCATTTCAGCCCGTCGAAATACTGCGGCCAGGTCATGCCCTTGTCTTTGATGTAACTTTCCAGCCGCGCCTGCTCCGAATCCAAACTGACGCCGATGATTTCAAAACCGGCGGCGTGATGCTTCTGGTAAACCTCGATCACGTTCGGGAGTTCGATGCGGCAGGGCCCGCACCAGGTGGCCCAGAAATCCAGCAGCACGATCTTGCCCTTGCGGCTGGCGATGGACAGCGGCTTGCCCGCCAGATCCTTTTCATTGAAGTCCGGAAAGGGTGCGCCCACGGCCAGCGCGTCCTGGATTTTTTTGACTTCCACCTGATGTGCGAGCATGGCCAGGACTTCATAGGTGCGCGCGCCGGCCTTGGTCTGGGGATAATCATGCTTGATCTGTTTGAACACTTCCGCGGCCTTTTCCGGCTGATCGAGCACCTCAAGATACAAGCCCCCTTTCATGGACAGAACCTGCGCCAACTCCTCGGCGTCTTCGCCCTTGTGCTTGGCGAGCAGGGAGTCGAACTCTTTGAGTTCGCCCGCGAGCGCGGCTTCAGTTCGCTGTTTGGCCTCCAGCTTGGCGTTGATGCGGGCGACGAGGTCATGCAGATCCGAGGTCACAGTGTTGGTGCCGGCGGCGAAGGCAGACTGGCCGGCGAGCAGCCCCAGCAAGACCGCCAGGGTGAAGATCATTTTGCTTTTCATGCCTCACCCATTACCAGTTTGGTTTTAAAAAAGCCACTCCGATTGGTGGCCCTGGCTGGAGCCCGCCCCGCCGCCAGCCCAGCAGCCGCGCTCGAGCTTCCAGTTCGCCGGAGTTGACCGCACTTGCAACGCCGTCCGCTCGCCTGTTACTTTGCGCGCCAGACGATGATGACTTCATACAAAATTCACCAAGCGATCCGTCCATCCACCTGGCGGCTTGCGTGCAGCCCTGCCGCGAAAATCCTCTCAGCTATTATCCTCGCAATCGTTCTGGTTCCGGGATTGACCCGCGCGGCGCTGCCGACGCCGGACCTCGATGACGGTGCGATCAATCTGCCGCCAGGCTTCCGCGCGCTGGTGGTCGCCGACAATCTGAACCGCGACCCGGAGTCCGGGAAAAACACCGACGTGCTGAGATTCCTGAGCATCGCTCCCAACGGGGACATCTATGCCAAATATCATCGCAATGGTCTGGCGGCGTTGCGGGACACGAACAGCGACGGCCGCGCCGACGTGATTGAAAAATTTGGCACCGGCCCAGGCACCTGCGTGGCGGTGCATGGCGACTGGCTTTATTATTCCACGCGGACCGGGATCTATCGCTACAAATACACGCCTGGCGAGTTGGTGCCAAAGGGCGAACCGGAAACCATCGTCGCTGGTCTGCCGGCGGAACGAGATCACGACGCCAAATCCTTCGCCTTCGACGATCAAGGCCGCTTGCTGGTGGAAGTAGGCTCGCCCTACAATGTTTACAGCAAGCCCGATCGACAGTTTGGCGCGAAAGGCATGGACGCGACGGAATTCCTGAAAACCCACGGCGGGTTCTGGCGCTTTGATCCCGACAAGCTGAATCAGACGCAGGCGGACGGCTTCCATTTCTCCACGGGTCACCGGCATTCCCTCGCGCTCGCATGGCAGCCGGTCTTGAAACAATTCTTCATGGTCATGATGGGCCGCGACAACATGAACATCGTCGCTCCCGAGTATTACGACGAGCTCGACAACGCCGAGCGCGACGCCGAGGAGATGCATCTGCTTCGCGAAGGCGTCAATCTCGGCTGGCCTTACACCTACTGGGATCCGATCAAGAAGGCCCGCATGGTCGGCCCGGAGTTTGGCGGCGACAATCACAAGCGGGATGACAATCCCGCCTACGACAAACCGGTGATCGCCTTTCCCGCGCACTGGGCGCCGTTGCAGATGGCGGTT
>JANPGB010000511.1:0-5566 GCA_031423695.1 Verrucomicrobiota bacterium
TGGGAAAACAATATGAAATCAGGTTCCATTCCGTGTCCGTCAGGTCGGTGGTATAACGCATCCGCAGTTGATACGGAATCGCTCACAAAAGTACAATATCGTTATCGGAAAATCTTTCACCACTTTCCAAACAGGTTCTGAAAGTGGCCAACCCGCCTTACTTAGCTTGTTGCTGCGCCCGCAGCTGAAAATGGAGCCAATGGTCGGGATTGGTCTGAAATACGCCGTAATCGGGGTCAAATTTACCCAATATTAAGCTCTGCTCAAGCGTAATCGTCCACTGCTCGTCCACTGCTCGCCAATGCGTTTTGGTGCCCGTTTTAGTGCCCATGTCAAAGCGTCTCCCCAGCGCGTTCAGGAGTACTTTTAATCATCCCGAATGACATAACCTACCGCTTCGTATCCCCGCACACGATTGGAATACATCGCCGAAAAAACCGGCACGCAGCCATCCACGTAATCGTAAACGATGACTTCGCGCTTGCTGTCGTGAAGACGGTGCAGACGGCCAACGTATTGTTGCAAGATGCCGCGCCAGGAAATCGGCATGGCAAGGAAAAGCGTGTCGAGACGCGCGTCGTCGAAGCCTTCGCCAATGTAACGGCCCGTGGCCAGTAGGACTCTTTCCTCTCCGTCGGGAATCGCAGTCAGTTGTTCGGCGATGGCACGTCGCTGTCTTGCACCCATGCCGCCTTTCAGCACCACGATGTGCTTCACCAAGCCGGTCAATCGGGAGGCAAATTCGTCCACCTGGCTGGTGCGCTCCGTCAGCAGAATGGGCGAGCGTCCAGCCTTGATGGCGCGCAGCAGATCAACGCAGATGAGATCGTTACGTGCCTTGTTGCCGGCCAGCGCGGCATACAACTCGTGCATCTCCGGTTTCTCGGTTGAGGGCGGCAATCGAAAATTTGTCGGTCGCGGAATAACAAAATGCTTGAATGGTCGCGCCAGCGCCTGCTCCTTCGCATTCACACGGTGACGAATCGGCCCGCACTGCATGACAATGATCGGGTGATGCCCGTCTTTGCGCTGAGGCGTGGCGGTCAGGCCGGTGATGTAACGCGCTTTGACCTGCCGGAGAACCTGCTCGAAGCTCACGGCTGAAATGTGGTGGCATTCGTCCACGATGACGTGACCGTAGTTGGCGACCACGTCGTCCACGACTTGCTTTCGGTTCAGACTCTGGATAACCGCAACGTCAACCAGCCCGCTGGGACGCCGTCGTCCACCGCCAATTTGCCCGATGCTCTTGATTGGCCGATTCAGAAATGTCGCGAGCCGCTCGCGCCATTGATCGAGAAGTTGGCGGCGATGCACAAAGACCAAGGTATTGACCTTCCGCGCCGCAATCAGCCATGCAGCCACGACTGTTTTGCCGAAAGCGGTCGTGGCGGACAGAATGCCGTCATCGTAGGCAAGCATCGCGTTGGCTGCGGCTTGCTGGTCGGGGCGAAGCTGGCCGTGAAACGTCACGTCAATCGGCTGGCCGGCGAATCGCTGGTCGTCGAGTTCCACAGTGATTTTATGCGATTCGAGTAGCGCTGTGATTTCGCCAAGACAGCCACGAGGCAAAGCGACATGCTTGGGAAATTCCTCCGCGCAACGAATGACGCGCGGTTTGTCGAATGTGGAAAGTCGCATCGCCTGTGCGCGATAGAATTCCGGGTTTTGAAATGCGGCGAGGCGGTGCAGGCGATTCAACATCGCGGACGGCAATCCTTCCTTTTCGACATAGATCAGATTGCCGCGAGTCACATGCACTTTCGCTGGTAACGGGCCGGAGATGGCGTCGTCCTTTTTCTTCCGGGATGGTGGCAGCGTCCACGGGTCTTCCGTCTGTTCATCGTCCGTGACACTGCGCCGAACACCGATGAGGTCTCCGCTGCGTTCGGCCTCGCGCACCACGTTTTCGACTTCGGCAAATGCCATCCGCCGAACGCAGGACAACAGCGTCCACTGGTCAGGGTGCGGATCGAAATTGGCATTGAGAAATACGCTGTTGCCGTGGCCGCGCGGCATGTGCTGCAACGGCAGTGCAATGAGATTGCCAAAGCCTCCTTTTGGCATCGTATCTTGGCTCGGGAAAAAGCGGTCGTAGGAATCGAGGCCGAGTTGATGCCGCTGCTCCATTGTCCGGGTGAGAATGGCTGCGCCGAGTTTTCGGGCGAGGCCGGCAGGAAGTGGTGCTTCAAAGAAAATCCAGACGTGTCCACCGCGTCCAGAGCGTGACCGTTCGAGAACGGCGGGCACGTTCCACTCGGCGCAGGTGCGGAGAAACGCTTGCACGTCGTTCTGCCAGGTCGCCTTGTCGAAATCGGCGGCGAGAAACAAGCACGTCTCGTCAGTGAGCAGTGGATAGATTCCTGCCGTCAGCTTACCAGTCAGATGGTCGTGGATGACTTGATCCGTTAGCGGGAAGTATTCCTTGGGTTTGTCCGGGGTGCTGCGGAATGATGTGCCCCAAATCCGGGGGTAGGCTGGCGAATATCCGGCCTTCCCATTGCGCCCCTCCCAGCGCACTGCATAAACGTCTTCACGTCCACGGAAGAGATTGCGAAACAACTTCACCTTGTCATCCGGGGTGGACTTGGAAGTGACCGTTGCCACAGTAGAGCCGGATGTAGCGGTACCATTGAACAATGGCGTCTCAGCTTCAATCGAAGAGAGTCCAAAATGCTGTCTTAATTGCCGATTCTCCTCCCGAAGCCGTTCACATTCCGCAAGTGCTTCAGCAAGCTTTGGGTCGGCAGAATGGGATGCGCTCATGGTCGAGTTCGCCCGTCACGTCACGGACTCAGCTTGCGGAAGAATTGCTCAACTACGCCGAAATGTTTCTCCATGTTCGGTTCAAGACTGCATTCCACCGCCATTTCTGAAAACGGCCCGGACCATGAGTCCGGTGGCGGGACGAGTGCGGACGGAATATCGTGCGTCTTGCGACGCTGAAAGGTTTCGCGAATGGCCCTTGGCAGCCGGGCGGTATCCAGTCTGGTGCGTTCGATCAGGAGAACCAAATCCACCAGGTCTTTCACGCGAGTATTTTCCCGGCCCACTCGCGGCAAAGTATAGGCATGAAGTTTCTCGGCAAATTGTTCTTCCGGTGAAACTGCTGGAAACTCTGCGCTGGTGATTCCCGCAAATCCAAGCCAGTCCCGGCCCGAAAGCGTTTCGTAAGGTTCGCGCAGAACATCGCCCGTGCTCACGTCCAGGTGGAACTTTGCAAAGGTTCGCCCGGCCAGTCGCGCATCTACGGGAAAGCGCGCACCGCCATAAGGTGCGGCGTCCAGGTCTTGTGTTGCATTGCCGAAAACGAAGGTGAAGAAATTATGCAGGTCCAGATTTCCCGCTTCGCGCAATGATTCCAGCACATCCGGGACGTTGGCATCCCAATCAGCCGAAGCCGCAGGAAGTCGCCGCATAGCCAGATCAATGTCGCGCGTCGTCCGGGCGGTTTTCAGACGCAACTCCATTGCGTAGCCGCCTTTCAGCAACCACGGAGCATCTGGCTCTGCGAACAGTCGGCAGAGCAATCGGTCGAATGCCGCCTGGCGGCGCACACGCTGGAGATCAAGGCCGTCTTCCTGCGCCATCTTTTTTAGACGGCTTTCCAGCGCGACACGAAAGGCGGTGGCGGACGCATACTTTCTTGGAGGCCTCATCGTTTGTTTTCAGCGAGCAGTTCAGTGAACCACTTCGGGGAATGTCCTTGACGACGCAGTTCGGCCATTTCTCGAAGGGTAAACAGTCCGCGTTGCTGTCCTTCAGTTAGCGCCTGTTCAATGATGTCGCGAGAGACAGATTCAGCCGCCGCCAGATCGGCGATAGCGCGAAGCGGACGAGTCACGGCGAACCCCTGCCGTTGTTCAACGTCCTTCTCATTGAGGCTTGCGCGGTGCAGCACCAGTATTTTTGGCACTTTTGCGCTTCGTCGAAATGCGGATGGAACGGTCATGTGGAGCTTGGCCGGGTTCACATCTGAGAGTTCATGGATGCTGAGTGCGGTTTGGTGGGAATAAACCCCTTCCGGCTCGCCCGCGCGGTTGCGTGACCAGAGGGTGTAGATGACCAGTTGCTCTTCGGCCGATTGAGGAAAGCGCGCCAGTCGGTAGATGCCCCGTTCGACGCGCACCCAATTTCCTGATTTAACGTGGTGAGCCTGACTGCCAAGTTGGTAGCCAACTTCGGCAGCCTGTTTGGCAGTGAAATAGCCTTGCTGCCCTTCTGCAATCTCAAAGAGGGCGTCGGAAACAGTTTTGGCTTGGATACGCACCGCACGAATATACAAGTAATTTGTATAAATGTGCAACAGCAGATTTGAGCGTAATTGTCCACTGCCAGTTCATCACTTGCCACCGCTTATTTGTGCCCATGTCAAAGCATCCCCACAGCTTAACAGCAGAGCAACTACGGAGGAGTTAGATGCGTAGCATCAACCTATCCGGATATTTGAATTGAAGATAGTGGACCCCCACAAAGTATAAGTGGACTGTAACCATTGTGTTTTGATAGCGTCTGACACCTTCGTATGAAAACTTGCTTGAACATAACAGCCACGATTTGGCCGACCATGTCGGTCGCGAAAGCGACCCGCCATAGCCGGTTAACCCCGGGCTGTGTGTTTAGCCTCGGTCTATCCAGGTCTTATCGTGGGCAACGCTCCGAAGGAAACTTGGATAATCAGGAGGTAAGCAGGTAAAGAATCGAAATAGGATTTCTACACCCTGCTTACCCTGAGTAAGCAGGGTTTTTTATTGCCCTGAAACTGAAGGTGAACGGCAGCAACGAAAGGTGAACCGTCCGTGAACAGAAACAGCATGACGTCTCGATGATGTCTGACAGTGCCAAACGAATTCCGAAGCCGGAAAGCCAATGCTTTCCACGGGTGGGGTCTGCCCACACGTCGCTGATTAGCGGGCGAGGAAGAATTGAAACGCTTTTACATCTTAAGGGCTTCGCAGGAGGTGTGCCCCTAAACACCGAAACAGCCGCCGTGAAACCGCGGGTTGGGATCGAATAGATCGCCAAGAGGTGTTTGTTCTTTATTGAAATGGCACGGGCCGGGAGCACAAAGCTTCCGGCCCTTTTAATGTCGCGGTTGTGATCTAACAGCAGAATGGCTCCTTGCCAAGGAGCACGTCCGGGTGCGATTCCCGGCAACCGCACCAATCTCAAATACGCCGGGCGCCAGCTTGCGCAGCCGAGTCTCCAAAACTCAGCTTGTTCGGGGCAGCACCGAGACGGCGTGCCAATTATTCCTGGGGTCGTGGCAGACAAGCAATGCACTTGCCCTGCAAGCAAGCCGATGCGGGAGCGTTACCCGCCGACTCCACCAATTTCATCTGCGGGAAACTCGACTAAAGCACAGAGAGAAGCCTCATAAACTTCTTCAGGTAGGTGTGATTCCCACTCCCGCTACCAATATCTATAAGAACCTGTTTGGAAAGTGGTGAAAGATTTTCCGATAACGATATTGTACTTTTGTGAGCGATTCCGTATCAACTGCGGATGCGTTATACCACCGACCTGACGGACACGGAATGGAACCTGATTTCATATTGTTTTCCCA
>JANPGB010000512.1:0-2154 GCA_031423695.1 Verrucomicrobiota bacterium
CGGGGTGAGTGACAAACCGACGGCCAGAAAAAGTATGCGCTGGAACATGACCCAAGACTAGCCGCACCCGTGACGAGGTCAACTGTGGTTTCAGTCTGGATTCAAATCCAAGCGCGGCTCGATTTTCCCTTCTGGATTCCGAATCCCGGCTGCGCTAGTCTTCGCGACTATGTTCGACATGCTCACAGCCGAAATCAGCACCGCTGCGGAAAAACTCACGCATCTGCGGAGGTTTCTTTGACGTCGCCAGTGCGCAGAAGCGCCTGGACGAACTGAATTCCCTGATGGCGGGCGACACCTTCTGGAACAACCGCGAGCAGGCCCAGAAGGCCATCGAAGAGGCAAACACCCTCCGCAACAAAATCGAACCGCTGCTCAAGTCAGAAAAGCAGTTGGAGGATTTCCGCGTGATGACGGAGCTGGGCCAGTCGGAGCCGCCGGCCGAACAGACCAAGCTGGTCAAGGAACTCGAAACCGATCTCGCAAAGTTTTTCAAGACGCTCGAGGCCACCGAGCTGCGCGTCTTCCTCAACGGCCCGCACGACAAGAACAATTGCATCCTCAGCATCAACTCCGGCGCAGGCGGCACCGAAGCCTGCGACTGGGCGGGCATGTTGCTGCGGATGTATCAGCGCTGGGCGGAATCGCGCGGCTGGGAAGTTGAAGTGACGGACGCCTTGCCCGGTGAAGGCGCGGGCATCAAGAGCGTCACGCTGCTCATTCAAGGCGAGAATGCCTACGGTTTTTGCAAGGCCGAGCGCGGCGTGCATCGCCTGGTGCGCATTTCGCCGTTTGATTCAAACAAGCGTCGCCACACGAGTTTTGCCAGCGTGGACACGATTGCGGAACTGGAGGAGAACACCACGGAGATCGTCCTCCCCCCGACGGAATTTTCCGTGGACACCTTCCGCTCCGGCGGCAAGGGCGGGCAGAACGTGAACAAGGTGGAAACCGCCGTCCGCATCACGCACATCCCGACCGGCCTGGTCGTCGCATCGCAGGCGCAACGGTCGCAGCATCAGAACCGCGCCACGGCGATGAAGCTGTTGCTCTCCCGGATTTTCGCGCAGCGCAAGGATGAGGCGAAGGCGGACATGGAAAAGTTTTACGGCGAGAAAGGCAGCGTCTCGTGGGGCAACCAGATTCGCAGCTACGTGTTCCAGCCGTATCGCATGGTGAAAGACCTGCGCACCGGCGTCGAAACCAGCAACGTGCAGGCCGTGATGGACGGCGACCTCGATCCGTTCGTGAACGGCTGGCTCCGCGCGGGCGGGCCGCTGAAGCGGATGCAGGGCGTGAAAGATGAAGAGGAATAACTGAGCGGAAGCACTTAGACAGAATTCACATAATTAACAAAATGGAATTTTTGAATTCTGAGAATTTTGTTAATTCTGTCATCCACATAGCTTGTGAACATTCTCGACAAGATCGTTGAACAAAAGAAACGCGAGATCGCGCTGCTGCCCGCGCGGATCATCGCGGCGGGAGATTTGCGCGACGCCATGCTGGAACACGGCGAGCGGCGGGACTTTCTCGGTGCGTTGCGCCAGCCGAAGTCGGGTTCGGTTGCCCTGATCGCCGAGGTGAAGAAAGCGTCGCCGTCCATGGGCTTCATCTGCAAGGACTTTGATCCGGTGCGCATCGCGAAGGATTACGAGGCGGCGGGCGCGAGCTGCCTGTCCGTGCTGACAGACGAACAATTTTTCCAAGGCTCGCTCGACTACCTGCGGCAGATTCGCGCCGCGGTGAAGCTGCCGTTGCTGCGCAAGGATTTCATCATTGATGAGCGGCAGATTCTCGAAGCGATCGAGTGGGGCGCCGATGCCATCCTGCTGATCGTCGCGATTCTGGACGACGCGCAGTTGAAACATTTTCACACGCTGGCCATTGAAGCCGGCCTGTCCGTGTTGGTGGAGGTTCACGACGAAGCGGAATTGGGGCGCGCGCTGAAGATCGGAGCGGACTTGATCGGCGTGAACAACCGCGATTTGAAAACCTTCAAGGTGGACTTGGCCACGACCGAGCGGCTGGCGGGGAAGCTTGCCCAGACCCCAGACCCCAAACCTCAGACCCCAAGACTCCTCGTCGCCGAAAGTGGCATTCACACACCCGCCGATGTTGCGCGCGTAGCGAAATGCGGTGCCGGTGCCATCC
>JANPGB010000513.1:0-9697 GCA_031423695.1 Verrucomicrobiota bacterium
GAAAGCCGCGAGCATCGTCGAGGAGAACTGGCTTCATGCGGACTCGGCGGTCCGCGCTCTTATGAGCCAAGGCCATCGCAATGTCTCCGAAACCATCCACGACAAGCGCCAGTGGCATAATCCGCCCGATCCCGAAGCCGCCAAGTTCGGCTTTCGCGGCTGGCATTCGCGTGGCCACCTGCCGCATTTCGACGTTCCGGGCGTCATCCAGATGCTCAACTACCGCCTCGACGACGCCATGCCCGCCAGCCGCCGGCATGAATGGGCTGCGTTGCTCGACCTCCAAGATGAGTTAAAGCGCCACACGAAGATTGAGGAATACGTGGATCGCGGCTTCGGCAACTGCGAACTGCGCGACCCGAAAGCCGCGAGCATCGTCGAGGAGAACTGGCTTCATGCGGACTCGGCGGTCCGCGCTCCTAACGCGGCCACTTCGGCGGCACCAGCCAGAGACTCAACGCCACGACCAGGAAAAAGGCAAGATAGATGATCATGAACACGGTTGCACCGAGGTCAAAAAACATCACCCGGTGCAGCCAGTGTTCGATGAACGATCCCTCGTAGCGTTGCCCGTCCCCCGCCAGCAGCCGCAGTTTGTTTTCCCAGGTCGTCAGCGGACAGACCCAGCCCGCCAGGGATTCGACCGCCACCACGCCGATGGACGCGAGGTGCGCCGCGCGAAACCAGAAGTTCCGCACGAACGCCCAGCGCCGCCACCAGCCAATCCAGATGAGCAGCTGGCCCACGAGAACAAACGCGACGAACGCCGCGTGGATCACCAGCACCGCATCGGCCAGCCCAAGGTAAAATCGCTGGAGGAGTGTCATTCCGGACAAGGCGCAGTTAGGGCTGATGTTCCGCAGGCACGAAGAGCTTCCGGTTGCGGTCGTCCTGCGGATCATCCGGACGGGGATAATCGCGCCAGAGCCAGCGGAGCATTTCGGGCAGCATCGCGCCGCCCTGCTTGTTCGAGTGCGTGCCGATGCCCCAGCAGTAATTCAGGTCGTAGCCTTTCTCCGTCAACGCGGCGGCCATCAGGAGGTTTTGCGCGTGCCAATCCCATTTGGGATCGTAGCTGTTGGTGGAATTGCGCCGGCGACCGCGATTGTCGTTCAAACCGTCCTGCAAAAAAATGCGGAGCGGCTTGCGTTCGCTTTGACGGATGAGTTCGGGGTAAACGTGGCCGCCGCGAATGTTGGTGAAGCTCCCGATGGTGCTGAGGACTTTGTGAAATTGATCGGGCCGCTGCCACGCCACGGTGAAGGCGCAAATCGCCCCCGAACTTGCGCCGGCGATGGCGCGGTCGTGCGGATTCTTCGAGAGGTTGTAATCTTTTTCGAGCGCGGGCAGGAGTTCGTTGACGATCAGCTTTGCATAGTCGTCGTTGAGTTCGTTGTATTCCGTCGCACGGCCGTTGATGCCGTCGCCCCAATTCGTCGAGGAAGATTCCGGCTGCTCGGGCGTATGGCCGGGGTTGATGAAGACGCCAAGGGTCACGGGCATCTCGCGGCGGTAGATCAAATTGTCGAACACATTGGGCACGCGGTAATCACCGTTGGTGCTTAGAAAGGCGTGGCCGTCTTGAAAAATCATCAGGCGGGCCGGCTGGGTGCGCTCGTATTGCGCGGGAACGTAAACCCAGTAATGGCGGGTGGTGTTGGTGAAGACTTCGCTCGGCAGCGTGAGCGGGCCGATGATTTTTCCCCTGGGCACATTTTCGTGCGGCAGCGAATCCGGCCCGAGCAGATAGACCTCATCGGTGGGCGCGGCTTGGAGGCGGAGGGCGAGCAAGAGCGCGCCAAAACCGGCGCGGAGCGGGCGAAGGGGAAAAATGGTTTTCATGCGGTGGTGGTGATTTTCGCACAGGGTAGCCGCGCCGCCGGGAATGCCAATTTTATAGTGCGCATGGGGTCCGGCGGCGGACTCCGGCTTTCCAGCATTGCCTGCCGCCGCAGGTGCCATGCCTTAAAACAAACGAATTCGTCTTTGACAGAAACGCCGCGCGTTGGCAACGTTCCGGTTCGATTTTTGGGGTCTGCGGATCGAACGGTGGAATTGAACTGGCAACGAAACGGAAAAATTATGGCTGAACTGGTTGGAAATCTTTTGGTAGGGCAGTCGGGCGGACCGACTGCGGTGATCAATGCGAGCCTCGCCGGCGTGCTGCAGGAAGCCGGTCGGCATGGCTGCATCGAGGAAATCTACGGCGGCGTCAACGGCATTCTCGGCATCCTCAACGAGGAGCTCGTGGACATCAACGAGGAGAAGGCCAAGACCATCGAAGGCTTGAAGTTCACGCCGGCCGCCGCGCTCGGCACCTGCCGCTACAAGATTGATTTCAAAAAGAAAGCCGAGAAGGCCGCGCAGGACATGGACCGGCTGTTCGAGGTTTTCCAGGCGCACAACATCCGCTACTTCTTTTACATCGGCGGCAACGATTCGCAGGACACGTCGCACAAGATCCATCTCGAAGCCGTCAAACGCGGCTGGGACATGCGCGTCATCGGCGTGCCCAAGACGATTGACAACGACCTGCCGCACACCGACAGCTGCCCCGGCTACGGCTCGGTCATCAAATACAACGCCGCGAGCGTCATGGAAATCGGCTTCGACGTGGGCAGCATGGCCACCGACGAAGGCTCCTGCTGCATCGTGGAGGTCATGGGCCGTTCCGCCGGGTGGATCGCCGCCGGCACCGTGCTGGCCAAGCGCACCGACGCCTGCCCGCCGCACATCGTGCTGTGCCCGGAAGTGCCGTTCAACGAGGACAAGTTCCTCGCGCGCGTGAAGGAAGTCGTCGAAGCCAATCACTACTGCGTCGTTGTCGTGGGTGAAGGCTTGAAGGACCAAGCGGGCAAGGAACTCGGCGCGGACAAATCCCGCGTGGACGCCTTCGGTCATCCGCTGCTCTCCGGCGTGGCCGACGTGCTCGCGGAAGAAGTCTATGGCAAGCTGGATCTCAAGACCCGCACCGTGAAGCTCGGCTACGCCCAGCGCGCCGCCTCGCACTTCGCCAGCGCCACCGATGCGAACAACGCCCACGCCTGCGGCGTGGCCGGCGTGAAAGCCGCCGTCGAAGGTCAGAGCGGTTTCATGGTCAAGATCGTCCGTGAAACGCAGACGGATGGCTCCGTCAAATGGAACACCGGAATGCAGGACCTCGGCGACATCGCCAACGTCGAGCATTTCATCCCGCGCGACTGGATCACGGAAGATGGCTTCCTGCCGAACGAAAAGTTCATCGCCTACGCCCGCCCGCTGATCGAAGGCGAAGTGAAGTTCCCGGTCGAGGGCGGCCTGCCGAAATACGCCGTGCTGGAAAAATCCAAGATCGAGAAGAAGCTGGCCCCGCGCGCTTAGTTTCAGTCACATTTCAAGTCAGCCGGGGTGGTCGCAAGGCCACCCCGGTTTTTTTGTGCCTGAGTGTTTCTCCACTGGTGAACTGGCCAGTCCCGCCGCCGCGCTTTTGCCAGCCTGCTCCTCCCCTGCCCGTCTACGCGCCCAGCGTTTGGAAATAAATTTCAAAATTATTCCGACGCCCTCGCCGGGCTTTTCCCAAGCAGAGTGAGGAAAGTAAAAACGCAAACCGAAACCAGTAAAAACAGATCCACTGCCACGCCGCCGCTTGGGAATTCAGGTTCACAACCTTCCTGCCAAGACTGTATCAATTAGCGCCACCGCCTGTCTGGTTTTGGAAGCGAGTGGCTTTCTTCTGGGCACGCCACCCGACTTTCTTTCAGCACAACATGAATTTGCCGCGTTCGCCGAGGCAGACCAACCGTGGTTCATGAATTGCTACTCACCTTGGGAATTGTTCCCAGGCGCGCCGATTCCTCTGACGCACCCGGGTCGCAATATCGCGGCGCAACGCGCTGTTCCGGAACAAATGATGGGACTATGAACAAATTGGCAACAGGGGCAGGCGGAACCCCCAGACAAGAAACCAAAGAAAAATCCCCGGTGATGGGGCGGGCGCTTTTACTGGCGGGTTTAAGCCTGGGCGTTTTGGTCGCGCTGGACGCGTGGCAGCGCATCGCTGACCTCAAGCAGCACGATCCGTGGGTTTTGCTTCAGGCCGCCGCGATTCCGCTCGGCGAAGCCGGATGCCTGCTGGTCGGGTGGGGAGGGCTGAAAAAGGTCCACGAGAAATGGGCCGCGCGCTTGGCCGCCGCCAGCGAGGAGTGGCTGCAAACCAGGAAACTTCTGCAATTGCAAGTGGCCGAGCGCAGGGCAAAAGAAGAGAGGGCAGTGCAAGAGCGCGCCGAACTCGAAACCCGATTGCTTGAGTTGGAGCGTTCGCAGTCCAGCCTGCAGGCGGATCTGGACCGGCGCAAACTCGCCGAAAAATCGCTCGACCGGCAACGCCAGGAACTGGCCCGTTCCAAGGGTGTCCTCGAAGCGCACGTGCAGGAACGCACGCAGGCCATTCAAGAGCTGCAACGGCGGCACGAGATGATTCTCAACTCGGCCGGCGAAGGCATCTGCGGACTGGACGCCGAGGGCCAGATCCGATTCGTCAATCCCGCCGCCGCAACCATCACGGGTTGGAGCGTTGCGGAGCTGACGGGCGTATCCGCCCGTGAAACTTTTGCCCGGATCATTACCGAGGACACCGCGACGCCCAGCGCCGCCGGCGAGAACGAAAAAATCCTGACGCGGAAAGACGGCACCACCTTTCCCGCCGAATTCATCAAAACCTCCATTTGCGAGAATGGCCGGCCGGTCGGCGCAGTGCTCGTGTTCAAAGACATCACCGAGCGCAAGCGGGCGGAAGTGGCCCTGGTGATCAAGGCGGATGAACTGGCCCGCTCCAACGCCGAGCTGGAACAGTTCGCGTTTGTGGCCTCGCACGACATGCAGGAACCGTTGCGCAAAATCCAGGCCTTCGGCGACCGGCTCAAACTCAAGTGTGACGTCGTGCAATCGGGCGAGGCACGCGATTATCTGGAGCGAATGCAGAACGCGGCGGCGCGCATGCAAACCCTGATCAACGACCTGTTGGGCTTCTCGCGGATGATCCGCAGTTCGGAGCCGTTCGTCCCGGTGGACCTGAACGCCATCGCCCGGGAGGTGTTGAATGATCTGGAGGTGCGCATTGAGAAGTGCGGCGCCCGCGTGGAGGTGGAGTCCCTGCCGACGATTGACGCGGATGCGACCCAGATGCGGCAGCTCCTGCAGAACCTGATCAGCAACGCCCTGAAATTCCAGCCGGCCAACGCGGTGCCGGTGGTGAAGATTCACGCCCGCAGCGTCACCCCGGATTCCCCCGCATGGGATGCCGCGTCCTTCAAACCGCAGGCCGATGGAACCAGCAAAGCCCCGGCCGCTTCCACCACCAGCGAGCTCTACGAGCTCACGGTGCAGGACAATGGCATCGGGTTTGATGAGGTTTACCGGGACAAAATCTTCGCCGTCTTTCAGCGGCTGCACGGCCGCAATGAATACGAGGGCACCGGCATCGGCCTGGCCGTCTGCCGCCGCATCTCGGAACGCCACGGCGGCATCATCACCGCCAAGAGCAAGCCCGGCCAGGGAGCGGCGTTTATCGTCACCCTGCCGGTCCGCCAGACGAACAAAAACAATACTCCATGATCACCACGAACAACACGCCGGCACCCCATATCATTTTGGTGGCCGAGGACGACGCCGACGACCGCTTGCTTGCGCAGGACGCCCTGAAGGACAGTGAGGTTCCCGCGGAATTGCGCTTCGCCGAAAACGGGGAGGAGCTGCTCGATTATTTGTTCCAGCGCGGAAAATTCGGCGGCGGCGCGCCCGTCCCGCGGCCCCGGCTCATCTTGCTGGATCTGAACATGCCGCGCATGGACGGTCGCGAAGTCCTGCGTGCGATCAAGGGGACCCCGTCCCTGCGCTGCATCCCCGTCGTGGTGCTGACCACCTCGAAAGCCGACACCGACATCGAAAGCATTTACGAATTGGGGGCCAATTCGTTCATCACCAAGCCCGTCCGGTTCGACGCGCTCGTCCACGTCATGAAGACGCTGGGCCGATATTGGTTCGAAACAGTTGAACTGCCCACGCTGAAGCATTTCATGTTATGATTGACGCCGGCATCATCAAAGTCCTGCTCGTTGAAGATGATGAGGATGACTACATCATCACCCGGGATTTGCTCTCCGAGATGCCGCGCAAGCGGGTCACCCTGCAGTGGGTCAAAACCTTTGAGGCCGGTTTGGCGGAAATGCTGCGCAACCAGCATGACGTCTGCCTGCTCGATTATCGACTGGGTCCGCACAACGGCATCGAGCTGCTGCAAACAGCCTTGGAGCGGGGATGCCAGTCGCCCATCATCCTGCTGACCGGCCTGGGGCAGCACGAGGTGGATCTGCAAGCGATGAAAGCCGGCGCGGCGGATTACCTGGTCAAGAACCGTCTGGACGCCAACTCCCTCGAGCGCAGCATCCGCTATGCTTTGCAACGCCGGTCCGCGGCCGCGCTCGCCGCTTTCGAGCAGGCGCGGTTGGCCGGTTTCGGCTCCGAAGTCGGACTGGCGCTGACACGGCGGGATTCCCTCGACGGGATTCTGCAACTGTGCACTCAAGCCATGGCCCGCTACCTTAACGCCAGCCTGGCGCAAATTTCCACCTTCGACTCCGAAAGCGGACTTTTTGAAGTGCGCACCAGCGCCGGCTCCCTTTGCCGCAGGGAATCCGCCCCCTTGCACTTTCCCGCCGTGCGGCTGGACGTTGCGGCGCTCGCCGCGGGAAAAACCGCGCTGATCCAACATCTGCGCGGCGACCCCCGCATCTCCGAGCGGGACTGGGCCGAGCGCGCTGGGGTGACCTGCTTTGCGGCCCACCCACTCTTGCTGGAGGACAGGTTGGTGGGAATGATGGCCATTTTCACCGCCCACCCGCTGACGGAGCAAGTCGGCGAGGAGATGGGTTCCGTGGCCAACGGCATCGCGCTCTGCATCGAACGCAAGCGCTCCGAGCAGGCCCTCGGCGCCAGCGAAGACAAATACCGTTCAGTGCTCGAGAGCATCAAGGAAGTGATCTTCCAGCTTGATGCCGCCGGCCAGTGGAGATTCCTCAACCCGGCCTGGACCGCCATCACCGGATTTGAAGTCGCCACCGCCATCGGAACCTGCTTCTGGGAACACATTCTTCCGGAAGATCGCCCGGCCCAGCAGCGCGCCTTCCGTCAATTGATCGAGCGCCAACGGGATTCCTACCGGCTGGAAACACGCTTTCAGGCGCGCGACGGCAACCCGTGCTGGCTGGAAGTTCACGCGCAGTCCATCGTGGATCCGGCTGGAAAAATTCTGGGCGTCACCGGCAGTCTCGTGAACGTGACGGACCGCAAGCTCGCCGAATCGCAGATCCAAAAGCTCGCCACCTTTCCCCGCGTCAATCCCAATCCGATCCTTGAATTCGCCGCAGATGGTGCGCTCGCCTACGCCAATGAGGCCGCCCACGAACTGGCCAAAACCCTCGGTCAGCCGGAGGTCTCCGCGATTCTGCCCCCCGACGCCGGGGCCACCGCCCGCCATTGTCTGAGCACCGGCCAGAAAAAATCGCACGAGGAAACCTGCCTCAACGGCCGCACGATCATCTGGTCTTTCTTTCCCGTGCCCCAGCACCAGGTCGTGCATTGCTACGGCGACGACGTGACCGAGATGCTGAGCCTGGAAGCCCAGTTCCGCCACGCGCAGAAACTGGAGTCGGTCGGCCAGCTCGCCGCCGGCGTCGCCCATGATTTCAACAACCTGCTGACCGTGATCCAAGGCTACTCAGAATGCCTGCTGGCGCGCTGTGATCAGGACAAGCTTGCGACCAACGCGCTGACACAGATCTCGAACGCTTCACAGCGCGCCGCATCCTTGACGCGCCAGTTGCTCATGTTCAGCCGGAAACAGGTCATTCAGCCCACGCTGCTGGACTTGAACGCGGTTTTGAAGAGCCTGGCCAAGATGCTCCCCCGATTGCTGGGCGAGGACATCACTTTGCAGACCGATTATCAGGCGGAGCTTCCCTGGATCAAGGCCGACACCGGCATGGTCGAACAGGTCGTCATGAATCTGGCCGTCAACGCCCGTGATGCCATGCCCAAGGGCGGGCTGCTGACCGTTTCCACGACCGTCACCGAAGTGGACGCGCACTGCGCCGCCCGGCAGGCAGACGCGCGCCCCGGTCGGTTTGTGTGTGTGAGCGTCACGGATACCGGCTGCGGCATGGACCGCAAAACCCTGGAGCGCATCTTCGAGCCTTTCTTCACCACCAAGGAAGTGGGCAAAGGCACGGGCCTGGGCCTGGCCACCGTTTATGGCATCGCCAAACAGCATCAGGGCTGGGTGGAAGTCACCAGCCAGCCCGGTGTCGGCACCACCTTCCGGGTCTACCTGCCGGTCGCGACCGAGGTCGTCGATTCCAACAGCGAAACGCTGACGGTCGCGCCCATAATTCATGGCGGCAAAGAAACCATCCTGCTCGTCGAAGACGAACCGGTCGTGCGGGAACTGGCCCGCGAGATTCTGGAAGGCTACGACTATCGTGTGGTGGAGGCGTCCTGCGGCCCCGAGGCGCTGCGGATCTGGGACGAACACAGGGGGGAATTTGACCTGCTCCTGACCGACCTCGTCATGCCCGAAGGCATCACCGGGCGCGACCTCGCGATCCAGCTCAAAAGCCGCAAGCCCGAACTGCGGGTCATTTACAGCAGCGGTTACAGTCCCGATGTTTTGGGCAAGGAATTCGGCGAAAACGAAACCGCGTTCCTGGCCAAGCCGTATCTGCCGCCGCAACTGGCCGACTTGGTCCGCCGGCGTTTGGACGCCAAACTTGCTCCCCAGAAAGAACCGGCCGTGGCCTAGCGCGGCCGTCGCCGCCGCAAACGAAAGCGCGGCGCTCACCTGCATCAAACGCCGCCCCCCGTGATGGCCACGGATTACTTCGGGCTTGTTCGCGACGACAACGGTTCACCCCACTCCTTTCTCGACATTTGTTGGCGTGTCAGCTTTTCTTTGCCGGATTTTGAATCGCCTTTGTAAAATGAACGCTGACCAACTCGCCAAAGCCAAGTCGCTCGGTTTCTCCGACCGGCAGATCGCCCATTTGACCGGCACCACCGAGGACGCCGTCCGCGCCGAGCGCAAACGCATCGGCCTTGTGCCCAGCTACCGCCTCGTGGACACCTGCGCCGCCGAGTTCGAGGCTTACACGCCTTATTATTATTCCACGTACGATCGCGGCGACGACGAGGTCAAAGGTAACACGGCGAAGAAAGTGATGATTCTCGGTGGCGGGCCGAATCGCATCGGGCAGGGCATCGAGTTTGATTACTGCTGCGTGCACGCGGCGTTTGCGCTCAAGGAAGACGGATTTGAAACCATCATGGTGAACTCAAATCCCGAAACGGTTTCCACGGATTACGACACCAGCGACAAATTGTTTTTTGAACCGCTCACGCTCGAAGACGTTCTGCACATTTACGAACGCGAAAAATGCTGGGGTGCCATCGCGCAATTCGGCGGGCAAACGCCGCTGAACCTCGCGCTCGGTTTGCAGAAGAATGGCGTGAACATCATCGGCACCTCGCCGCAAAGCATCGAGATCGCCGAAGATCGCAAGCTGTTCGCAGCGATGTTGAACAAGCTGAATATTCCGCAGCCGCCAAACGGCCTCGCCACAAATGGCGAAGAAGCACTCGTCATCGCCAAGCGCCTGACCTATCCCGT
>JANPGB010000514.1:0-18034 GCA_031423695.1 Verrucomicrobiota bacterium
TCCCGGAAGTCACGAATGCATCGAACGAATCCGGCGGCGTGCTCGACATCCAATCCTGGACATCGCCGAAATTGGCGTTGGTGTAAAAATATTTTTGCGCCGTCGTGCCGTTGTCCACGGAGAAATAGGCGTTGTTTGCGGTCAGATTGAAGCTTCGCGCGCCGCTATTCGTGAAACGGAACAAATCATAAGGAGAATAACCGTCGAGGCCGTTGTTGAGGATATAAACGCGTCCCATCACTTCGGTGATTTCATGTTCCACCACGCCGATGAAATCATATTTGCCCGCCACGGCGCGATTGTTGGGATCGAAGGTGTAATTGACCGTGGAAGCGAACGTAACAGTCCCGTCGTTCACCGCATCATTCGCACCGACTCCAGAAAGCCCCAGGGCTTTCGCCTCGGCACGCGGCACGTACCAGTTTGTTCCCGTTCCGATGGGGTCGTTTGCGGGGAGGCTAGCCACCGAGCTGAAATCCGCCGCGCTGACCCGGCGCGATCTCAAGGCGTTTGTCAGCTGGCTGTAATTGTAACTGAGCAACGAAAAATCGCTTTGGCCCAAACCGACGCTGGAACTGAAGGCGAGGTCGATATTGATGGTGATCGGATTGGTGTATTGGTTTTGCAGCCATTGCACCGCCACCGCCACGGCGGGCGGCGCGAGCGTGGAATATCCCAAATTGGTCACGCTGGCGTCGTAGGTGATGTTGATGACCATGGCACGAACGGGAGAGATGAAGCCGGAAATCAGGAATGCCAGAACAATGAGGCAGCAAGTTTTCTTCATGGATAAGAATGAATGCCAAACCATAGACCATTTTGTTCATGCTGCAAGCCAGAGAAAGGCGTCGTGGTGCAAAGCTCCGCGCTGATCAGTCCGGGTACGAATGGATTCATCATCCCATTCCACTGCCGTTTATTCCCCTGCCCTCGTCCGGTCTGGAAAGCAGCCGAAAAATGGGCAGCGGAATAAACGGCAGGGGAATGAAAACCACTGGCCGACACATTCCCGGCAAGATCGGTCTGGAAAGGATTGTGCCGAGCGTGACGGATTTACGGCGAGCGCAGGCGGTAGAAACGACCGGGATATTTCGTCCACTGCGAATCGCTGAAATAGGAAGCACCGTTGGTGCTCAATGAAGTTATTGTGCGTGGGCGTTTCCACTGGAAATCAACTGGAGCTGACCACGATCGCCTCCGCCAGAAAAACAAGATCAAAGCCGGTGTTTTCAGTCTCGGGTCTTGCCGCCGGAGCGCGTCTGTGTCGCAACGACCAGCCGCAGCAGCGGCGTCAAAAGGGGGCGGCTGCAAACCGTCAGTGGACACCAGTGTTCTCACCGTGCTGCGGCTGATTCCGCGCCGCGCGGAACACAGCCGCGCTCCAATTCAGTCAACCGATTCCCCTGACGTTTATTCGCCTGCTCTCGCCCCACAAAAAGGCAGAGGAATAAACGGCAGGGGAATGATGCGAAGTGCGGAAATTATTCCCCGCTTCCCCCTGCCCACTTTGGCTGCTGCTTGAGATGGTAAAGCATCTCGCCGGCCTTGGGCACGTAGAGGATTCCTTCGGCTTCGTGGTTCGCAAACTCTTCCGGACGAATGCTCTTCGGATCGCGGTAGCCCAGGTTGATTTTCTGGCAGAGGTGTTCCGGGATGCCGGTCGCGAGCGTGACTCGAATACGGCATTTCTCGACGCCGTTTTCCATCTTGCCGATGCCGCGCACGTGTGTGCTGTGCGCGAGGATGCCCCACGGATGATGCTTGAACTGGTCCCATTGCGTCAGGAAATAATCGCGGCAATGGTAGCCGATCTCCTCGATGACCTCGCCGTGCGTGACAGAAATCTCGGTGACGTGCGGCGCGTAGATGATGAGTTCGCCGCCGTCCGCGACGACGGGTTCGAGTTTGTACATGCCCTTGCCCGCGACCCAGAGGTCGTCATACATCGGCGGCATGTTGGAGAGCACGGTCTGGAACGGTTTTTCCTTGTAGAGAATGTGCGCCTGCCGGGAGAGTTCGCTCGCGGCATCCCACGCGGCTTCGGGCGTGCCGGCAAAAAGTCCGGCCAGCGATTTGTCCGGCGCGACGACCATGCAGAGGCAAAGTTTGTCCACCTTCACCAGCGCGCCCGCGCGATCCACGACCTTGCGGACAGGCGTCCATTTGTTGCCGATGATCATCGGGTTGGTGACGACCGCGCCGAGCCAGTGGAAGAAATTCAAAATCTTCGGACCGCCGACGCCGGGAAATAAATATTTATTGCCCCCGGAAAAGCCGACGACTTCGTGCGGGAACACCGGACCGACGATGATGATCTGGTCGTAGTTGAACACGAGTTTGTTGATCTCGACGGGCACTTCCATCGAGAACAGACCGCCGGTGAGATCGCTCACATCGGCGGGCGTGAGCGTGCCGATTTCCTGGAGCGCGGCGGGATTGTCCCACTCGTGATTGAAGAAGCGGATTTTCTTGAACTCGCCTTGATGTTGCGCGACGGAAATTTCCAGCCGATGGCAGATGGCTTCATCACTCATGGCCGGGTGCGTGCCGAGCGCCACGAGAACATCAAGATGCTTCGTCACGTCGCCAATCTGTTTGAAGATGGTCTTGAACAACAGACCCACAGGCGCGGTGCGCGTGTGGTCGGGCACAATGAGCAGAATCTTTTTGCCGTGATAATTGGCAGCGGGCAAAGCCTGGGCGATTAGATGGCTGACCTGTTCCGGCGAAACGCTGCCGCCGGGAGCAGCGGTTTCTGAAAATGTTTTATGCACGGATGAAGTTTAAGACAACGACTGGAAAAATCCAGACTGCAATGTGGCTGACGGTAGCTGTCGGTGCGCTTGCGCCGACTCGCGGGCCCGTGCAAGGCCGGAACAATTTTGAAATCCAAGTTCGTTGTGCGTCCTTCATTGCGCCGCTCCGCGCGGCGCTTAATCCTCGCGGCGCGAGGAGTTCTACGTGGTTGTTCCCTGCCCTACTGCGTTGCTTCCTCCGCGGACCGATTCGTTGGGGCGCGAAACTCCAGGAGGCATCGAAACCCGCAGTCGCTCACCCGCCGCACCTCACGAATATGACCAAAAGTTTTCACTGATAACTCCGCCTCGGTCGAATCCACCCATGAACCGCCGGCCAGAAAGCGCCGGCGCTGCCGGTCGTTGGGATCGCGGTCCTGGCAGAACTCCGTCGCGTTGCCTGCCAGATCATAAATGCCAAGTGAGTTCGGGGAAAAACTGCCGACGGGTGCGGTGCCGGCATAACCGTCGTTGCGTCCGGTGAGAATGGGGTGGTTCGGCAGGATTTGGCGGATTTCCTCCCCCGCAAAATTCCCCGCGCGGTTCGGCGGGGGCCAGGTGTCGCCCCAGACAAACCTGCCGGGGCCCGCCGCCTTGAGCCATTCCGCGGAGGTTGGCAGGCGATAGCTTTGATTGGTGGTCAGCCAGCCGGACGCACGTTCGCGGGTGGTGAGCCATTCGCAGAAACTCACCGCCTCCCGCCAGCTGATCCCGATCACCGGATGGTTTGGCCCTTGTTGAAATTCTGGATTGCGCCAGTTGTGGCCGGTCTCCTTCCAGGCATTCGTCAAGTCCATCGACAACATACTTTCACCCGGAGCGCGCCCCACCTCGTCCACATACGTGAGGAAATCTTGGAAACGCGTTTCCCAGATGCACATTAAGCCCGCGACACCTGGAACCGGAACGAACTTCATTCCCAGACTGTTTTGCCACGCTCTGCCCGCCTGCGGAAAACCGCCGGCGGGCGCGCCCTGGTTCGAATTGGTTTTGGAAAATGGCGCGAACACCAGCCACCCCAGCAAACCGACGATGACCGCGGCCGCAAACCCGATGACGATTCCGCGAGTGTGGCGGTCCACCGTCTGAACCGCAACCGCCTCGGCCGGGGAATCCATTATTTCGGTGACAAACGGAGTGCGAGCTTCCTCCGCTAGTTCAGCCGGCGGCTCCGGGGCAATGACGGCGGGCGGCTGCGAAACGACGGCTTCGGGTAGCCCGAGCCGGGCCGCGAGTTCGTTGATGCTGGCGGGCCGGTCGGCGGGAAACTTGGCCAGGCACGCGGCGATGGTCTGCTCGTACGCCGCCGGAATTTCCACGCCCTTCACGCCCAGCTCCGCCAACCGGTTTTTCAGGCTCGGCGGCACCGCGTCATAGACCTGGTCGAAAATGTTACCCTGGTAAAACGGCGGCTTGCCCGTCAGCAATTCGTAAATCGTCGCGCCGATGGAATAGATGTCGTCGGCCACCGTGGGTTCGTTGCCGCTCCACTGCTGCGGACTCATGTAGATGTCGGTGCCGACCACCCGCAGGTCCACAAAATCTTTCGCCGGCGAACGCCGGAGATTCCGCGCCAGCCCGAAGTCGGTGATCTTGAGCTGGCCGCGCGCATTAAGCATGAGGTTGGCCGGATTCAAATCGCGATGCACGATGCCGACCTGGTGATGCGCGTACTCGAGTGCGTCGAAAAGTTCGCGGAGCCAGGGGGTGATTTCCGCGATGGTGAAAATCTGGCTGGGCTTGTCCACCTTCATCGTCCACAGCGACCAGCCCTCGACATACTCCATCATGATGGCCGCGCCGCTGGCGTCCTGGAGAAAATCGTGGACGCGGACAATGTTCGGGTGGCTCAGCTTGAGATTGCGGCGGGTTTCGTGTTTGAGCCGTTCCACCGCGTGCCGGTCGTGCAGGAGTTCGTCCGCCAGAAATTTGAGCGCCACCGGCTGTTCCAGCACGCGGTCGTGCGCGAGCCAGACCACGCCCGTCCCGCCCTGGCCCAGCGCGCGTTTGAGGATGAAGCGGTCAAACACGCGCTGGCCGGGCGCGAGATTGCGCTTGCGAGATTTGTCAGGGCCGGGCGGCATCCACTCTTAGTAAACCGGCCAGGGCCGTTGTGTCCAGCCGCAAGGAAGACATCCGCTCTTTCAATTGCCCGCCAATGTGGTATGTCTGATGAAGAAACTCAAAGGGCGTCATGAAACTTAAATGTCCCAGCGCAAGCGGATGGTTATGGACTCTCTGTCTGACCTGCTTGACCGGCCCGGCCGCGTGGGCCGACACACCGGCGTTTCCGAGTGGACGCTCTCGGACCAATCAACCACCCAGCTTTACGGGCACGAAGGGATGGTCGTTTGTCAGTACCATTCCAACCAGTTCCGGCAACTATCTGGCGATTACCCAACTCGGGGTCTTTGACTCCTTAGGCGATGGTCTGGCCAATGCTCACGCCATCGGCATCTGGTCGGCGAACGGAACTTTACTCGCGTCCACGACGATTCCCGCCGGTACGGTGGCCTCTTTGGTGGATGGCTACCGCTACATGCCTATTTCGCCTGTGTTGATTCCGGCAATAAATACAACAAACCACCCAACTGCGGTAACCCTTATTGCTGCTGCATATTTAGCGGGTGATGCGGATGATCTCGTGACGCCAGAAGGCAGACTATTTGCGTCCCCGGTGCATACAACAAGCTATGATGGTAGTCAGTCCCTAGGCTTTTACGACCTTGGAACCGGTTTGCCTTTCCCCGGCCAGCATTTTCCACCACCTGAAGGCAATGGCAATCCGCCATTCTTCGAAGTGAACTTTCAATTCAACGTCGTCCAAGTGCCCGAGCCGTCCGTGACCCTGCTGCTTGCGCCCGGCTTGCTATACCTATTCTTGCGCCATCGCCATTTCTCACTGCACAAACAAGTGTGAAGATAAACTGTACAATCAAAATCGCAGGCTTGTTGATGCTGTTCCTCGTTTCAACTTTGCCAGCCAGCGCTCAGAGCGTAATCCACCTTGGAACAGGTGGCAGTTATTTGTTTTCCCAGCCAACAAGGCTCGGATTTAAGATTGATGAATTGGGTGCGACTTCCGTCGTCATTGATCTCGGTTTCACCGGGGATGTATTTACTTCGGGTGATAGTATGCAAGTGGACGTTCTTTCTACGCCAACATCGTTGACTCCTTTATTGACTGGCACCTTCAGCTATCCAGCCTGGACGTTCGGAATACATAATCAGTGGCTTGGGGTTCCGTGGAACGCGGGGAATGGCGCTATTCGACTGACAATGTTGTCTGGCAGCGTGGATGTCTCCAGTTTCTCGGTAAGGACTACCTTGAATTTTACTGAATTAGATTATTCATACACCATACCTGAGCCGAGCAGTTCTTTGCTGCTTCTTTTCAGCGGTGCGGTGCCTGGCGGAGTGCGTTGGATTGAGCGCCGGACGAAGAGAGCGGGATGAAGCCAAAATACAAAATTAATATCGCAGGCTTAGTGATACTGTTCGTCGTTTTCATTTTGTCCGCCGACGCACAGAGCGTAATCCACCTTGGAACGGGTGACAGTTATTTGTTTTCCCAGCCGTCATTCGTCCGGGGCCAGATAGATGAGGGAGGGGGAGATTACTTTTTGGTTCAGCTTGGATTCACTGGAGATTTATTCACGTTAGGCGACAGTTTGCGAGTCGATGTGCTTGCCTCACCCACCTCGTTGACACCCTTGACCACCGGCACTGCCAGCAATCCTCCGTGGATCATAGCGGGTCAAATCAATTTTTCCTGGATCGGCAGTCCTTGGGACACGGCTCATGGCGCGGTGCGTTTGACGATGCTGACTGGCAGTGTGGATGTTGCCAGTGTCCTCGGAATATCTGCCAGCCAGTTTATTCAACGCACGTATTCATTTCCGGTGCCCGAGCCGAGCAGTTTATTGCTGCTTCTTTTCACCAGTGCAGCAATTGGCGGAGTGCGTTGGATAAACCGGCGCGCAAAACATGTATAACTTTTCACCAATCAAAA
Source organism: Verrucomicrobiota bacterium (assembly GCA_031423695.1). Taxonomy (GTDB): domain Bacteria; phylum Verrucomicrobiota; class Verrucomicrobiia; order Limisphaerales; family CAIQOK01; genus CAIQOK01. Next base: position 6,808 of record JANPGB010000514.1, read on the forward strand.
TCCTCTGCTGCTGGATTCTATCCCTGACAGGCTTGATCGGGGCCACTACTTGGGCCGATACGCCCGGGTTCATCAGTGGAGGCTACGTGACCAATCAGCCACTCAGTATAACTGGCAGCAAAGGCTGGTCGTTTTTTAATAGTAGCACGAGCAATTCGGGCAACTACATGGCTGTTACTCAACTCGGGGTCTTTGACCAAGGTGGCGATGGTCTGGCCAACTCCCATGCCGTTGGTATTTGGGCGGTTGATGGAACCTTACTGGCTTCCACGACGATACCCGCAGGAACAGTGGCACCATTGGTGGATGGCTACCGTTATATGCCGATTACACCCGTGTTTATTTCGCCGGGAGCCTTCCCCGGAGTACTAAATCCTTTCAAGGTAGCCATTGCTGCCGAGTACTCAGCGGATGACGCGGATGACCTTGTGACCCCCATTCGCGGCGCAACTGTGGATCCGGTCTTTTCAACGACCTATCTGGGCAGTCCTTTTTATGGAGTTTACGGTGTGGGAACCGGTTTGCCTTTCCCCGACCAGCATCTGCCGGCGCCGGAAGGTGGTTTCGCCCTTCAATTTTTGGAAGTGAACTTTCAATTCAACGTCGTCCAAGTGCCCGAGCCTTCCGTGACATTCTTGCTTGCACCCGGCTTGCTTTATCTATCCCTTCGCCGCTGTAAATGACGGCAAACAATGGACGGCCAGGATTACGGCAGGCTCCCCGCTTCCAGCAGGATCTGTCCGCTCTGGTTTTTTCCGTAGAAGCAGCCGAACGCGTTGGTGGTTTTTTGAAAGGCCACCCCGCTCAATGACACCGGGGCCAGAGTGCCGCCGGGAATAAATTTGCCCTTGAACAATCCGCTCGCCGGGGCGAACACGGCGGTCAAAGCGTTCGAAGGCGACGCCGTTATCTGGCTGCCCAGACCGAGGACAACTCCGTTGGTGTAAGCTCCCGCCAGGTCGCCGCCGCTCAGGAGCGCCAGCCCATTGGTGAGTTCGAGAACGCGCCCGCCTACTACCGTCGGCGGCGTGTAGCGTGAACCCACCAGCGTCTGCGCATAAGCAAACCCGGCCGGATAGTACGCCGCCGTGGCCAGCGGGGGCATCAGCCAGATTCCGGCGCCGCTGAAATCATCCGTCGGCCGGTTCGTCAAGTTGATCCACGCGATCAAAACACCCTTGCGGGACGGGCGCGGAATGTAGAGCGGCCATTCGCCGTTTTTGGAAACCGGCACCGTCTGGGCGATGGACGTTTTGTCCGCGAGGAAACCTTTCAAGGTCGCCACGCCATTGCTGCCAATCGTCACCGTGCCAAAGCTGTTGCCCGCGGGCACCAGCGTTGAGCCTGGCATGCCGGGCAGAACGAACGTGTACTTGCCGACGTGGCTGCACGGATTGGTCCGGGCGTTGAACACCGCGCGATCGCCGGAAAGGTCGGCGGTCCAGTTGCCATGTCCGATCGTGCCGATGATTTGATCCGAGCCGGTCAGGTCCAGGCTCCAGGCGATGCTGAGCAGGTTTGTGCCGGAACGCATGACGGCGTTGGTGGCTTTCCCGCCGGCATCAAAACGACCCGACACCGGCACGCGGCGTCCATCGCTTAGGATCATCCCCGTGTAGGCTCCGAAGCCGCCGACTTTCAGCGAGAAGAATCCGCAGGTGCCGGGGTTCACGCCGTTGGATTCGGAGAACAAGCCATTGAACTGGCCCGCGACCGCCGGGAAAGGGTTCGTTACAAAATTCGCCGTGAGAGCCAGGCCGGACGCCATTGGCATCGCGAGCGTTGGCGCATTGCTGATACATGCAAACACTCCGTCCACCATGCCGACCCAGTTGGAAAAAATATTTCCGGCGGCCGGGATCGCCTTGAGCTTCAGCACGCGCCCCGAAGGAACCACCTGTCCGTTCGTCGCACCGGTCACGCGGCCATTGCCACCGATGGCAAGCGAAAGCAAGGGGTTGACCGTCAACGTGGCGACTTGGCTCGTGACTGAACCTTCGCCGTTGGTTACCACGACCGTGTAACTGCCAGCCTGGCCCGCGCTCACACCGGTCAAGGTCAGCGTGTACGCGTTGGCGCCGGACACGTTCGTTCCGTTCTGCCGCCACTGATAGGTCAATGGTGCGGTGCCGCCGGCGCTAACGCTGAAGTTTGCATTGCTCCCGGCCGTCACCGTCTGGCTGGCCGGCTGCGTCATGATGCCCGGTGCGGCGAGCGGCGCAGGATTGATGCTGATGGCGGCGCCTCGCGTATCCGTGTAAAGACCGCCGCAGTTGATATCGCTGTGGATGGTGAGGGCGAAGCCGAAGGTACCATTGGCCGTGGGGGTGCCGCCGATTTGCACCAAGTAGGTGGAAGAGTTGGTGACCCAGAGGCCGGGCGCGATCTCATAACTGGTGTTGCAACCGGTCTGATTCCCGTTCCAGTTCTGCGCCAGCGACCAGGACTTGATCCCTGCGGCGCGCACCCCGGAATATTGAACGATGCCGGAGTACGGCACACCAACGGTGGCCGTGGCCGGCGAAATCGAAATGCTCGACGCGCCGGAGACCGCGTCCGCACTGCCCAGCAACGCAGCAGCCGCCCCAAGCCACATGGCGATGATGGCAAAGCTTGAGCCGGTGGCCGGGGTCGCCGCGAAGAAGTATCGGGTCAGCGGCATCACCTGCAAGGCGAGCGCCAGGGACAGAGAAAACACATTTCGAAATTTCATAACAACGTTCTTGCCATATTATTTCAACAACTCCTTCTAGCGTTCTTTGTACCAACAAGCCGCGTCCGATCAGGGAGAACCGGCGGCGGAAATGGGCTCTGAAGCGAGTGGCGATTGGGGGCTCAAAACAACGTAGGACGGCAGCCCCATGACTTTGAAGTGGTCGAGAATTTCCCTGGCCGGCGACTCGTTGGGCCGCTCGGTCTGTAACCGCACTTCGTGGAAACCCGCGAGCCGCTGCTTCACGGCGGGCGCGGCGAACGTGGTGTGATCCATGGCCGCACAGTTCTTGCACCAGCTCGCATTGAAATCAATGAACACTGGCCGGCCGTCGGCGCGCGACGCTTCCAAAGCCGCGGCCAGATCGGCTGCAAACGCACCGCTCAAATCCGCCGCGTCGCCGCTGCTCCGGGCGCGGATCTTCCAGACTGCCTCAGAACGGAACTGTCCCAAAGACAGATACCCGTAGTAGGCTCCGAACAAAACGATCAGCACGCCAAAGCCGTGCTTGACGCGCACCATCCATTTGCCCGGCTTGGGCAGAAACGAAAGCCCCGCGCCCGCGAAAGGCCAGGGCAGACCCATCCCGAAGCCCAGCAGGAACGGCAGAAGCAGACCGACCATGAAGCCCTTGGCGTGGAGCGCCGTGGCTTGCAGCAACACGGAGATCACCACCGGCGCGACGCACGCGCCCGCCAAAAGCGCCGCCACCGTGCCCATCGAGTAGGCAACGATGAACTTGCTTTTGTTTCCGGACGAACCGCCGCCCGACTGGTTTTGAAAACGCGAAAGATCAATCGCGAGCAGATCGAACATGGCCAGCGCGAGCCCGAAGAATACAGCGGCGATGCCCAGGTTGAACCACGGCGAGGAATTGAGCGTGCCGAATTTCGCGCCGGTCAGCACCACCACCAATCCCAGCAAACCATAGGCGATGGCCATGCCCGCCGCGTAGGTCGCGCCTAGGGCGAAGCCGCGTTTCTTCGAGCCGGCCTGGGCGCCCGCGCCAATGATCGCGAGGTTGATCGGAATCATCGGCAGGATGCATGGCGTCAGATTCAACGCCACGCCGCCCAGCACGATGAGCAGCATCGTCAGCAGCACGCCGGCAAAGCCGCTGCGAGCTGGAACCGCCTCGCCGGAACTCTGCCCCGCCTGAGCCTGGTCTAGAAAACTTAGAAATTGATTTTCATTCAGATAACCGCTGCCGCCTGCGCCCAAGGTGAAACCCGCCGCCAGCGGCCGCCACGCGTCCGAAGCTGCCGCCGGGCCGGCCTCCTCCGGCGCGTCCACCAGCGTGACCGCGCCGCGCGGCGAGATGGTGAACGTCTGATCCTCCGGGAAATAACAGTTCGCCTCGTCGCAGCCCTGGAAGTGTACCGTCAGCGTCAGGTCTTTCGTGAGTGCGCCGGCCAGCGGATGACTGGCTTCAAAGGATTGCGCAAATACATTTTTCGGTTTGCCGCTGAACTTGTCCGTGATGAACGCCGGCACCGGGAGCTCAAACGCAGCGGACGATTCCACCCCGGCCAGTCGGAAGGAAAGTTTGTCGGCGTAAAGAATGTGATTGGCGGGAATGGCAAACGCCACGCGCAGCATGGCGGCTCCGTTGATGGTTTCCACGCGCGGGGTGACAGAGAACGGACTTTGCGCCCGCGCCGTCCACGCGCCCACCACCAGCAAACTGGCCAGCACAAGCCCAGCGATCTTATTCATGCCAGAATTAATTGCAACCACAGCCGCCCCCGCCCACGCCGCGCCCGCCGGACGCGGCTTCGCGCGAGAAATAAATGTGTTCGTCCGTGGCAATGGTCAGCGGGTCGCGATCCGCGCGCATCGTGTAGTCCGCCAGCGTGTCACGGTCCCACGGCTTGACCGTGGCGCAGCCGCTTCCGAAAACCAGGCCGGCGAGCGTGATGAGGAACAGAAATTTTTTTTTCATGGCTACTTGCTCGCGACGGTGACGCCCAGCAACCCGTCAAACTCGTGGTGATACTGGCTGACGGTTTCCTTCCCGTGAAACCCTTTGTGGATCGCCACCACCTTGCCGTCCCGGCCGATCACGATAGACGCGGGCATCGAGGAAATGTTGACCCGGCTCACCAGTTTTTTCTTCGCGTCATGCACGATTGGGAAACTCGCCGGATGCTCCTTGAGAAAATCCTTCATCGCCTCAGCATCCTGGTCGACGCTGACCGCGAGCACGACCAGGCCCTGCGCGCCGTATCTTTTTTGCAGCTCGTCCATCGCCGGAAACGAGTCCTTGCACGGGCCGCACCACGACGCCCAAAAATCCACGAGCACCACCCTGCCCTTCAGGTCGCCCGGCAGTTTGCCTTCCAGCCCAAAGCTGCCGAGGTCGGGAAACGTATCGCCCACGGCGATGCCTTTGCCGCCGGCCCCTGCCGAGGGTGTGCAGATCGCCACCGTCAAGGCTGCGACGCAGAATGTTTTTTTAACGAGTGACATATTCATGGAATCTCTTGGTTTGATGACGTACCTGGTCGGTGGTGATGCATCCCTCAGCGCCCAAACATTGGCTGATGAGGTTCAAGCCCTCCGCGGGGCCCAAAATAAAAGCGGCCGTGGAAAGAATCCCCGCCACCGTGCAGGTTGACGCGATGACCGAGACCGAAAGGCAACGGTTGTTCACCGGCTGGCCATCGCGCGGATCAATGATGTGTCCGTAGCGGCGTCCGTCCTTCCTAAAGTGTCGCAGATAATCTCCAGAGGTCGCCACCGCATGCCCCGTTACCGCCACGCCGGTCCAGCAGTGGCCGGGATTTTTCGAGTCTTCCAGGCCGATGTGCCAGGCGCCCTTCGCCGGCGGCCGCCCCGCCACGCGCACGTCCTGGCCGAAATCCACGAGCACACTTTCAATGCCTCGTTGCATGGCCAGTTGCGTCACGCAATCCACCGCGTACTCCTTGCCAATCCCGCCAAGATCCAGACTCATGCCGGCGCGCGGCAGAAAAATCGCGCCGGGGCGCAGTTGGATTTTGTTCCACCCGCACAACTCCCGCATCGCAGCGAGCTGCGCCGCCGTGGGCAGCGCGGCCGGTTGGGATTTCCAATTCCAAAGCTGGATCAGCGGCAGCGCCGTCGGGTCAAACGCACCGCGCGTGAAGAAAAACATTTCGCCGCAGAGTTTCAGCAGGTTCTCCGTTTCGGCATCCACCTCCACCCAATGTTCGCCCGCGGCCGCGTTGATCCGGCTGATCAGGCTGTCCGTCAAAAACCGCGAATACTTCGCCTCGAATTGCGCCACCCACGACAGCACTTCGTCCTGAAACGCCCGCGCCAGCGCCGCGTCGCCACACCGGGATTGCACGCGGCACACCGTTCCCATCGCTTGAAACGCCAGCGTGTAGTTGCCTCCCGCCTGCGACTGCGTCGCCGAGTGCCGCACGCGCTCCAGCACGGTCGAACTGCTATGGGTGAGAGTGGCAGACATGGCGGTTTAGAAAAAGAGGCGCGCGCCGACGGTCAAAACATTCGCCGACGGATAGGCGCTGGCCGAAGTCACGCCATCCAGTCCCTGCATGAAGTAGTATCGGTAGCCGGCGTCAAACGACAACCACTTGGTGGCTTTGACCGTGGCGTTCAAACCAAACGTGAAGGATTGGAGCTGCGAAAGCCGGTAGTCCGACGAGTAGTTTGCCGGCTTGTTGCTGCTGTCCGGCAGCAGCTCGTAGTAGAAGTTCGCCGCCGTCTGATAGTAGTAGCGAAAGCCCGGTGTGAGCACGACCCGCTTGCCAATTTTCTGATACCACGACAACTCGATCAGGTGCGCGTCAATCCCAAAACTGTCGTGATAGTATCGGTAGGTCGCCTCCAAACTCCCCTGGGCCGGGGTGAAGAAATGCGTCAGCGAAATCCGCGCGACAAATTTCTCGCGGTCCGAAGGCCGTTGCTCGACATAGCCCGACGGGTTCTCCGCATCGATTTGCAGATCATTGGCTGCAATTATGAGTCGGTAAGGATCATTCAGATACCCGTGAGCCTCGCCATACGTGAGGTTCAGCCCCAACACCGTCTTGGGTCCGAGCAGTTGACTGACTCCCAGCAGAAAATCATCGCTGCGCTTGTTCCGCTTCGCACGTTGATCGTCATTGACCCGGTCCCAAGTGTGGGCCCAACCCAGTGTCACCAGAGTGTTCTTTTCGTTCAACGCCACCGTGTAGTTCAGCGCCGCGCCCGTTGAAACATAGTCACTCTCCTCGCTGTACGAAAACTGTGGCGACAGGGTGTGAATTCCCAGCGTGATCGGCAGCTCCAGCGAACACGCGTTTCGCTCATCCTGCATGTGCTGGAGCGGGACCTTGGTGTTGTTGGTATTGCCCAGGATCGGTACCTGAAAGCCAAACAGCGGCACCGAGTTGTAATTGTACTTCGAGGCCGGTGCCGCCCCGCTGGGCGTGGCCCCGGACACCGCGTCATGCACCAACTCGCCCTTCACCGACAACAAGCCTTCCTTCAGGGCCGCGTCGAACAACACGGCGTGCGTCTGCACCTGGATCCGGTCGTCATTCTCCCGATAATATTCATACCGGTAATCCACATGATCCTCACCCCGTCCCCGCTGAATAAAAGCAATCTGCAAAGCCAGCGCCAGTCCCAGGGCCAGCGGACGATTCGTCCACCGACCAGGAACGGGGACTTGACGAGGAACCGGCCCAACCAGGAGCACTGTTCCGGTGTTTTGCGACGACAGGGACATTTTTCAGGCTTCACAATCAAAGCTGTGAAGCCATGTCTCCTGCAAACGACGTGCCAGCAGTCAGGCTATCGGAAGAATGAAAGGCCTGTTCAAGATCGGGACACAAGACACCGAGAAAAGCGGCACTTCGGGACAAACGCGCAGCCAAGGCTTCCGGGGAAGCGGGCCTTCAGAGCAAAGCCACTCTTAGAATTGCGTGTTGACGACCGGATCGATTCTGGCCGCGTGGTGGTGGAACTCAATACTGCGCGCGAAGTTTATTTGCGCGACAGTCAGCCAAGGATCCGGAAAAACTATTTTGACGATCCCTTGTCCAGAAGCACGCTGGACGGAAACGAACAGCTCCACGAAACGACTTTAAGCCGGTGAGGTTGATTAACCCTTTTCCAGTTTGGCCAGCAGTTCGTCGTTCGTCTTGTGCTTCTTGAGCGCAGCGGTGAGGGTCTCCATCGCTTCGACGGGGTTCAGGTCAACCATCGTGCGGCGCAGCTTGCGGATGGCTTCGAGATTTTTGGTCGCGAACAGTTTTTCCTCTTTGCGCGTGCCGCTCTTCGGAATGTCAATGGCCGGATACAGGCGGCGGTCGGAGAGTTTGCGGTCCAGGATCAGCTCCATGTTGCCGGTGCCTTTGAACTCCTGGAAGATCAGTTCGTCCATGCGCGAACCGGTGTCCACCAGCGCCGTCGCGAGAATGGTGAGTGAACCGCCGTGCTCGATCTTGCGCGCGGAGGCGAACATCTTGCGCGGAATTTCCAACGCGCGGGCGTCCACGCCGCCGGTCATCGTGCGGCCGCTGCCGCCATGCACGCTGTTGTAGGCGCGGGCGACGCGGGTGAGTGAATCGAGCAAAACAAAAACGTCCTTGCCGCCTTCAACCATCCGCCGGCAGCGTTCGATCATGAACCGCGAGAGGCGGACGTGCGTTTCCAGATCCTGGTCGTTCGACGAAGCGACGACTTCGGCGGTGACGGAACGCTGGAAGTCGGTGACTTCCTCGGGCCGCTCGTCAATGAGCAGCACGATGACATGAACCTCGGGATGGTTCTTGGTGACGGCGTTGCAGATTTGTTTAAGGATCGTGGTCTTGCCGGTGCGCGGCGGGGCGACGATCAAACCGCGCGTGCCGCGGCCGATGGGCGTGACGAGGTCAATGACGCGGGTCTCGATCAGGTCGGACGAAGTCTCCAGGTTGAATTTTTCAATCGGATCAATGCTGGTCAGATTCTCAAAGCGCACGGCCTTGGTGTAGTCCGCAAACAGCATGTCATTGACCTTCTCGACGGTCTTGAGCTGCGGACTGTTGCCGCGGTGCGGCGGCTGCGTGGTGCCAACAATGTGGCTGCCCTCGCGCAGGAAACTGCGCTTGATGGTGTCCGGCGTGACAAAGATGTCGGTCGGTTTGGGGCTGAAATGATTTTGGGCGGTGCGGAGAAAGCCGAAGCCTTTTTCGGCGATCTCTAGGTAGCCGGAACCGGCGTCTTGTCCGTTTGTGTTTGTGTTTTCTTTGCTCATACTGCGGTTGATGTTGTAAAAATCGAAGGCTTCGAGAAAAACCCGAACCGTTAGAAAGTTGAACTTTTTGGAAGCTGCTGCTGCGGCCATTTTACTGGAAAGAACCTCGCCACACGCTGCAATTAACCTTCGACGGACTAATATCTACGTGCAAACACTGGGCAGCGCAACAACTATTTTTCCAGTTTTCAGAGGAAGTTCAAAAGGACTTTTCGCGCAAGTTCGAAACGAGCCAAGTAAAAGCAAGTGCTGGCCCATGATTTCCGGATGGCGAACCAGCGGCGATGATGCGGGGTTGGGTGACCGCGCAAAACTGGTGCCGACATGATGGATGCAGGTCAAACTTGGGAGCTGGTTTGGAGAGATGCGCTGGCTGCGGCCGGGCAACATCTTTGAGGGTGCGACATCTCAACTTTTGCCCACACTCGGACGCCGCTGATTCTTGGCGCACTACCAAGCGGCTGGGGGCAATTCCCCACACGCGCCAGGAGCGGCCGCCGGTCCCGCCCTCAAGCTTGCAGCAGCTCCCGCTGCCAGTTCATCAGCGTGGAAGCGTGCTGCTCCCAGTTACGCGCCAGCTCCAGCAACGTGGACCGGCTCGCAATCAAGGTCGGATCAATTCCCAGCTCCAGCGCACGCGCGTCGCGGCGCGCTTGCAGTTCGAGCGAACGCTTGTGCTCGGCGGCGCTGGGACGACAACTGGATCGCGACGGCAGTTGCGGGAAACTTTCCGGCGCCACCGCCAGCCCGCGCTCAATACCCGCCACCACGCCCGCGCGGCGCCGCTCGGACAGATGTCTCGGCATCAGCGGCTCCACGGGACGCTGCAAGGCCGCCGCCGCTGCGATATCCACCAGGGTCTCATGGTTCACCACAAAGAAGGGCGGCCGGTTGGCGGCCAGGGCCTCGCTCTCACGCCAGCGCCAGAGCTCGCGCAACACCGCCAGCGCCGGCCGGCCCAGCAGATGACTGCCCTTGATCCGCCAGGCGAAATCCGAATCGTCGGGACGCGGCTGCGTGCAGTCCCAGATCAGCCGCGCGCAGGATTCCTGCTGCCAGGAAAGCCGGCCTTTCTCCTCAAGGCCGGCCTTCAGCCGGTCCACAAGCGGCTTGAGATAATACGTATCGTTGCGCGCGTAGTGGGCCATGCGCTCGGTCAGCGGGCGCATCGCCCAGTTCGCCTTCTGCGGGCCCTTCTCCAGTTTCACGCCGAGAAATTTTTCCACCAGCGCGCTGTAGCCGAAATGCGGCTCCCCGATCAGGCGCGCGGCGAGCATCGTGTCGAAGATGGACGCGGGGATGAACCGGTGATGTTTTTCGAGCAGGCGCAGGTCATAATCCGCGCCGTGCATGAGCAGTTCATGACCGCCCAGCGTTTCCAGAAAAGGCGCGAGGTTGATGCCCGACAGGGGATCCACGAGTTCGTCCCCCGCCCCGGTGCTGATCTGGATCAGACAGACTTTTTCGGGGTACGCGTGCAGGCTGTCCGCTTCCGTATCCACTGCGACCCAGGTGGCGGCGCGCAGAGTTGCCAGAAAGCCCGCGAGCTTTGGTTCCGTATCAATCACGCCCAGAGTATAGGCGCGTCACCCAACCCCTGCCAAGCGCGCGGTTTGAAAACAATGCGGCGTTCGCCGGTCCTGGCTTCAAAATCAGGCTGCGCGCGGAGCCAGATCTATTTCCCGCCCGCGGACGACGGGAATCGGATGACATTCATCACGCGATGGCCGGAATTCCAGATCTCCTCGAGGAAGAGATCCACCTGCTCGCCAGCCACGCGCGTCACACAGATTGGCTGCTTGTCCTGCGCCCCCCGGATCAAGCTGGTCACTTGAACGCCATGTTTCTGGGAAAGCCGGACCACCAAGCCGAATGCGTCTTCCCCGCTCGAAACGTCAAACGTGATGCGCGCGCCGCCGCCCGGTGTCTCGAACAAGCTTACAAACGCGCGGAAGATGTCGGACTCGGTGATGAGGCCGACCAGTTGCTTTTCCCGGAGCACCGGCAACGAGCTGATTTTCTGATCGCGCATGATCGCGGCGGCCTCCTCGATGGGCGCCTCGGGCACGGTCGTATGCAGATTGCGCTGCATGATTTTGCCAGCGGTCAAGGAGGCCTGTTGTGCGCCGGGGACCACGATGACCGCGAACGGGTTCACCTCCGGCGGATACGCATGCAGAATATCGTTCGCCGTGATGATCCCCAACAAGTAGGAACTGCCGAAAAGCGGCTCCACCACCAGCAACCGCCGGATTTTCTTCCACGCCATGAGCGCGGCAGCC
>JANPGB010000515.1:0-10648 GCA_031423695.1 Verrucomicrobiota bacterium
TCGAGCCGGTTGAAGACAAAGTTTTGGCCGGGCGGATAGCTGAGTTGCTGGTAGCCCAGCAGGGAAAAGAAATAAATGTCCTGGCGGCCAAACTCCGCCTGCACATGGGCGGGGGAACGCACCTGGCCCGCGTGCTGCAAATCCACCACGAACGCGAGGAAACGGCTCTCGGCCAACAATTGCGGGGCATCGCCCGGAACGCTCAATTTGCCGTCGCGGATTTCCCCCTGCACCGGCAGTTCGCGGACCGCCCGGGTGAGGACGGGAAACCACGCGGTTTTCAAAAACCAGACCACGGTGGTTGCTGCGAGCAACGCCACGATCAGTTGCACGAACCCCAGTCGTCCCCACGGCGCGCCGGCAAAAGCCGCCACCCCCGGCGGCGTCAGGGGTTCCCAAGCGAAGGGTTTTTTTGGCTTGTCCGGGTTCATGTTCGAGCCGACATCACGGCTTGAGAATTGCCACAGTTGTGCTCGGGAGGAAATGCCGATTTATGAATAACGAACCTTCAACCTTCAACTCTGAACCCCGAAGTGGTCTGCCAGCTCCAGTTTGGCTGACCATTGAGAGTTCGAGGTGGAATGTTGCGCGTTGAACATTTCCCATCACGTCGCGCCGGGTCAGCGACCGGCGCGCCATCACTGTGCCGGCGGCTCGCCCGGCGGCGGTTGTTGCGGCTGGTTCGGCATCGGCGCGAGAATGACCGGCACGGGATAGCGCAGCTTCATCACGTCGTCCACGAGGATCTCGATGTAATAGGTGCCGGCCACCTTGAATTCGACCTGGGCAAACAGCGTGACGTTGGTCGCGTGATGATTCGGCTCCTGCAAGCCAAACTTCACTTCGCCCTTGCGCAGCACGGTGGTCTGGTCGGGCGCGATGAGCCGCACGCCTTCCGTGAACTGGCCGAGGCCGGCAGTCCAGCGGTTGAACACGCTCAACTTGAATGCGACGACCGGGAGCTGCGGCACGCGGATGAAGCCGATGACGCCGATCAAAAACAAATTGCCGGTCACTTCCTGGCGGATTTCCTCGCACAGCAGCGAGCATTGGAGGTCGGGGAGGATTCGGGTGGGTTGCATAGTTTTAATTCGTTAGCTCAAACTGGTTCCGTTTGGTGAAACAGAATGGGGGTGTGCTGGCACAAATTCACATTTCACGCTCCGCTCATTTCCGCCGCGCGCACGGTGTTCTGCAGCAGCATCGCAATCGTCATCGGCCCGACGCCGCCCGGATTCGGGGTGATATGTCCCGCGACGGGCCGGACGTTTTTGAAATCCACATCGCCCACGAGGCGGTAGCCGTTTTTCGCCGTTGGATCGGCCACCCGTTTCACGCCCACGTCAATCACGACGGCCCCGGGCTTGACCATGTCGGCTTTGACGAATTCCGCCACACCCATCGCCGCGATCAAAATGTCGGCCCGTCGACAATGTGCTTTGATGTCACGGGTGGCGGAATGGCAGAGCGTCACGGTGGCGTTGGCGTTCCTGCCCTTCTGACAAAGCATCGCCGCCATCGGCTTGCCGACAATGTTGCCGCGCCCCAGCACGACGACTTCCGCCCCGTGCGTGTTCACGTGCGAACGTGCCAACAACTGCATCACGCCCGCCGGAGTGCAGGGGTGAAAACCGGTGGGATCGCCGAGCATGAGTTTGCCGACATTGACGGGATGGAAACCATCCACGTCTTTTTCCGGCAGCACGGTGGAGTAGATCACCGCTTCGCGAATCTGTTTCGGCAGCGGTGCCTGGACGAGAATTCCGTGGAGGCGGGCGTCGGCATTTAATTGCGCCAGCAACGCGATCAGTTCCGGCTCGGTCGTGGCCTCGGGCAGGACGCGGGTCTCGGAAAAAATTCCGAGCTCGGCACACGCCTTTTCTTTTCGACCGACGTAAACTTTGGAGGCCGGATCTTCGCCCACGCGCACGAAGGCGAGTCCGGGTTGAATTCCGCGAGCCTTTAATGCGGCCACGCGGCCGAGCAACTCATTTTGGATCTGCGCCGCGATGGCCCGCCCGTCAATGAGATTGTCGGCCGGCATCACTGAAGCACTTGAATCTTTTGGATCGTGAGCACCGGGGTGTATTTCCAGCGCTCGTCCAGACCTTCCTCGCCGGTCACGATGATATGCAGGCCCTTGTAACGGGCGAGATCGAGGTTGGTGGAGGTCGTGTAGAGATAGTTGATCAGATGGCGGTTCTCCGGGCTGACCAGTTCAAACCGGGTCGGGGACTGGATGCTGGTGTTGCCCCGGACGATGCCTTCGTGCTGCACGATGCGCGGGGACGGGGGCAACTCTTCGACCACCGGCGGCGGTGCGAGCGACACGCCGCTGTGCATGGCGGCGGCGAGTTCGTTGGAAATGATTTCCGACGTCGTGGTGGTGGGCGGAATTTCCGTGGTGGTGGCGGCGATGGTCGGCGTCTCCGTCACGGTGGCGGGCATGGCCGGCGGCGCGGTGCCGGCAGGCAGGCCGGCGGCAGCCAGGGCGGCGCCCTCCTGGCTAAGGTACTGCGCGGCGACAAAGGCGTAAGCTCCGGCGGGAGGCGCGATCTTGGTCCATTCGCCCTTGGCTTCGATTTCTGTGACCGCATCGCCCTTGAGCAGTTGTCCGAGGACACCGTAATTCTCTCCGGGGCCGCCGCGCAGGTTCAATTTTTTCGGCAGCACGGTCTTGGTGGCCGCGTCAATGAAGGCGGTCTTGATCCAGGCTTGGGCCGTGGTGGGGAGCGCAATCTTCGCCCACGCAGACGGCTCTTCGGGGCCGGAATGTTTGAGTTTGATTTCTTCAAGGACGAGGACGGGCTCGCCGTTGGTGAGTTTGCCCAGCACTTCGCCGCTCAAGCCGGGGCGGGTGCGGACGTTGACGTGGTGGGCGACGACGACGGAGGGGCCGGCGACGAGCGGCAGCGATTTGAATTCGGGCGCAGCCGGCTTCTTTGCCGCCGGTTTCGCCACCGGTTTCAGCACGGATTTTTTTGCGGCCGGCTTGACCACCTTTTTCTTGGCGGCCTTGGCGGTTTTGGCGGCAGGCGAGTTGGTCGCCTCCGACAGCATCATGGGCGCGTCCAGCGGGAGGGGCGGCGGCAGGTTCGTGGACGGTTGGGCGAAGAGATTCGCGGAAACCGCCGTGGCCAGGATCAAACTCAATTTCATTTTCATAATCGTCATCCAAGTAAAGATTTTATCTCCGGTTCTGTCAATGTCCGCCATTTGCCGGGCTTCAATTCGCCCAGCCGCACTTTACCGATCTGCAGGCGTTGCAGTCGTTTTACGGTCATGCCTTCCGACTCAAACAACCGCCGGACTTCGCGGTTCTTGCCTTCCGTCAATTCCAGTTCCGCCACGCTGCGCACTTTGCCGGAGGAGAGCAGATGCGCCTTTTCGGCCTTGAGCTTTTCGCCGTCGTGATAAATCCCGCGGGTGAACTTATACAATGTCTCCGCTTCCAGGCGACCATCCACGGTGGCGATGTAGCGCTTGCGCACCGCGTAGCGCGGGTGCGTCAGGCGCAGGGCGAAGTCGCCGTCGTTGGTCAGAAAAATCAACCCCTCGGTCTCATAATCCAGCCGCCCCACCGAATTCAAATTGTCCCATTCTTTGGGCAGCAATTCGTAAATCGTCGGGCGGTCGAATTCATCCTTCTTGGAACAGACGCAGCCGCGCGGTTTATTCAGGGCGAGGTATAGTTTCCGCTTGGCGCGGACGGCCTTGCCGTCCACGGCGACGTGGTCGTGCAGCGGATCCACTTTGACGCCGAGCTGGCGGATGGGCTCGCCATTTACCGTGACGCGACCGTCCAGAATGATCTGCTCGCCCGCGCGCCGCGAAGCAACGCCGGCGTCGGCCAGATATTTTTGGAGACGAACCACGCTGAGGTGTGGAGCGGGAGTGCGAGAAAAAGAGAATGATGTGGGGCAGCTATCACCCCACACTCCGCCTTCCCGACTCCGCGGTTGGATTACGCGTCCGGCTTGGTTTTGCGGAGGCCGGTGATGCGGTCCCCGTCTTTCCACTGGCCGCGTTTCTTGAGCAGTTCGGTGCGTTCAAAACGCTTGAGGACATTTCGTTTGCCGCCCAACATGGCGGCGGCGCGCAGGCTTGAATGCTGTGACATAAATCAAATTCCGTGTTTTTCGGTTGTTGTTTCCCGCCCCCAGAAGAAGCGGACGTTGTTTGTAGCATGGCCGGGGGCAAAATGCCAATGGTTAATTTGACCGACTTTGCGCTTGACCGGTGGCGGACGGGGGCGCAGCTTCACGATGCTGAATCGGGACGGTTCAGCAGATAAGAGAGTTCCGCATGGCAAAACAAAAAATTGCGAAACAGAAAACAACCTTCTCGCTCTCGGCCCCCGAGGCCGGGTCCGTCCAGTTGGTGGGCAACTTCACGGGTTGGGAACAATCCCCCGTGGCGTTAAAAAAACTCAAAAACGGATTGTGGCAGACTGTGGTGGGATTGGCTCCGGGCCGTTACGAATACCGTTTTTTGGTGGACGGCCACTGGACTGACGATCCCGGGTGCAAAATCCGGCAACCCAACCAATTTGGCGCCGAAAACTGTGTCTGTGTGGTGACCTGAGCGCTGGCGGACAATCGACTCATCGCTGCCCCCTCCCCGAAAAAATATTGCTTTGCCGGTTCCGTTCTGCCTTCATGGGGCGCGTTTTAGAAAGTCGCGTCAATCGCCTTGAAGGGGCTGTGTCCCCTCAATATTTCCCCGGCTTGAAACGGGTCTTGTGAGTCATGAAGCGAAGCCGGATGCAGGTTCTTTATTCTGGACGGGTGCAGGGTGTCGGCTTCCGTTACACGGTCAAGCGGGTCGCCGCCGGATTCGAGGTGACGGGCACCGTGCGCAATCTGCCGGATGGCCGAGTCGAGCTGGTCGTGGAAGGCGCCGAGCCGGAGTTGAAAGACTTTCAGCAGGCCATCCGCGATGCGGGGATGGAACATTTTATTCAAAATGAAGATGTGAGCTGGCGCGAAGCCACCAGTGAATTTCGCGGGTTTGAAATTGTGAAATAAATTGAAATGAAGTTTGCGATTATAGCGGACATCCACGGAAACCTGGAAGCCTTCCAAACAGTTTTGGAGGACATCAAGGCCCAAAAATGCACGCACTACGCTTGTCTCGGCGATGTGGTCGGCTACAACGCCAACCCCAAGGAATGTCTCGACATCGTTCGCAGCATGAACATTCCCACCGTGAAGGGAAACCATGACGAGTATTGTTCGGGTGAAGACGCGCTGGAGGGCTTCAACCCAGCCGCCGCCGAGGCGGTCACCTGGACGCGCCAGCAGCTCACGCTCGAGGACCGTCA
Organism: Verrucomicrobiota bacterium; assembly: GCA_031423695.1. GTDB lineage: Bacteria > Verrucomicrobiota > Verrucomicrobiia > Limisphaerales > CAIQOK01 > CAIQOK01. Next base: position 5,324 of record JANPGB010000515.1, read on the forward strand.
GTGGCTGCGCGACCTGAAGTACATGCGCATGGTGACCAGCTTCACGATAGTTCACGCCACGCTCGACGCACCGCAGCGCTGGGGCTATGTCTTCGACAAGCTCGCCGCGGCCGCCAGCTTCACCTACCAGAACACCTCCGTCTGTTTCTTCGGCCACACCCATGTCCCGGTGGCGTTCATGCGCGACACCATGGTGCGCGGCGGCACCTACTCGAAATTCAAAGTGGAACCGGGCAAAAAATATTTCGTCAACGTCGGCGCGGTCGGCCAGCCCCGGGACAACAATCCCAAGGCCGGCTACGTCGTCTATGACATGAACGACGGCACGATCGAATTGCGCCGTCTCGACTACGACATCCCGACCGCGCAGAAAAAAATCCGGGCCGCCGGCCTGCCGGAACGGCTGGCGGAACGGCTGGCCTACGGACGATGAGGGGAGCCGCGGCGGCGGGCGGCGAGGACGTGGCCCGGAATCTTTTCCCGCCTCCAGCGAGTTGATTTCGAGCAGCCCATTCCTGGCCGGCGACTGCCCGCGGTGCATGAAGGAAAAATCTCCAGTCATATACATTTCGGTCTGCATCGTGAACTGGAACACGCGCGGACCGCTCGCCGCCTGCCTGAAAACCCTGGAGGCACACGCGCTGCCGCAGGATCTTGAAATCATCGTGGTGGACAACGCCTCCACGGACGGCTCCGCCGACATGGTGCGGGCGGATTTCCCGCAGGTCAAACTGCTGCCGCAAACGCGCAACCTGATGTTTGGCCCGGGATTGAATCTTGCCACCGCCCAAGCCTCCGGGCGCTACGTTCTGCTCCTCAATTCCGACACCGAGGTGACTCCCCGGCAAGCCCGGGCACTGGCCGAATATCTGGACAGCTCCCCCCGGGTCGGCGCCTGTGCCCCGCGTGAAAAAAACGCCGACGGAAAACTCTGGCCGCTGCAAGCCCTGCCACCGACGGCCGGACGCCTGATGCTGCAGGCGTTTGGCGGCCGCAAATTGCTGCGCCGCGCGGTGTCGGAAACCGGACCGCAGGAATCCCTCACGGGCTCCTGCATGATGATCCGGCACGAGGTCGGCCTCCAGGTCGGCTATTTCGATCCCGGATATTTTTTCTATTACGAGGACACCGACCTGCTGACGAACATCCGGAAGGCCGGTTACGAACTGCGCATTGCGCCTGGCGTGACCACGATCCACCGCCATGCCACCTCCTCTCGAAATGTGGATCGGGGTCGCCGGCTGGTCTGGATCACGAACGGCTTCTGCCGTTACATCTGGAAACATAATCGCCCCGGGCTGGCGCGGCTGACCCTTGGCGTGGCGCTGCTCAGCTCATTCTTTGAAACGGTTTTTTACGGACTGGCCACGGGGGTGACGCTGGGTTTGGTGAAAAGTCTCCGACAACGCGCCCGCGTGGGACCTCAAGTGGTGGGGATTCTCACCTGGGCTTTTCTGCGGCGTCCGGAATCCATCACTGGCTTGGCCGACCGACCCGTTGAAATCATCGTCACCAACCTGAAGCGCCGCCATTCGGGGGTGTCCTCCACGATCTTTGCCCTCTTGCCATGGCAGCGCAAAATCCATCAGGTCGGTTATCTGGGAACTCCGCAGCCGCCAGCCATTCGGACGATGGGTTGGTGGCAAGCGCTGCTGGTCTCGCTGTCCAAGGTGCCGCCCGGACGACGCTGCCGCGTCTGGCATGTGCGCCGGGATCATGAAATGGTGGTGGCCCTATTCGTGCGCTGGCTGGCGCGCGGGAAAATAAAAATCGTGTTCACCTCGGCGGCGCAGCGCTTTCACGGACGGTTTGTCCGCTGGCTCACCGCCCACGTGGATGCGGTGGTCGCCACAAGCAACTCGGCCGCTCAATATTGTCCCCGGGTGGCGGCGATCATCGGGCATGGCGTGGACTGCGAAAAATTCCAGCCCGTCGCCGACCGGCAGCGCCTGTGGCAGGCGGCCGGACTGCCCGGCTCGCTGGGCATCGGCGTGTTCGGACGCGTGCGCGAGGAAAAAGGCATTGATGTGTTCGTCGCGGCGCTGCTCGCCGTGCTGCCGGAATTTCCCGAGGCCACGGCGCTGATCGTCGGCGAGTGCCGGCCGGGCGACCAGGCGTTCAAGGACCGGCTGGTGGAAAACATCCGGGCCGCGGGATTGGAGCATCGCTTTGTCTGGACGGGTTACATCTCCAACGATCAGGTTCATCTGTGGTATCAACGCACCGCCATCGCGGTCGCCTGTCCGCGTTACGAAGGTTATGGGCTGACGCTCTTCGAGGCGGCGGCCTCGGGCTGCGCGGTCATCGGGTCGAGGACCGGCGCGTTTCCGCTGCTGATCGAGGACGGCCGGACCGGTTTCCTGACCGCGCCCGGCGAGGTGAACTCTTTGACCAAGGCGCTGCGGACCCTGCTGTCTGATCCGCAGCGCAGGCTGGAACTGGCGCAGGCCGCCCGGGAAAAAGTCCGGCGCGAATTTTCCGTCGAGCAGGAAGCGCGACAGCTGGCGCAAGTTTACGAAGAGTTGCTCGGCACTCCCGGACGCTGAGGCCGCTCGGCGCTGCCGCCGGTTCACCGCCGCCCGTCGTACCAGGTGTGGCAGGCGTCGCGGTCGGACAGCACTCTCCCGCCGGTAAAGATCAGTTTCGTCAGGAACCAGGCGTGTTCCCGGACCGAGTAGAGGTGGATTTTTCGGGCCGAGGTCAGGATGGGGTGCTGGTGGAGGACCACGATTTTCTTCCGTTCGGTGTGCGCGAGCGTCTTGAGGCGTTTGCTCAGATCAATCTCCTCGCTCGCAAATAATTCGCTGCTGAACCCGCCGATCTTACGGAAGGCCTTCGTCTCGCAAAAAATAAACGAGCCGGCCACCCAGCCAAAAGTGCGGCTGGTGCAATTCCACAACCACGTCACGAGATTCGCCTTCGGATAGTGCCCGTCGAGTTTGACCGTGGCGCCGCCAGCCAGGCAGCGGCCCGATTCGATCTGCGCGGCCACGTCTTCAAACAGCTCCGCGCCGGGGTGCGAATCGGCATCCACAAAAATCAGCCAGTCCCCGGTGGCGGCGGCGGCCCCGCAGTTCCGGGCGCGCGCGATCTGGTTGACCGGTTCAAAAACGACTTTGGCTCCCGCCGCGCGCGCGATGTCCGCCGTCCGATCTGTGGAATTGTTGTCGCAAACGATGAGTTCCGTCCCCCATTGTCGCCGGGCGAAGGGCGTCAGCGCGCGACCGACCTGGGCCAGGGTTTCGCCCAGCAGGCGTTCTTCGTTGAAGGCCGGGATGACCACGGAAATGCGCACGCGACCAAGGTGCTGCAAGCCCCGCTCAATTCAACGCAAATTCGGCGGTGAATTTGGGCTTGATTTGGGAATCCGGGATGGGCAGGTTGCGGCCAATCAGATTTATTTGTCGTAATTCCAAGGCATGTTAAGTCTTCATTCCTGGCCGGGCGGCGATGAATGAATTCCTGTTGCTGAGGAAGCTTTTATGAGCGTAGAGCAACCGATTGAGTTGGAGGGCGTCATTAAAACGGTCCTGCCGGGCACGATGTTCAAGGTCGCGCTGAACAACAATCAGCACGAAGTCCTGGCCCATATCTCCGGCAAGATGCGCAAGCATTTCGTCCGCCTCACCGTGGGCGACAAGGTGCGCATCGAGATGTCCCCCTATGATCTGACCAAGGCCCGCATCACCTTCCGGCTCCGCTAAATTTCTTCCCCTGTCGCTCGTTGCGCTCCTGCTTTGGTTGGAACCGCCTAGACCATTGTCGGGCGAAGGTAGCGAAGCGGGCGAAGTTTGAAAACCGTTTTGCCTTCGCTTCCTTCGCGCGACACGATTCCTTGAATGGACAGCCCCGCCGCGTTTCTGCTACAAGACGCGGGTGCAAGCTGTCATTGATTATCTGAATCAAAACGAGTCGCGGTTTCTCGCTGAACTCTGCGACTACCTCCGTTTCCCCAGCGTCTCGGCCCAGCCGCAGCACGCGGGCGACCTGACCGCCTGCGCGGGCTGGCTGGTGGACCATTGCCGGCAGATCGGTTTGAGCGCGAAACTGTGCCCGACTCCCGGACATCCCATTGTGCTCGCGAAAACCCCGCCGGTGAAATCGAAGTCGCGCCGCCCGCACTTCCTGGTCTACGGCCATTACGACGTGCAACCGCCGGAGCCGTTCAACCTGTGGAAGACGCCGCCGTTCGAGCCGCGCATCGCCGGCCGTTCCCTGTTCGCGCGCGGGGCCAGCGACAACAAAGGCCAGAACCTCGCGCATCTCAAAGCCGTCGAAGCCTATCTCAAAACCGGCACGCAACTGCCGTGCGACATTACGTTCGTCATCGAAGGCGAGGAGGAAGTCGGCAGCAAAAGCCTCGCAAGTTTTCTCAAGCAACACCGCGAAGAACTGCGCTGCGACGCCGTGGTCGTTTCCGACACCGGCATGCCCAGCAAGAAACATCCTGCGCTGACGTATGCGCTGCGCGGCATCGCCGCCTTTGAAATCATTCTGCACGGGCCGTCGCGCGATCTGCACTCCGGCATCTTCGGCGGTTCGCTGGACAATCCGGCGATGGCCCTGGCGCAGCTGCTCGCCCGACTGCGCGACAAAAACGGGCGCGTGGCCATCCCCGGGTTTTACGACGACGTGGAAAAACTTTCAGCCTACGAGCGGAAGCAGTTTGCCCGGCTGCCGTACCAGGAGGGCGCGTACCGGAAATTTTTGGGTGTGAAAAAACTCTTCGGCGAGAAAGGATTCACGCCCCTGGAACAGCGTTCCGCCCGGCCCACGCTGGAAATCAACGGCCTGACCAGCGGCTATCAGGGCGAGGGCAGCAAGACCATCGTCCCGTCCTGGGCGCGGGTGAAGATCACCCTGCGACTCGTGCCCAATCAGAATCCAGCGAAGATAATCAAGCGGGTGCGCCAGCAGCTGGAAAAACTTTGTCCGCCCACGGTGCGAATGGAAATCCGGTCCGGCCACGGCGCCGAGCCGTATCTGGTGTCGCCCACGAGCGCGCAGGCGCAAGCGGCGTTGCGCGCGCTCAAAGCCGCGTTTGGCCACGAGCCGGTGCTGATGCGCGAAGGCGGCTCGATCCCGATTGTCAACGACTTCAAAAAAATCCTCGGCGCGGACACGCTGCTCCTGGGCCTGGCGTTGCCGGACGACAACGCCCATTCACCGAATGAGAAATTTGACCTCGACTGTTTTGCGAAGGGCCAGTTGATGAGCGCGCATCTCTGGCGGGAATTAAGCGGTCTGCAGGCTTAAGCGGCGGCAACAGCCGGGCTCTCGATGAGCACGGCTTTGTTCTTTTTGAGATATTCTTCGACGGTTGTC
>JANPGB010000516.1:0-2121 GCA_031423695.1 Verrucomicrobiota bacterium
GACCGCGGGAAAGAAACCGATGCCGAGCAAAAACCAGGTGAGCGTGAAGCCGCCGATACGTTTCGCCATCAGCTCGGGCGCGAAGTAGTTCGCCAGTGGCAGGCCCAGCAGCACGACCATGAAGGCCAGAGCACAGGCAATGGAGAGCTTGAGTTGTTTGCGCATCAGCGAGTGGAGGAATTCCTCGCTGTGCATGTCGTGTCTGACCGGTGGCTTTTCCATTAGGGCTGCGATGGTTTACTCGAATTGACTGCATTAAGGCAACTTCCGTCCTGCCGCCGCGCCGCCTGCGCCGCGCTCTGTCGTGGCTGCTCCTCTCAGTGCGCCTGGATCGCGACAACCCATTTGCCGGAAAATACAACTTGCCGGAGACGTGCCGCTCCATATACTGCGCGCTCTTTTGATGGGAAACGGAAAGAAGATTTATGCGTCGTCCAAAAGGTATTAAGACAAGAAAGTCCTTCGCGAAGCGGTTCAAGATCACCGCGACGGGCAAGGTCATGCGCTCACGCGCCGGCAAACGCCATTTGCTGCAAACGAAAAGCGCCAAGCGCCGTCGCTCACTGCGCGGTGGTGGCCACCTCGTTCACAAGACCGACATGAAGCGCGTGCTCGAATCCATGCCCTTCAGTCACCGCGGCTAAACCATTTAACTGACTAACGAACCATGCGTGTAACAAATGCCGTAGCCTCCCGCAGCCGCCGCAAGCGGACACTGCGCGCCGCCAAAGGTTTTCGCCTCAAGCGTTCCAAACTCTACCGTTATGCCGCTGATGCCCTTGATCACGGCCGGCAGTATGCCTTCCGTGACCGCAAGGCCAAGAAGCGCACCTACCGCTATCTGTGGCAGGCCCGTATCAACGCCGCTGTCCGCGCCGTTGGCATGACCTACAGCCGTTTCATCGAGGGGCTGAAGGCCGCGAAGATCGAACTGGACCGCAAGGTCCTCGCCGACCTCGCCGCCACCGATGCCGCTGCGTTTGGTGAGATCATCAAGCTCTCCCAGAACGCACTCAAGACGAAGGCCAGCGCCGTTAAGGCCGCAGCCAAGGCGTAAGCGAAACACATTTCACGACGGGCGATCTGGTAACAGGTCGCCCGTTTTGCTTTTCATTCTTGGTGGTGGGGCGAGCATCCCCGCGAGCCGGGCGGAAGACAGAGTGTCAACGAGGTTCTTGGGACGCCCGCCCACCAACACGACCGTGCTTCCGCCACCTTTTGGCTGTCACTCCGCGTTCTCTCTCACTAACCTCGCGCCTCAATTTTATGGGATTCCTCGACGACATCGAACCGCTCAAGCAAGCCGCGCTCGCGGAGTTGAACGCCACTCCCGACCTGCCCGCCCTCGACGCCGCCAAGGGCGCATGGATCGGGCCGCACGGCAAGTTCACCGCGCTCATGAAACAGATGGGCACGCTCTCGAAGGAGGAAAAGCCCCTCGCCGGCAAAGCCATCAACGCTGCCAAGCAGGAACTGGAAGCCGCCCTCACCGCGCGCCGCGAAACCCTCGAACTCAAAGCCGCGCTGCCCAGCGAGCCCACTGACTGGACGCTCCCGGGCCGCCGCCGCGCCGTGGGTCGGTTGCATCCACTCACGCAAGTCACTGACGACATCGTGCGCGCCTTCCGCAAACTTGGCTTCGTCGTCGCCGACGGTCCCGAGATCGAGGACGAATACCACTGCTTCGACGCCCTCAACACCCCCGCCGACCACCCCGCGCGCGATTTGCAGGACACTTTTTATGTAGCGCAGGCGTCCTCGCCTGCGGGTTCTGGGGGCATCCCTGCCCCCAGTTCGTCTGGCGGTCGTTCCTCACTTCTCCGCACGCACACCAGCTCCGTTCAAATCCGCGTGATGGAAAAGCAAGCGCCGCCCGTGCGCATAATCGTCCCCGGCCGCGTGTATCGCCGCGACAATGCGGATGCCACGCATAATCCCACCTTCCACCAGATCGAAGGACTCTACGTGGACAAGAACGTCACCGTGGGCGACCTCAAGGGCACGGTGGAATTCGTCTTCCGCGAACTCATGGGCAGCGACGTGAAGATCCGTTTTCGTCCGCATTATTTCAGCTACACCGAGCCGAGCTACGAGATTGATTTCACCAATGCGCTGGTGAAG
>JANPGB010000517.1:0-4003 GCA_031423695.1 Verrucomicrobiota bacterium
CGGCCCCATGCCCCAGACGCGTGAGCACATCCTGCTCGCCCGTCAGGTCGGTGTGCCGAGCATCGTGGTCTTCCTGAACAAGGTTGACCTCGCGGACGCAGACCTTCTCGAGTTGATCGAGATGGAAATTCGCGAGGTCAACCTTGTTCAGGAAAACGACGATGCTCGGCACACCGACCTGACGGGCGAGCAGGATGTGCTCGCGGGTCTGGGGCATGGGACCGTCAGCCGCGCTGACGACGAGCGTCGCGCCGTCCATCTGGGCCGCGCCTGTGATCATGTTCTTCACATAATCAGCGTGGCCGGGACAGTCAACGTGCGCGTAATGGCGCTTGGGGCTTTCGTATTCGACGTGCGAAACCGCAATCGTCACCGTCTTGGTGTCGTCGCGAACGGTGCCACCCTTGGTGATGTCGGCGTAGGAAATGGGCGGAGCCATTCCCTTGCGGCTCTGCACCGCCACAATCGCCGCCGTCAGGGTGGATTTGCCGTGGTCGACGTGCCCGATGGTGCCGACGTTGACGTGCGGTTTGGTTCTTTGAAATTGTTCTTTTGCCATAGCTAGCTCTTGTTTTTGTTCGCGTTAATACAGCTTCGTTGTTTCGTTTGTTTACTGGAGCCCATGATCAGGATTGAACTGATGACCTCGTCCTTACCAAGGACGTGCTCTACCAACTGAGCTACATGGGCACCCGCAAAATGCAAATTAATCCTGATACCTATAAAGCGACAAAAAAACCATCGCCTTAAACCTTCAGAAAAAGCTTAAAGGACGACGATTTTTCGCACTTTACGGCCCAATGACTTTGCGCAAGCTACGGAACCCACTCAATCGTGTCAACGCTTTTGAAAAATATTTTCAATTGTTTTTGGCGGCGCGGGGCGGACACACCCTGCCGAGGCGCCAATCCTCATGCAGGTTTGGCACGGCAGCGATTGGCGCTATCGGCGCCACTCGGTTTTTGGCGGCTCCGGCAGGCCCTGTGCCCGCAGTGCGGTCCGAAAGTGCATTTTGGCAACGCTCCCCAGATTCTCCACCCCCTGCTTGGCAATAAATTCCTTGGCTGCCGCATCCACCGCCGCCGACGCCCCCTTGGGCAGCTTCAGCTGAAATTGCTTCTCCAATGCCGCCAACCGCGTCACAAACTCATGCCGCGCCAGAATCGAGGCTGCCGCGACTGCCAGATCCGACTCGGCTTTGTGCCGCTGCACCAGTTCGATCTCGCGCCCCAGACTCATCAACGCCTTGGCCACCGTTTCCTTGCCCGATGCAAACTGGTCGCTGATCACCCGCACCGGCGGCGGATTCATTCGGTGCCGCTGGCCCATCAAGTTTTCAATCACCCGCGCATGGCCCCACGCCAACAGAGTGTTCACGCTCCTCATTTTCGCGTACAGCCGGTTGTAAGCCTCATTGCCGATCGGCACCACGCTCGTCACGCAGCCCGGCGTTTCCTTGATGAGCTCGGCCAGCTCGGCAATCTTCTTGTCGCTCGAAATATTTTTGGAATCACGCACGCCCGCATCCGTCCAGGCGTTCACCACCGTCTCATTCACGTAAACACCCGCCACGCACAACGGCCCGAAGAAATCGCCCTTGCCGCTTTCGTCCACGCCCAGCCGGGGCAGCAGCAACTCGGGATTCAACACCGCCTCATAGCCCAGCCGCGCCTCCTTCAAGATTTCCGGCTCCAGCACAAATTCGATGAATTCCTGGGTCCCCTTCCCCTGCACGACCAGCTTGCCGCTCTCGTAAAACACGACGTTGAGCTTTTCCTTCTCCGCCGCGAACCGCGCGTACGGCACCTCGCGAAACTTGTAGTTGCGCTCAACCATGAAAGCCCGCAGCGCCGCCGCTTGCGCGTCGGTCAACTTGCCGGAATAGGAAGTCAGCGGTTTCACAGGAATCGTTTCACAAATCTTGGTTAGCCTAGGCAGTTGCACTAAACTGCGCAACGTCATCCAGACAGAATTAACAAAATGAACAGAATTAAGAACCAAATGCTGCCGAGTCCGCCCCAAAAAAATTCTGATAATTCTGTCCATTCTGTCAAAAACCTTCGGTCCCTGGTTCCGCTGCTGCTCTCGTGGTTTGCCACCAACGCCCGCGACCTACCGTGGCGGCGCACCCGCGATCCCTACGCCATCTGGGTTTCGGAAATCATGCTCCAGCAAACGCAGGTCAAGACGGTGATCCCGTATTGGGAATGCTGGCTGCGCGAACTCCCGACCATCGCCGCTTTGGCCAAAGCCCCGTCCGAACAAATCCACAAACTCTGGGAAGGACTGGGCTACTACACCCGCGTCCGCAACCTGCAGAAAGCCGCGCAGCAAATTATCGCGCAGCATGACGGCAAGTTTCCCGAAAATTTCGACGCCATTCTCGACCTCCCCGGCATTGGCCGATACACCGCCGGCGCGATTGCGAGCATCGCCTTCAACCAGCCTAAGCCCATTCTCGATGGCAACGTCATCCGAGTGCTCACGCGCGTCTTTGGCATCTCCACCGACCCACGCGAAAAGCAGACCAACGCGCGGCTCTGGCAACTGGCGGAGGAACTGATCACTCACGCCTCACGTTTCACGCTTCACGCTTCCCGCTGCTCCCACCTGAACCAATCCCTGATGGAGCTGGGGGCACTCATCTGCACGCCGCGTTCGCCGCAGTGCGAGATTTGCCCAGTGCGAAAACTCTGCGTCGCGCGAAAAAAAAATTTGCAGGAACAGCTTCCCAACCTCGGCAAGCGCACCGCCGCCACCGAACGCCGCTTCCTCGCCTTCGTCGTCGAGCACAACGGCAAATTTCTCGTTCGCCAGCGACCGGCCGGAGTCGTGAACGCGCACCTCTGGGAATTTCCGAACGTCGAAGTTGCCACAGTCAAAGGTAGGGCGCGTCACTCCGTGCGCGCCGCCGTTGAGCACACTCCCAACGGCGCGCAGAGGACTGACGCGCCCCACCACGCTGACGACTTCCATCCCACCTCCACCAAACCTTTTTACATCATCAAACACTCCATCACCCGCTACCGCATCACGCTTGAAGCCTGGCGTGCTACACACACGAACCCGCGCAAGAAACCTAAAGGAGATTGGCTCACACTTCTTGAACTGCAAAAGCTTTCCTTCCCCAGCGCGCACAAAAAAATCCTCGCCACGCTTGCCGAAACGGATTGAACGGTTCACCTTCCTCTCAGTCAAACAGCACCACCAAACCAAAAGCGAAAGGAATTGTTTATGATGACCCGCCGACAAGCCCTCAAAACCACCGCGCTCGCCACCGCCGCCGTCGCCACGACTCGCGCCGCCTTTGCCCAGGAACAATCTCAAAAGCTCGCCGTCCCCGCAGGCCAGCCGCTGATCACCACCGCGAGCAGTCCCTTCACCCTGCCGCCTTTGCCCTACGCGCTGGACGCACTCGAACCGCACATTGATGCGCGCACAATGGAGATTCACCACGACAAACATCACGCGGCCTATGTGACCAACCTGAACAAAGCCATTGCCGACAATCCGGGATGGGAATCCATGGGACGCGAATCCATCGAAGTTTTGCTCATGAATTTGAATTCTGCCGTGCCAGAAAAAATCCGCCCCGCCGTCCGCAACCAAGGTGGCGGTCATTATAACCATTCGCTGTTCTGGCAAATGATGAAGAAGGACGGCGGCGGCGAACCAAAGACTGAACTCGCCAAAGCCATCGAAGCGAACTTCGGAAAATTCTCCGACTTCAAAACCAAGTTCACCGAAGCCGCGATGAAAGTTTTTGGCAGCGGCTGGGCGTGGCTCGTCTGGCAGGACGGCAAGCTCGCCATCCAGAGCGCGCCCAATCAGGACAATCCGCTGTCGCAAAGCGCGCAACCCTTGCTCGGCCTCGACGTCTGGGAACACGCCTACTATTTGAAATACCAGAACAAGCGCGCCGACTACATCGCCGCCTGGTGGAACGTGGTGAACTGGGATTTCGTCGCGGACCGTTACGCGAAGTTTGCGAAATAGTTTTGGC
>JANPGB010000518.1:0-3841 GCA_031423695.1 Verrucomicrobiota bacterium
CCGAGAAACCCGAAGATCGAACCCTTGGCGATGGAGAACGAAACGTTGTCCACAGCCGTGAAATGCCCGAACCGTTTGGTCAGGTTTTCACAAGTAATCATGGTTTCGGCGGGCATTCTAATCTTTCATCAGCACGCGCGCTTGGCTGGTGATCAGCGCCACGGCGGGGTGCGCGATGCGCCGTTCGGCGGTGATGGCGTGGAACTGCACTCGGCATTTCTCGGTCTGGCCGATGGCCTGAAAACCGTAGTGGCCCACCGCATCTTTCACCGCCACGCTGGGCAGGGCGATGAACCCGCGTCCCTCGGCGGCCATCACCTTCATCAGCGCGAGGTCTTCAAACTCCGCCACGATCCGCGGCTGGATTTTTTGCTCGCGAAACCACGTTTCCAACGCGCGGCGCAGGCTGGTATTCTCCGTCGGCAACAAGGCGGGCGCGTCGTTAAGCGACTGGGGAAAATGGCGCTTCAGTTTCGCGGCCAGCTTTTTCTCGGCGCAAAATGTCGTGCCGGATTCGCCGAGCGAATGGTTGTAGGTCTTGAAGTTGGTGCTGCTGGACGCCGGTTCGTCGGCGAGCACGATGTCCAGCCGGTGCGCGGCGAGTTGCGCAAGCAGGTCCTCCATCTTGCCTTCGCGACAGATGACGTGCGCGGTCTGCGGCATGGCGAAAACCGGCTTCAGTATTTCGTTGGTCACCAGCTTGGGGAAGGAATCTGCCACGCCCACATAAAGCCGCAACACCTTCGCCCCCGGACGCTGCTTGACGGTGTTCATCAGCTCGCGGCCCAGCGCAAAGATTTCCTCGGCGTAGCCGAACACGACCTGGCCGGCGTCGGTGAGCTTGTTGTTGCGGCCCTCGCGCTGGAACAGTTTTTCGCCGAACGCGGATTCCAACTCGCGGATCTGTTCCGAGATCGAGGGTTGCGAGACATGTAGTTTCTCAGCCGCGCGGGCGAGGCTGCCTTCCTTGGCCACGGTCCAGAAGTATCGCAGGTGATGATAATTGAGCCATTCCATGACGCCGCCATGATGCTTCGGAATAACCTAATCGTCCATTCGGAAACGCGTATTAGTCGCCGTTCACGCGCGCGCCTAGGGTGGTCCCGCCATGACCGACCAGGCGCTGGCTCAGGCGAGTCACCCGGCGGCAGACAAGAAAAGCGAAAGACATTTTATGATTTGGATACTTTTTATCGGCACGATGGCGCTCTCGCTCTGGGCGATGTGGCGCGTGAAGTCGGTTTACAAGCGCTACAGCCAGGGCACGGTCCGCTCCGGCCTGACCGGCGGCGACGTGGCCGCGCGGATCCTCCAGCACTGTGACATCCACGATGTGGAGATCACCGTGGGCGAGGGCATGTTCGGCGACCATTACGACCCGATCCACAAGCGGCTGGTGCTGTCCCCGGACAATTACCTTGGCCGCTCGCCCGCCGCGCTCGGCGTGGCGGCGCACGAATGCGGCCACGCCATCCAACACGCGCGGGCCTACGCGCCGCTGCACTGGCGCATGGCGGCGGTGGGCATCACCACCTACGCGAACTATGTCGTGATGTTCCTGCCGATGCTCGGGCTGTTCACCGGATTGATCACGCCGTTGACGGGCGCGCTCTTCATGGCGGTGGCGTGGGGCATCATCATGCTCTTCAATCTCGTCACGCTGCCTGTGGAGTTTGATGCCTCGCGCCGCGCCAAGGCCGTGTTGGCCGACTTCAATTTCATCGCGCCCGGCGAAGAAGCGACCGCCGTGAAGCGCGTGCTGGATGCCGCAGCGTGGACCTATGTGGCGGCGTTCATCACCTCGCTGGCGTATTTCATCTGGCATTTGCTGCCGCTCCTGTCGGGCGGCGGCCGTTCCCGCGACTAAACAAATCCACCATTAAACAAAACAAAACTATGACAAACACCATGAGATTGAACCTGCAACACCTCAACCTGCGTTCCTTGGACACCTTGGATTCGTGGGTGGAAAAACAAATCCTCGCCCTCGGCCAGGCGCGTCAAATCGACGAAGCGAACGTCCGGCTTGTGCGGATCGAAAATGCCAGCCCGGCGTATCAGGTGAACGTCCACCTCATCACGCCCGGCCCGGATGTCTTTGCCGAGAGCCGCGACCACACGCTGCGCTCGGCATTCGCCAAAGCCGTGAAACAATTGCGCGAACAGATCACCAGCCGCGCCTCGAAGCGCCTGCAACGGCTCAAGAGCAACGTCAAGGCCCGGCGCGGCGGGTGATGTAGCGGCAGGCATCTTGCCTGCCGTAGAGCCGGGCTTCCAGCCCGGCGGAAATAGCGGTGCAAATGGCGGCGCGCGGCGGAACTTTCGCGAGTCCCGCCTCAAAGCAGCTTTCTTTCCGAGCGGCAGGATGCCGCCGCTCTACGTCAGGCAGGATGCCTGACGCTACCACAACACCACCTTTAACCATCAACACAACAAAACCATGAAAGCAAAAATCATCCTCAAATCGCTGGCGGATCTGCCCGCTAACACGCTCGGTTTCGCTTCGTCCGTTTCGGGGCGAGCGGTAAATGCGTCCAAACAGATGCTCGGCGCGGGTGTGCGGGCCACGCGCCGGGAAATCCGCGCGGCGCGACGGCGATCCGCCGAATTCACGCGCGGGTTTTACGCCCGGGCCAATGCGCCGTTTCAAGCCATCACGCCCTGGCAGCGCGGCGGAATCAACGAGTGACCCAACGCCGGGCAAGTTGATCCGCCCATCGCATGCACGAAACCTACGACCGCGACATCCTGAAACTGGTCAATGGCTCGCGCGGCCGGCGGGAAGCGGACATCCCGGAGTTTACCAACATCCAGATCGAAGTCATCGTGCCGCCGGAAGTCGCCCAAACCCTGCTCACGCGGTTGGAAAAGGAATTCTTCCCGCGCTACGGGATGATCGCCTTTGAATCCGACGTGCGCGTGCTGCGCCCGAATAAGTTCTGAAACCCACTGCGCGCGGGCAACCACGAATGGACACGAATTCACACAAATTCTCGCGAAGCCAAACTGACTTGCCCCAACGGGGCAAAAGCGAATAGCCCAGGGTTGGAGCGCTGAAATTCGATGAAGGCGGGCTACCCCGGGAAAACGTCCCACAAAATAATTATCCCTCTCCTCGCTCGTCGCGCCAAAGTCGGACGTAGGTGGGCCGAACGAGGAGAGGGCCGGGGTCGAAATCAAACCACGCCAAGCCAATCCTCAATTCCCTTCCAGCCTTTGCCTTCGTAAACACGATAAACATCTTTCGGGATGTCATGCGGGCGCAAACCTTTCTCCGGAATTTTGTTGTCGCAGAAGCGAAACCATTCGCGAGCGGTTCGTAGTCCGAGCGTCCGCGCCCACGCACGCGCTGGCTCGAATGGACGCCACCTGTTTCGCTTGTTGGGTCTGCCAAGCCAGTCTTGGTAATCAATCCAACCTTGTTTTTTGTAAACGTGCTTGGGGTTCTGCGGCACTCCCGGCGGAAGCAGACCATTTTCCGGCATGAGTCCTTTCTTGAACTTATACCACTCGACCGACGATTTGAGTCCCAGCTTTCGAGCCGCGTCGCGAGCTTCCTCAAAAGGCAGATAGAATTTCTTCTTGTCGGAGGGCGCGACGTTACCTGTGCCGAGAAAGTCACCCCATCCTTGCCAGCCCTTGCCCCGGTAGTAGCCGGGCGGACTTCCCGGAATGTCCGACGGACGTGCAGGCAAGTTGGCCATTTCTCCGCGCCAGTAGGATTGCCACTGCAGGCTGCTCTTGAAGCCAAGGCTACGGGCGAATGTGCGGGCGTCTTCAAATGATCTAAACACCCGAGATTTCCGGGGCACGCCGGGTGATTGCGTTTTTGTTTTTAGTG
>JANPGB010000519.1:0-13366 GCA_031423695.1 Verrucomicrobiota bacterium
AGGTGACGCCCGGCCATATGGCTGTCCGCACCGAAGACGGGCGCAGCGTGGCATTCGACCTGAAAGACTATGCTCATGTCGATCACGGCTATGCTGCGACGTTCCACAAGTCGCAGGGGGTGACAGTCGATCAGGCGCATATACTGGCGACTCCGGGGATGGACCGACATTCTGCCTATGTCGGCCTCACACGCCACCGTGATGGGGTACAGGTTCATTATGGACAGGATGATTTTGCGGATCGGAGCAAACTTGTTCGCACGCTGTCCCGCGAACGGTCGAAGGACATGGCGGGCGACTATCCGCTCCCCGACGCCCCAGTGCGCGCTTTCGCCGAGCGGCGCGAGTTCCGGTTTGGCGAGGTCGCCCGCGATATGGTTGCCAAGGCACGGGGACTATTGGCCGATCCTGAGCGCATCGCGGCCTTGCGAGGCCGTCTCGACAGGGCGCTAGGGCGTGAGCCATCATCAGCGCTCGAAGTGGCCGACAAGGAACCGGGGCAGGATCGCAGCACCGACACTGCTGCGAACCGCCTCCGCGCCCGCATGGCCGAACTGGGCAAGCAGGTGCGCAAGGATGATGAGCGGGATAGAGACCGGACAAAGGATCGAGACCGCGACCGAGGAGGGCCAGGACGATGAGCGATGCGCAGGACGATCCACTCTTGGGGCTGTTGACCGATATTGCCGAAGGGGTGGCGACGCTTTCCGCGCGCGTTGATGCGATGGAGGCGGCAAACGTGGCGCATCAGACGCAGGTGAATGAGTCGCTGGCAACCATCGCCGAAATCGCCACGCGCACCTATTATGTCAGCAAGCCGACCAGCGCCTTGCCCGACGACATCATCAACGCGGGCGTTATGGACGCCATGATCGCACGATGGCCGCAAGGAGCTCTTGTCGGCATGTTGAGCAGTGACCGCAAATTTTTGAGTGAACTCGACCGTCATCCCATCGAGACTATCGACACTGTGATTTCGCGCGCGCAGGCCAATGCCGACCAGAGCAATGCCAGCCGCCTTCGCATGGAGGCGATCCTTGACTTGCTCAAACGGGAAAAGGAGCGAAGGGTCAAATCCGCAGGCATTGAGCGCGATGCACCGGGGCGGAGCCGGTGAACATCGCTGGGCCGAAGTCAACCATTCCGAAGTCAATGTCACTGACCGCTAACGCCCCAAGAACAGACAATTCCGAACCACGTCGATGTTCCCGAAAGCGGTCGTCTGATTCCATCAATACCGAACATCGGCGATCTGTTTTCGGGTCCACATCGACCCTGCGCGCCATCACGCCCTGCCATCCATCCTAAGCGCCTCAAAATAACTCTTTTTGGGCTTTATCTGTCTCTTGTTGCTCGGATTCGCATTGGCCAAACTTGCAGGAAACTAATTGGTTCGCCCTGATCGAAGCGGCTCCTGCTTTGCCCTACGACCGTGTCGCTCAGCCCCGGTGATCGGGAACGTATCCCGGATGGACAATCACAAGTGGAAGGGCGGATGCGAGAACCGCGACGGCGACGAGCCAACTGGCAACCACGCGGGTCGCCACGCCGAAGCCATTCCGTTCGGCGATCGATGCCGGAAGGAGTGTCAGGAGGCCAAGGATTGCAAGATCGGTGCCCGGCGAGGCTGCCGTGACCGCCAACGTGAGTCCTGTCGCCACGCCGGCAAATATTGCCACGATCATGATCGCCCATTTTGGCAAGAGGCGAGGCCAATAAACCGGGATGCTGACCAGCGCCGTAACGGCGCAACAGGCGGTAATCGCGGCATCTGCCCCGAATCGCACGTTCGGTATCAAGCTGAAGGCCACTGCCAATCCGCCAGACCGCAATGCCGCCACGATCGCCGACCGCAGTGTCTGGCGACCGAGCATCAGCCCGACCATCATCAGCAGCATCGCGGCAGGCAATATACCGTCTCTCATGCGATCAGCCCCAGCGCCGACGCCAGGTAGAAGCAGCCTGTCAATGCGATCGCGCCGCCCGAGGCGCGGACAGCGAACGCGCCAGTGGGTGTTCGTACGGACACGCCTAGCGCGATCCCGATGACGTGCAGACTTCCCGTTGCGAAGACAAAACCGAGGGTGAACGCGACGGGATCGACCATGGATGGCAGTTCCCGGCCATGTGCATAGCCGTGGAAGATTGCGAAAACGCCAACGGCGACGGAGGCGAGCCAGACCGGCGCCCGCCAGGCCAGGCCGACCGCACTGCCAAGCGCTATAACCGACAGGGCGATGCCGATTTCGATCGGCGGCATCGCCGCGCCGAGCATACCGAGGATGGCACCGAACGTCATGACGCACGGAAAAATCACCGGGAACAGCGCAATCAGCGGGCGCCCCAGAAACGCACCCCACAGGCCCACGGCGACCATGGCGAGCAGGTGATCAAAGCCAGAGAAAGGGTGGGCAAAACCGGCCGCAAAGCCGCCGCCCATATTAGCACCGTCGTGAGCCCATGCCGGCGTGGCCCATGCTGCGGTGGCGCAGAGACACAGCACGAATATCAGCGTTTTCAACGCTCGTCGTTCTTGTTCGCGCGAGCCTATTCGGACATGGCGGATTAAGCCGATTATTGGAGACGTGTTGTGCAAAAACGCTTTATCGGGGCAATGATTTTTCTGGGTGCGGCCACACCGTGCATGGCGCATGACTTCTGGATCCAGCCGGTGCGCTTCGTCTATCCCTCGGCACCGCAAACCGTGCCGATGCTCATTTATGTCGGCCATGCTGCGGCGCGCGAACGCTGGGACCTGCCGGTGGAGCGAGTCGTTCAGTTCAAGTCGACCGGGCCGGATGGGCTCGTCGATCGGATCGGCAAGATGACACTCAACAACGGCCGTTTCGATGCGCTGGTCCCTTTGGCCAGGAATGGTGCTTATGTCTTCGGGTTTCAGTCGCAGCCGACGACGAGCGATCTGCCGTACCTGCGCTTCAATGATTATGTCGCGCAGGAGGGGTTGACGCCTATTGCCGCGCATCGCCAGCGGACCATGACCGAAATGAGCAACGGGCGCGAGCTTTATAGTCGCAGGGCGAAGACGATCGTCCAGATCGGCCTTGTGACGCCAGTCGATATCGTCCGTGTGACCCGCCCGGTGGGGCTGCAACTCGAAATCGTTCCCGACCGCCATCCCAATGCTCTCAAACTCGGCGATCAGTTGCCGGTGCGTATCCTGTTCAATCGCCGCCCGCTTGACGGCGCGTTCGTAAAACTGACCAATCTCGACGCCGACGCCAAGCCAATCGCGTCCGCGCGAACCGACGCGGCGGGACGTGCCAGCTTTGCTTTTCCGGGGCGTGGATCGTGGCAGCTAAATGTCGTCTGGTCCGAGGTCCTGACGGGCAATACCGCCGCAGATTATCGGACTATTTTTTCCAGCCTTACGTTCGGCAGCTAAGCGGGGAGCGGCACGCCCAGGGCACCACCGCTCCCCATAGCCTCAGTTGTCGAGTGGCTCCGTCGTCAAGCTCAACGCCGGAACATCGCCCGGTTGTGGATCGCGCGGCTCGGTCGTGTTGCCCGCCTCGAAATAACCCACGAAGCTCGTGCCGAACTTGCTTTGGAACGAAGCTGTCGGGGTCGGGGTCGGCGTCGGCGTCGGCGTTGTCCCGCTGCCAGCCCGATCGCTACAAGCGGCCATGGCAAGCGGAAGCAGCGCAACCGTTCCTCGAAGAATCAACTTTGTATTTCGCATTATGTCGGTCCTTCTATGGGCGGTCTTGCGGACGCGGCGCGCCCCGTAGCGGCGGATTCAGATAGGGAAAACCGCCGAGGATGTTCGTGGCACTGCTGGGTGCGCCATCGGTGTAGGCAACCAGACCCGTTGGCGCATTGGCGGGCGTGCATAGTCCAAGATCGGTTTGGACACCGGCAATCGGCACCGGGTGGCACAGCCTCCCCATCGCGACCCGAAGCACGATATCGACGGTATCGTCGCCCGGGCGGCGGCCGTTCGGGAAGCCGGCCAGATCGTCCGCTACCACGCCAAGCGTCTTCTGCGCCGCCTGAGGCGTTGGCGCGACACCTGTATTCAACCGGATCATCTCCGACGGTGTGACCGTCGACTGCTGGTTGAGCGTCTTGATCCCCGTGAGGAAGGTGGCGACCAGATCATTGCGCGGGAAGTTGTTCGGCGCGAGGTCGCTCAGGTTGGTGCCCAATGTCGAGTTGACCGGCGCGCGGAATAGCGCGTTCAGAATGGCTGGGAATGTCGGATTCGTCACAAAATCGGCCAATGCTGCATCCGAAGTCGGCCTCACCGCGTTGAACAGATCCTTCGACGGCAAGCCGATGACGAGTTCGTTCACCAGCGGCATGCCCAGCCGCGAGACCTGCACATAGGCCCCGCCCTGTACAGTAGGTGCCGGGTAGGTTGGCGTCGGATCGAGCAGACGCGCCTGCGGCAGGCTAGCCGTGCTCCAGACGCCGATGACACCGTTGCCGGCCCCCTTCACGCAAGCGATCGGAACTTCGATCGCCAAGCTCGTGACGTTCTTCTTGCCGATCAATTCCTGGTTGTCTTGGCTTTGCGTGATGCCACCAGGAAAGGGGCCGAACGCAGGGCTGCTGTATGTGGCGTCCGGGGCGCCCTGGATCGGCACGAAATTCACGAGATCGAATACAGGCCCGAGGTTGACCGCGAAATACTCCGCCCGCTGCCCGGCAAAGACGCGACCGGGCGTCGCACAGCCGGGGATGTTGATCGAATAGATGAACTGGTTGGCGTAGGCCGAATAGTTCGGAATCGATTTGTTGCCCGCATTATCGAAAGGCTTGATAAACGTCGTCCCGCCGCCCGATACGTTCGTCACGGGCGTACGAGCGCCGCTCCGGCGGTCGCCGGTGATAACGGTGAGCGTATAATTTTCACGTTCGCCGAGGTTGCCATCGTCGGGTGCCGAAATCGGACCGATGTGACGCAGCGCAATCGGAAGCGATTTTCCGCCGACGGTGACGGTGTTCCCTGTCCCGTTCAACAGCGTGTTGTTGAACCTGAACTGATAGGTGACGTCTTCCTTGGCGTCGCCGTTGCTGTCGATATGGATTTCGTACAGCGCGTCGGGGTCCATCGTATAGTAATTGGGGCCATCGCCAGGGTTTTCACCGGGCTGGAAATTGGCGATCAGCGTCACATAGTCCTGACGCCCGGCCTCATAGCTGCGAAAGGCGTAGACGTCAGTGTTGTCTATCTTGGGATTCTTGGTAACGTTCGGTGCCTCGCGGTGGCTCGAAGCCCATATAGGGGACGCGACGCAAAGCGCCGCCATCGCGGTTGTTGCGGCAAGCTTGTTCAAAACCGACATACTCGTTCTCCTGTTAAAATGTTCATCTTGTCGCTAATGGAAATGATGTCCGCAGCGCTGGATCATGGCGGGTGCCTGCAGCAATTTGCATCGGGGGTTTGTCACGCAGCAGCGCATCCTCGGGCCAGTCGGGCCGAGCGGTCTCCAGCAGATCCTGCCAGCGCCATTCGCCCGAGCCGAGCGCCAGAACGGTATTCTTGGGCTCGCCAGGCAAGATGATGAGGCGCGGCCCGCCCTGGGGCTGCAACCGGCATTCAGGCGATGACATGGCGATCACCCCAGCCACGACATCGCGGATCGCGACCATCGCATTTGCGTCGAGGTGCCCGTCAGGGGCTAGCCAGTTCTGATTCCAGACCGTGATAGCATTGGCGACTGAGCGTTGTTCGGACGGAATGGTCGGCAGACTGGCCATGACCGCTTCGTCTGCCTGAAGTGCCGCTTGAACAGGAGCAGTCAGATCACATGCGCCACCGGTCGCCGCCGCCTCGCTTTGCTCGAGCAGCGCGACAACTGCGTCATTCGGGACAGGCAGTGGAACCACGAGCGGTGGTACGACCACCGGCTGTGGCGGCACTGGGGGAATGGGGCGTGGCTGCCGTGGCTTGGGAGAAGCAGGTCTCGGTTGTGGGGCCGCGGCCACGTCAAATAGGTTGAGCGTCGCAGCTTTGGCCCGTCGCGGCGTCAGGATCGGCGCCAACAGCATCAATAGGAGCGCGACGGTAATCGTGAGGGCCAAACTCATCGAAACGGCTCGGGCATGGTCCGGAGACCGCCAACCGAGCGCATTCCGGTCTGTCATGGCATGACCACCGCGAGCAAAGCACGTGACTTGAAACGGCCATCATTTTCAACTTCGATTTGAAGTTTAATGGTCACAATTGGTCCCTTTGAAAGCGGTTCTTGATAGTCCGGGTCCCAGCGTCGATATGACCCGCACTTACTCGGTAGGTTCCGATAAAAAACTCGCATTTTACCTTCAAGCCATCAAATACGAATTTTCGCTCGCTTTATTTCTTTCTGAACGCAAATAGACCAGCGAGACATTTACTGCCTCGTCTCTTAGACTGTCGGATGCCAATATTTGTTGGCGCGGATTGATGGCGGCATGGGCGAGCGCGTGCGTGATTTCGGCGACGACTAACGCAGCGCCGGGAAGATCGCTGATCATGGTGCAGCCATTAAAGTGCTTCGGGAGCCGCTTGAGTTGCGCAACCACGGCCAGTTTCGCGCCTTCCGGCGCAGAAAAACCGCTACTTCCCGAGAATTTCGGCTCTAAATCATATGTGAGCGCGATGTGCAGCGCGGGATCGAGGAAATGCGCATCAAACAGGGCCCCGATGATCGCTCCGATCGCCGCTTCGAGCGTTGGTGCGGCAGCGACGTCGACGGCCGCTATCCGGTCATAAATCTGCTGCGCATGTCGCCGCGCGACAGCACCAATGATCGCCTCACGGTTCGGAAAATATTGGTAGAGGGAACCAACGCTGACGCCTGCGATTGCCGCAACACTATTGGTGGTGACCGCCTCGCGCCCCTGACGCCGTATAATGCGGGTTCCAGCCTCAACGATCGCTTCGACGAGTGCGCGAGATCGCTCCTGTCGCGGGATCTTCCGAGGTCCGAAATCGGCCTGGAGGTTGGGCATGCAACGCAAACGACACACTCGCAATGGCGACTAATAAGTTCAGATACGGCGCGCGAGGGGCGATGGATGCATGGTTCGGAAACCGCCCGAAATATTGCCGGTCCGATCGCAAATCGTCGTTACTGAGATGTGACTGGCAGCTTGCCTAGACCACCACTGCTTGAGCCAACTCACCGTAGGCTAGCAAAAGAGCCATCGTCAAAAGCGAACCGTGGCCGAAACGCGCAGCTGACGTGGCTCGACGGGGCGGATATGTCGATCCTCCACGCCCTCCGCAGGTTCGCCGGGCAGACGTGACGCGTAGAAATACTCGATCTCATTGTCTTTGGCGTTGAACGCGTTGAGCAGATCGGCGGCAAGTTCGACGCGCCCCAGTTGATACTCGACCCGCGCGTTGACGACGGACAGCGGGTCAGCGCGAACGCTGTTATCCTCGATGAGACTATAGCTACCAAAATGGCGTGCCCGAACAGCGAATGACGCCTTGCCATGTTTGGCGACGGCACCGCCTGCGATCACCGTTTCGATAGCGCCGGGAATGTAGTTGGCACCATCGGGCAGATCGGTCAGCCTTCCGCGCGATTGGGTATATTCGGCATCGACCGTCAGCCAACGCGCGGGCTGGTAGAAAGCGCTAAGTTCGAACCCACGACGCTTCGACGGCCCCTGCGCCTCGGTGGTGCCGCCATCGCCCAGAAACAGCAGCTCCGATTTTAGATCGAGCCACCAGTAAGTGCCCGTCAGTGTCAGCCCATCGAGCGATCTGATACGCACGCCGCCTTCGTATCCTGTTGCGGACACGAGCGCATCGACGCGATCGGCGGCACTGCCTGTGTTCGGGTCGATGTTGATGCTCGTGCCGCGCGCGTCGTTCGAATGGAAGCCGCGCCCGTAATTGGCGTAGAGTTCAACCCGATCGAGCGGTGTCCAGGCGACCGACGCCTTTGGGCTGACGCGCGTCGCGCTGCTCTTGCCGCTGTTGGCCGCGAGGTCGGCGCGGACATCGAATATATAGTGATCTGCGCGTCCCCCAAGGAGGACACGGATGGTCGATGTCGGGCGGATCGTTGCCTCGGCGAACAGCGCCCCCGATCCTTCGGTGACCTTGTCGCGCCGCACGGTGGACACCACGCGGCGCGCATCGGTGCGAGCCAGCACAACCGGATCGATGAAATCATACCGGCCTTCGGCGCCCACCAGCAATTCGGCTGGCACGCCGATGTCGAAATTGAAGCGCTTGTCGACGCGGCCGCCGATGACAAAGCGGCGATCCTGCTGTTCGAACTCGTCGCCATTGACCGGATCGTCGAGTAAATAGGTGAAGTTCGAGGTAAGCCGGAAATCGTAATAATGCGTATAGGCAAGCAGGTTGAGCGGTGCCTTGGCATCGTCGGTCCAGTTCAGCACGCCGCCGATACGCGTCGTCTCCCCGCCCAGGTCGCTGTCGAGAAACCCAAAGCGACCGATCAATCCGCTTTGGATCGCGCGCAAGGGCACCTGTTCCGGCGAGCGAAACTTGACGTGATAGCCGGTCGCGCTCGCTCGCAATGTGCCGCCCGCCAGCGGTCCGGTCCATTTCGCGAAGCCGCTGACCAACTTCAAATCCTGCGGCAGATCGAACGGCCCGTTATCGTAGCGCGTTTCAATACCGAGCAGCAGATTGCCCGCGCCGAGCTTGGCCGATCCGGCGGCGACGACCCGATAGAAGTTGCTGGTGCCGACCTCGGCTTTCACGAACGGTGCTTCGAGCGTGTCGACTGTTTTGAAACGGCCCGACCCGGCGGTCGCGAAGTCGCCGTTTTCGGCGCGGTACGGCCCCTTGGCAAAGGTAAGCGTATCGATCAGCTCGGGAATGATAAAGTTCAGGTCGAGATAGCCCTGGCCATGGCCATGTGTGCGCATATTGAGCGGCACGTTGTCGTGGAACACCGCAAAATCGGTGCCATGATCCAGGTTGAAGCCGCGCAGGAAATACTGGTTCGCCTTGCCACCGCCCGAATGCTGGGTCGCAATAAATCCCGGAACCGTTTCGAGCAATTCAGCGACGCGCTGGATCGGACGGTCTTCGAGGTCGATCCGGCCCACGACACCCTCGGACGCTGCGCCCGCAATGCCGATCAGGTCGGTCGCGCGACCGGTCACGACGATGTCGCTCGACCTGGCACGATCCGCATCTGGGCTTTCATTAGGCGCAGCGTTTGCAGCCTGTATGAAGAGCGAGCACAATCCTGCTACGGTCAACACATTGACGCCTAAGCGAGGGACAGACCTGAAATACACGACAGTCCCCACGTTAATATATTTGCGCAACATCTGCTTACATCGATTGTTCCGTAGCTACGAAGCGGCGGGCGTCGAGGATGCAATCAGGCGATAGAAATTTCGGGAAGGGAGGAGCCATCATGCAACGCGTCACATTCTCGCTCGATGAGGACATTGCCGCCGATTTCGACGACCTCGTAAAGGCGCAGGGCTATCAGAGCCGTTCCGAAGCTGTGCGCGATCTTATCCGCCGCGAGGTTGATAGCCGCAAGCTGCAGCAGACCGGTAAGCAAATGTGCGTGGGCAATCTATCCTATGTT
This sequence comes from Verrucomicrobiota bacterium, assembly GCA_031423695.1. GTDB lineage: Bacteria > Verrucomicrobiota > Verrucomicrobiia > Limisphaerales > CAIQOK01 > CAIQOK01. The sequence continues at coordinate 9,540 of JANPGB010000519.1, forward strand.
TATGACCATCATGTGCGCGCGCTGGCGGGGCGGCTCTTGGAGTTGCAGCACGAACACCATGACATTGTGGTCTCGACGACACACGTCCATCTCGATCACGATAACTGTCTTGAGAGCACGATCCTAAAAGGTCCGATCGATGCCGTGCGGTCATTAGCGGACAGCATTCAGGCTGAGCGGGGGGTGCGTTTTGCCACGACGAACCTCGTGAGCCTGCCGGAGAAATGAGCGCGACTACCGGGTCGCACTTGAACCGCACATATTCCCAAGCGAAGCTGGCGCACTCTCCAGCTGTGCTACCGCCGCACCACAATCAATAGCTGGGCGAACGGCGGCTTTCCAGCCGTCAGCGATTAAAAGCAGCCAGTCAGCAAACCACCAATCTACGACGTAGTTACTGACTGACGCGCCGTACGACGGGCGCACCGCCCCCCATCAACAGGATCATCGCAGAGTGTGTTCGAACGCCCATGCGATCCAGTCAATCGCGTCGAGTCTTCCCGGTCTGCTTTCCGGCGCAAGCCAAGGCGCCAGCCGCCGATCCCCTTCCCTTGCGCGCGCTGTCGCCCAGGCATCGCGCCACGGCAGCAACGCGCGTCGGATGCGGCCAGTTAAGGTCGGGCCTACCCGCATATGCCGATCGAGACCGATCAGAGCGTCAGCGACACGAACCTGCACTTCATCGATGCTGATTCCGCACCGCCAACCAATTTCCGCGTATGGAAAACTGTCGCGACTGGCGAGCAGGAACACTGTCCGCGTCAACAACGAAAGCGTTTCGAGCGCTTCGACGTATTGGCGTTCCTCGTCGTCCGTCAGCCTTGGCTTATCGTCAGGCATGGCGAGCCTTCCACCCCCGCGGGCGGGAGTGGCCGGTCACATGATGCACATGATCGAGCAACACGCGGGTTAGGCTGCGAATTTGCTCCGGCGTGAACGGCAGGTCTTCAACCTGTTCCTGGGGCTGCGGGAAGCGCCACTTGCTATACGGAGAGAGGATCGCTGCCAGCAGATCGAACTCCACTGACTCGAAGCCGAAGCCGCTTGCATTGGCGTAGGCGAGCGACCTCGCGACATTGAGGCCGACATGGCGGGCGCTCCATTGATCGGTAAAGCCGACATCGAACAGATGCGAACTCAACCCTAACTGAAGGACGATGCCGGTCTGGTAAAGCCTGTCGTGCTTATCCCCGACGCCCCCCTTCTCTATCCCCAAAAAGAAGCTCTCGGCATTGTGATAGCGAAATCGGCTGTCGCGGCGGCCGGCACGAGTCCGTTCAAGCACGATAGGTTCTTCGTGATAGGGCAAAGCCGCAATGGCCCCATGCAAAGGCGACGCGGCCATGCTTCCCGGCAGCGCCGCGATTGGCGCGACCGAGAGTACCTTTAGCAGCGAGCGCCGCGATGTGGTGTAACCGATATCGCCCATGTGCTTTTCCGCTCTCTCACCCGTCGCGATCCGGAACTGCACCCGCCAAGAGGCAGATCGACGTTCGCGGCAGTATTAACCGATATCGGTTATGGACCAGATGTTCGTGAAAAGTCAATAACCGATATCGGTTATTCGGGTTTTGATTGCGCGCCCTCCGTCATAGGATAGGGATCGCGTATGGGGCGGCCACCACTCGGAGTGAAATCGACGGTAGTTCGCCTACCGTCAGGTCTGGGCGAGCGGATCGATGCGCTAGTCGGCAAACAGAAACGGGCATCCTTCATCCGTGAAGCGGTCGAAAAAGAGGTCGCTCGGCTAGAGAAAATCCGCGCCGGATAAGTTAGCCTTGGTCCCCGAAGTCATGTGCGGATTGCTGGAGGCAAACGGGCGCTGTGAGACCAGAATCGAGAACTCGAACGTGGCAAAGAGGTGCGGACATACGAGGGAGAGCGGTTCGGGCGTCGTTAGCAGACGACGATTGCTTCATGAGTCCATTGTAGAAATAGCCGACCGTTGCACCGGTGCGTTCTTCACTGACCATCGACGCGAGCGGCTTAATCGCGCGACCGACACCAGAAGCGGTCGGACTGCAAGCCACCCAATACCGGTCATTTGGTAACGCGCGATGCGCCGGGACGGATGCCGTAACGCAATTTCCGCGAGAGGGCGTCATGCTGTATGCAAAAGGGCGGGTGAAGCTGCGCCAGCCCTTGCCGTTTGACCAGAGAGAGAGCTAGGCTCCATGAAGAATGCGAACGCTGCCCGCAGCGCTTGCATTGCCAATCCCACCAAACCGAGTGTCGGGGCCTCTCAGGGCCAAATTTGGGGTCAGATTGCCAATGACAATTAGCACATTGATTAGCACACTGGCGCAGCGCTGCAGGAAACAATCTAGAAATATCAGCGGTTTAATACATTTTCAACCTGACTCAAAAGCAATTCAAAATCCAGTTCCGCAAGGAGTGTGGGTTCGATTCCCACCGCCCGCACCATTGTTGATGACTGTGTGATGATCGGCTCGCCATCGGGCTGCGACCCGATGTCTTGTCCTTCAAAATTCGCGCAATTGTGATCGATAGAACCACTTTCTATCGATCAATCTGACCACGAGGAATGATCGGAAGTCGCTGGACGCCGATAAATCCATCCTTTTACAATAGCGCAATAAGCAGTTGCCGCTGTGGCCTAGAGCTTGACGCGGCCTAATCGCAGCGCGTTCACCACGACCGTGAATGACGACAATGCCATAGCTGCGCCCGCAAACATCGGGGACATCAGCAGACCTGTCACCGGATAGAGCACGCCCGCTGCTACTGGAACCCCGATCCCGTTGAACACGAAGGAGAAGAACAGGTTCTGACGGATATTCGCCATCGTCGCTTTAGCAAGCGTGCGGGCGCGCACGACCGCGGCAAGATCGCCCTTGGTCAGGGTAATCCCCGCGCTTTCGATGGCGACATCGGTGCCGGTGCCCATAGCCAATCCGACATCGGCCGCGGCAAGCGCTGGCGCATCGTTGATGCCGTCGCCCGCCATTGCGACCTTCGCTCCCTTGGCCTTCAGTTCACCTACGATGCGCGCCTTGTCTTCGGGCTTGAGTTCGGCATGAACCTCGTCGAGTCCGCCGACCGCGTCAGCAACGATTTGCGCCGTAGTCGGATTGTCGCCGGTGAGCATGATGACGCGCAGCCCCTGTTTGCGCAGCGCGGAAATTGACTCCCTGGCATTTGCCCGGATCGGGTCGGCAACCGCGATGAACCCGGCAAGCTCGCCGTCGACAGCGACAAGCATGATACCCGCGCCTTCGCGACGCTTGGCCTCGGATGTGTCGAAGAGCGGCTGGGCATCGACCCCGATACGCTGCATTTGCGCAGTATTGCCGACGACGACGGTGTGCCCGTCCACTTTGGCGCTGATGCCCGCGCCGACCTGAACCTCGAAGCCATCAGGTTCGGAGAGCGCGAGATTGCGCTCCTTCGCCGCCGTCACGATCGCATGGGCAAGCGGATGCTCGGACCGGGCCTCGACCGAAGCGACGAACCTCAGCAGATCATCTTGGCTGAGCAAACCGACCGTCTCAATTCCCACGAGCTTCGGCTTGCCCTCTGTGAGCGTCCCGGTCTTGTCGATCAGTAACGTGTCGACCCGTTCGAAGCCCTGGAGTGCTTCGGCACTCTTGACGAGCACACCTGCCTGCGCGCCGCGCCCGGTGCCGACCATGATCGACATTGGCGTGGCGAGCCCTAGAGCACATGGGCAAGCAATGATGAGCACCGCAATCGCATTCAGCAGCGCATGGCCGATGCGGGGTTCAGGGCCGACGAGGCTCCAGACGACGAAGGTGACGACTGCGATTGCGATCACCAGCGGCACGAACCATCCAGAGATACGGTCA
>JANPGB010000520.1:0-4619 GCA_031423695.1 Verrucomicrobiota bacterium
CGCGCCCATCAGCTATGACACGCTTTACGGTGTGAGTTGGTCGCCGGACAGCAAATTCATCGCGTTCGGTTGCGCCGACAACACGGTGCGCGCCATTGAAGCATCGTCCGGCAAACAAGTCATGCAGATGGGTTCGCACAGTGATTGGGCGTTGAGCACAACCTTTTCGCTCAAGGGCGATCACGTCGTTTCCGGCGGACGGGACATGAGCGTAAAGTTGACGGAGGTCGCCGAACAACGATTTGTGGACAACGTCACTTCGATCACACCCGGCGCACTCAAAGGCGGCGTGATGGCGCTGGCCACGCATCCCAAGTTCGAAGAAATCGTCGCCGCTGGTTCGGACGGATTGCCGAAGGTTTACCGAATTTTCCGCGAAGTGAAACGCGAGATCGGTGACGACGCGCAATTCATCGCCGATCTTTTTCCGACGACAGGCCGCGTCTTTAGCGTGCGATTTAGTCCCGACGGCAAACGCATCGCGTATGGCGGCGGCCTGGATCGTTCCGGCGAACTCGTCGTGTGCACTTACGATTACACGAATGAAGTGCCGAAGTCGTTGCGCGATCTCATGGGCAAAGTTCCCGGCAGCCGTAAACCTGAAGAACAAAAGCAGCTCGACGATTACAAGAAGCAAGGCATCCACGAAATCGCGCGCGCGGCGGTGACGAACTCGGAGATCTATTCCGTGGCGTTCAGTCCTGACGGAACGCGAATCGTGGCCGGCGGGTCGGACGGAATGGTGCGCATCTTCAACGCGACGAACGGAGCGATCGTCCAGCAGTTTGTTTCCGTGCCGATCACGAAAGGTTCAATCGTCGCCGCCAAGCCGGCCTGGGCTTCGACGCTGATCAAAAATGTTGAGCCAGCGTTCGCTCCCGAATCATTGCCCGAAGGCGCGAAGGTGGCTTCTCTGGAATTGCAGCCGGCGAAAATCAAGCTGACCAGCGCGAACGAATACGTGCAATTGCTCGTCACCGCCCGGCTCGAAACCGGCGACACCGTGGACGTGACGCGGATGGTGAAGTTCTCCATCAAAACGAACACCGCAGAAATTTCCGCGCGAGGAATTTTGCACCCGCTCAAAAACGGCAGCACCAAATTGACCGTCTCGCTGGACAACAAGGCCATCCAAGTGCCCGTGGAAATCACGGAGCAGGCTAAAGGTTTTCAGGCTGATTTCATACGTGATGTGAATCCGACCATTGCCAAACTCGGATGCAGCGCCGGCACTTGCCACGGAGCGAAAGAGGGCAAGGGCGGTTTCAAGCTCTCGCTCCGGGGCTACGATCCAGAAACCGATCTGCGCGCGCTTACGGACGATCTGGCATCTCGCCGCGTCAATCTCGCCTCACCCGACGACAGCTTGATGCTGCTGAAAGCCGTGGCTGAAGTGCCGCATGAAGGCGGACGACGCACAACGGTGGACAGCAAGTATTACCAGATTCTCCGGCGCTGGATCGCGGACGGCGCAACGTTGGATGTAAAATCGCCGCGCGTGGTGAAGATTGAAATCTTCCCGCAAGACCCCGTCGCGCAAAAGATCGGTTCGCGCCAACAGATGCGCGTGCTCGCAAGTTTCGCCAACGGCACAACGCGCGATGTCACAGCGGAGTCGTTCATCGAAAGCGGCAACGGTGATGTGGCGACGATTGATTCGTCAGGGCTGGTAACCACTCTGCGTCGCGGTGAAGCGCCAGTGCTGGCACGTTACGAAGGCAATTACGCCGCGACCACACTCACGGTCATGGGTGATCGCTCGGGCTTCGTTTGGAAAGAACCGACGTCATGGATCAAGATTGACGAACTTGTTGCCGCCAAGTGGAAGCGAATGAAGATCGAGCCGTCCGAACTTTGCACGGACCTGGAATTCATCCGGCGCGTTTATCTCGACCTGACCGGGTTGCCGCCGTCGCCGGAGGAGATCCAATCATTCTTGAGCGACGCTCGCGAAATTCGGGTCAAGCGCGATGCGTTGGTGGATCGTCTGGTCGGCAGTCCGGAGTACGTCGATTTCTGGGCCAACAAATGGGCCGACCTGCTCCAGTGCAACAGCAAGTTCCTCGGCAATGAAGGCGCGGAATCTTTCCGTGCCTGGATCCGCAGTGAGGTTGCGACCAACACTCCATACGATCAGTTCACGCGGAAAATTCTCACCGCTTCAGGATCGAACCGCGAGAACCCCGCCGCGAGTTATTGGAAAATTTTGCGCACGCCCGCTGAAGCAATGGAGAACACCACGCACTTGTTCCTCGCCACCCGGTTCAACTGCAACAAATGTCACGACCACCCGTTCGAGCGTTGGACACAAGACCAATATTATCATCTGGCCGCATCCTTCGCGCAGGTCACACTGAAAAAAGATCCGCAGAGTGAGAAGAAAACGATCGGCGGAAGCGCGGTTGAAGACGCGAAACCGCTTTATGAAATCGTCGAAGACGCGGAGAAAGGTGAGGTGAAGCATGATCGCACGGGCAAAATTTCTGCGCCCAGCTTCCCCTACCCCGCACAGCATGAGAAGGCGGAAAAGGGAACGCGCCGGCAGGAACTCGCAGACTGGATCAGTTCACCGGACAACCGTTATTTCGCATCGAGTTACGCGAACCGGCTCTGGGGTTACCTCACCGGCGCTGGCATCATTGAACCGCTCGACGACACACGCGCCGGCAATCCTCCTCGCAATCCCGCGCTGCTCGATCATCTCACCCGGGAATTCGTGGACAGCAAATTCAACGTGCGTCACCTGATGCAGCTCATCTGCAAATCGCGCACGTATCAACTTTCCATCAAGCCCAACAAGTGGAACGAAGATGATCATGTGAATCATTCCCACGCCTTGGCGCGGAGGTTGCCGGCGGAAACGCTTTTTGACGCGGTGTTCAAGGTCACCGGCAGCACGCCAAACATTCCCGGCGCGAAACCCGGCCAGCGCGCCACGCAGCTCGCGGACTCCGCCACGGACACCAGCAGCGGTCTGCTCGCCACGCTTGGCCGCCCGGCTCGTCAGAGTGCTTGCGAATGCGAACGCAGCAGCGACCTCGGCCTCGGCTCGATCATGGCATTGCTGAGCGGGCCGACCGTTTCATTAGCCATCAACGAATCGACAAACACGCTCGCCGCTCTGGTCGAGACCGAAAAGGACGACCGCAAATTGGTCAACGACGTTTTCATGCGCGTGGTCAACCGTCCCGCCACCGAACCGGAAATCAAGAATGCGCTGGACCTGCTTGCCGACGTGGGCAAAGACAATCTCAGCATCACCAACGAGCTGGCCGGCCTGGAAGTTAAACTCTCGCCGAAGATTGCTGAACTCCACAAGCAGCGTGAAGATTCCATCGCCAAATCCAAAGCCGACCTCGGCACGTATGACGACATGACCAAAACCCTGCGCGAAGAATTGGAGAAGCGACGGGAATCAGAGATCAAACTGACCAAGGCGCAGTTGAAGGAATATGAAAAACTGATGCCCGCGCAGGCCGCCTTCCTCGAAGGTAAGTTTCAACCTTTGGATTCCAAAACCGTGTGGTCGCCGGTGGAGATCACGAAGGTGAGCGCCACGCGCGGCGTGAAGGTAAAGGAATTGTCAGACGGTTCAATCTTGTCGTCAGGCAAAAAGACCATTTCTGACTATGAGGTCGCGGCGCAAACCGATTTGGAAAAAATCACCGGCGTGATGGTTGAAGTATTGCCACATGAGAGCCTGCCTCGATTTGGGCCGGGCCGCAGGGAGGGAGAAGGCAATTTCGTTTTGAGCGAATTTGAACTGCGCTGGGGTGAAGGCACGAACAACGTGGATCAGCAGGTTAAATTTGCCGAGGCGCGCGCGGACTATTCCCAACCCGATTATCCGGTGGCGAGCGCGATTGATGGCAAGGCCGTGGACGGGCAAAACGGCTGGGCCGTGAAAGGCGCGTCGGTCGGGGCGTTGCGTCACACGGCCACTTTCAAAATTGAATCGCCCATCGCCAGCACCAATGGAATCAAGCTGCATTTCACCTTGAAACAGACTTTTGGTCCCGAGCATCTCATCGGACGCTTCCGACTTTTCGTCACGACCAATGACAACGCGCTCGACTTCGGCCTGCCTAGAGCAGTCGTGGACGCAGTCCGATCGCCCGCCGGCGAACGCACGCCGGAACAGGCTTCCGCCCTCCTTGATTATTACCGCAACACGGACACGGAATTTTGGAAACGCAAACTGGCCGTGCTGGACGTCTCAGAACCGCTGAAGACCGATCCCAAACTCAAGGAATTGAAAAAGGCACTGACCGAGGCCGAAATGCCGGTGAAACTCGATCCGTATCTGTTGCAACTGCGGGTGGACGCAAAAGCCAGCGACAAACAAAATGAAAACAAGCGGCTCACCGTCGTTCAGGATTTGACCTGGGCGCTGATCAACAGTCCCGGGTTTTTGTTCAACCATTGATTAGATTTCACGATCCGGAAAACCCAAGCCTCAAAAATTATGATCAAAATAACCGGCGGCATGTGCAGCGATCTCTGCGATCCACAAATGAAAATGACCCGGCGCGACCTGCTCCGCGTTGGCGGCGCGGGCATGCTCGGGCTTTCACTCGGATCATTGTTCCAGCTCCAGGCGTTCGCCGGCGAGGCCGGCA
>JANPGB010000521.1:0-1615 GCA_031423695.1 Verrucomicrobiota bacterium
TGGGGCGTTTGTCAGTGGAAAGAATGAGCGGCTTTGACTCGTCGGCATCTTCAGTCTCCTCTTCTTCCTCGCCCGTCGATGATGCTTCTGACTCAGGCTCGGGTTCAGGTGCCGGGGGCGCAGGCAGGCGCCAGACCAAGGTGCCGCACGGAACCTTGATGATGAGATCTTTGCCGGCAAGGCCGTTCATGCATTTGCCCTTGCCGCCCTCGCCCTGTTCGGCGACGAGCTGGGGCTGGAAAAATTGATTGAGGAGATTGTTCAGGTCGTGGTCCGCCTGAAGAATCACGCTGCCGCCACGTCCGCCATTGCCGCCGCTGGGTCCGCCCTTGGGGCGATACGCTTCCCGCAGGAATGCAACGCAGCCTTTGCCGCCATGGCCGGCGCGGGCGAACACTTTGATCTCATCAATAAACATGCTGGGCGAACGTGGAGGATGAAGTAGTGGAGTTCGGGGAAATTGGCAAGTGGGACTTCGCGCCGGGCGAGTTCTCCCTGACAAACAAAAAAGGCGAGGCCAAGGACCTCGCCTTCAAGAATATGATTTGGAGCGGCTAGTTGTTAGCGGCATCTCCTGCGGCGGGAACAATGTTCACGCGGCGGCTGCCCTTGTCGAAGGCGACCTTGCCATCCACGAGCGCAAAAAGTGTCCAATCGCGGCCGGTGCCGACGTTCTGACCGGCGAGGAACCTCGAACCGCGCTGGCGGATGAGGATGCTGCCTGCGGTGACCACCTGGCCGCCATAGCGCTTCACACCGAGTCGTTTGCTGACGCTGTCACGGCCGTTACGAACGCTGCCTTGACCTTTTTTATGTGCCATAACTATCCTTTAATTTCTGTAATTTTGACGCGGGTAAGCTCCTGACGATGTCCGACCGTCCGGTGATAGCCTTTGCGGCGTCTCATCTTAAACGCAATTGTCTTTCCACCTCGCAGGTGCTGGGTGACATCAGCAACCACGGTCGCTTTGCTCACCGTGGGCGTGCCCACGGAGATCTTGCCGTCGTTCTCGACGAGCAACACACGATCAAAAGTGTGAGGTTTGCCAGCTTCAGTTTCGAGACGCTCGATTTCGAGCGTGTCGCCTGCAGCTACGCGATACTGTTTTCCACCAGTTTCAATGACGGCATACATAGTCGTTTCCTAAAAGGGATGGAGATACCAACAAAAACACGAGTGAGTGTCAATCATCCATTTACCGTTTTTTGAGCATGCTGCCAATTTCTGGCTCGTGAGCGCCAGAATCGCCTTCTTTCGCTCCAAAACCTTGGACTCACCTTGACGAGATCATTGGCGGCTGCAAGCTTCGCCCCGCTTGGGTTCGGAACAAACTACGAAGCCGGGCACGCAGGTGTTCGCTTCCGTCGCGCACACTCCAGCCGCGCAGGCCCTCCGTCAGCGCCTGGAGTCGGGCCGCGCTTTGTCCTGTGAGGACGTCAGCGCCTCCGCCCAGCCGTTCTTCGCGATTCTCCTCCAGGAACTGTTTCCCGCCCGGCCCGTCGTCGTGGTCACGGACGGGTTGAAGACGCAGGAGACCTTTCAGCAGGACATCGAGACCTGGCTGAAGTTCCGCGCCGACGACGGCGAAGTGACGCGTCCGCTCTTCTATCCCGC
>JANPGB010000522.1:0-1599 GCA_031423695.1 Verrucomicrobiota bacterium
GCCGGTTTCGGTCAAGGTGGTGGTCCGGCCTTGGCGGCGCGTCAACGCCGTGCCAAAGAAGGTTTCCAGTTCCTTGACCTGTTTGCTGAACAGGCTCATCCGGGTCGGATCACGCTCCGCCGCGCGACTGAGTCCACCCGCATCTGCGATCAGCACGAAGTTGCGCAGGCGGTCGAGCGACAAACCGCCCCGGCCAAAAAGAGCTTTATACTTGTCCATAGAGTTATGTTACTTGCTATTTCTATACTGTAAAGACAATCTATATGTGCTACCTTTAGGTGTCATGAAAAAGGAAAAAGAAAACTCACTGAACGGCGGATTCGACATCATCGGCGACATTCACGGCTATGCCACTCCGCTGCGCCGATTGTTGGGCCGGCTTGGCTACGAAGAAAAAGCGGGCTGCTTCCGTCATCCCAATCGCCGGGTGGTTTTCCTCGGCGACTTCATTGATCGTGGCCCGGAGATCCGGGAGACGTTGCGGTTGGTGCGGAGCATGATTGACGGTGGTTCAGCGTTGGCGGTGATGGGCAACCATGAGTTCAACGCGCTTTGCTATCACACCGTGGGTCGGGATGGTAATCCGTTGAAGACCCACTCAAAAAAGAACCGCACGGTGCATGCCGCGACTCTGGCTGCGTTCGCGGAGTATCCGGACGAATGGCGGGACTATCTCGCCTGGTTCCGCAGGTTGCCGCTCTACCTGGAGATGGGTGATTTCCGGGTGGTGCACGCGGCTTGGGACGAACCCAGCAAGGTGGCGTTAAAAGACCGCGCTCGGCTCGACGAGGCGACCTTGCACAAAGCGGCCCGCAAGGGCACGCCGGAGTATGACGCGGTGGAAGTGCTGCTCAAAGGCCGGGAAATCGAATTGCCGAAAGGCTACCGCTTTTCGGACAAGTCGGGCTTCTCACGTTCCAAGATCCGCACGCGGTGGTGGATGACCGGCGAGGGCCGCACATTCCGCGAGTTGGTCTTTCCCGATGATGACGGGATTCCGGCCTTGCCAGTCTCTGCCGATTTGTTGACGGGACTTACCGAATACGCTGCTGATGCCCCGCCGGTCTTCGTGGGACACTACTGGTTGCCCCCAGATCATCCGCGGGTGCCGGTGACCAGGAATGTCGCCTGCGTTGACTTTAGCGTGGCCAATGGCGGACCGCTGGTAGCCTACCGCTGGAACGGCCCTGGACATTTGACGGACGCCGGATTCATAAGCACCGAATAAAACTGCACACCCGGAAAGAACACGATTATGCCACATAAAATTGCGATGAAGGATGGCAAGCCGATGATGATGTTTGTCGGCGAAACACCCTGGCACAAACTTGGCACCCATCTGGGTGCGCCACCCCGGACGGCGGAGGCGGCCATCAAGGCCGCCCACCTGGATTGGGAGGTCCAGAAACAGCCGGTGTATGCATTTGATGGCGGAACTGGCTGTGCCGTGCCGGGGCACTACGCCACGGTGCGGGCGGACCTTTGGGGCACGCCGGAATGCAAACCGTTCGGGATGGTGGGTGAAAATTACCAAGTCCTCCAGAACCGGGAGGCATTCAGTTTCTTTGATCCGATCATCGAGACCGGACAAGTCACCTA
>JANPGB010000523.1:0-2361 GCA_031423695.1 Verrucomicrobiota bacterium
CACGCCGGTGAAGGCATAGGCACCACCGCCCGGCGGCAGCGCCTGACGGAAAGTTGAGTAGAGCAAATCCGAACCGGTATCGGTCGTATAGACCTTGATAAACACCGTGTCGGGCGAACCCGCTTGCGTGCTTTTGTAAAAGATTTTGCCAAACCCGGTATCGTCGCGGGCGAAGAACTGATTGTTCACTGGCTTTTCATTGGCAACCGGGGTCCGCTGCACCCACGCATCGGACGCGGGTTGCTGGACGGTGATGGTCTTTGTGTTAGTCACCAAGCCTCCGCCGTTGTCCATAGTCAAAGTCACGACCATCGGCCCGTTGCCTTGGGCGAGCAGCAGGGTCAAAGTGCCAGCGTTGATTTGCTTGGCCACGGCGACTCCGTTCACGGCCCAGGTGTAGGTGAAATTGGCGACGCCTTTTGCCTGGAGCGTGGTGAGGTTCGAGATGTTCGCGGTGACGTTGATCGTCTGCCGCCCGTCCCAAGTCGTCGGGCCAGTGAGCGTGAAAACCGGATCGGGCAGGTCTTCGGTAATCGTCACCGGGATATCCACGGTCTGGATGCTGCCGGAATAAATTCCCTTGAACTGAATGATGAAAGACTGGCTGCCCGTCACGCGACCGGCGGCGAGACTGAGCGCAAACGTATCCACCGCGAGCACCGTATCCACGCCGCCTTGCTTGCGAATCCAATACACTTTTTGCGCGCCACCCGCCTGAGCCGTGAAGGCAGTGCTCGTGCCTTCATTGAACGTCACGGACGCGGGCGAAGCGGAGAAAGTGGAGCCTGCCTGCACCAGCGTTCCTACAAGGGTCTGGAGCGGCTTCTGGTTCTCGTATTCCAGTTTGATCCAGTTCGCCGAGCGGGCGACTTTGGAAATGCGCACTTCATCAATGTCACCGACATAGACATAGCTATTATACCACCCGCCAATCCACATCCGCGATGGATTCGGCAGGTTCATGGTCACGTTGGCCGAAGCGTCGAGCTGTCCATCCACATAGATCCGCGCCACGTTCGGACTGCCCGGAGTATAGGTATGCACCACATGATGCCACTGCGTTGCATCCAGAGAGATGGTGCCGGTGACGCTGGCAAAATTCCCATCCACGTAAATGTGCGGTGGGCTAGCCACGCGAATCTGCACCTTGGCTCCGGTGCCGCCTTCCACACCCCAATCCACGACCTCGCAATTCACCGTGCTCGTCCGAAACCACGCCTCCGTGGAGTGGGCGACGCCGCCCTGCGGGAAACTCGCGATGGTATCCCCGCACCAAATGCCTTTGCCCAACGTGAAATTGCGGCCTTTCCCAATCATCCCCGTGGCGAGGGTCGTCCCGGTGTCAGTCGGTGTGACCGAGCCGATGACATCCTGCACCGTCTCGTTCATGTGCAGCACGGCGGCATAGCCATTCACGGCATTAAATACAGCCGGGCCATTTGACTCGGCGGCGACTCCCGCTTTGCCCCAATACATAACAATCTCCTGCCGCGCGTTGCCGGTAATCGTGGGGATTTTCACCCAGATACTCGCCGCTCCGCCAGCCACATCCCATTGTTCGATTTGATACGGCAGCACGACCCCGGCAGGAGTGGTAAAGCGGATGTCTCGTCCGTCTGACTGTGCTTCGGCGAAGTTGAAGTTGCTGTTGTTGAGCCGAATCAAAATCGGGAAGTTTGTCTCCGTGAGACCCGCCGCGATATTCGCGCCCTCCGGCGTCGTGATGATGAACAGCGAGCCCGAGTGCGCCCACGTATTGTAGGACTGCACAGCGACGGAGTAATTCTGCATCGCGCCGTTTTGCGCGGTGACGGTGTAGGTCACCGGGTTGGTGAAATTCTGCGTGCTCCCGGAAGCCGGGCTGATCGTAGCCAGCGGCGAAAGCGTGAAGGTCGGCGCGAGGGCCGTCACCTGCTGCGTGGGCACCACTGTTAGCGTTGCAGTTGTCCCCGTGATGGTCGCCGCTCCGAGCACTCCGAAGTCGCAAGTGAGCATCGTATTCGCCGAACTCGCCGGAGCAATCGTGACCGTCACCGTATAGACTTTCGTGGAGCCATTCTCCGCCGTGATTGTGTAAGTCTGCGCGCTGGTAAAGTCCCTCGCCGTGCCGGAAACAGGGCTGCCCGAAGCCAGCGCGGAAACCGAATACGTGGGCGAGAGATTCGTCACCGATGTGCCAAAGGGCACCGTCACCGAAACCGTGCTCGCGCCAATCGTCGTCACCGGCAGGCCGGGAAACGCGAACGCCGTAATATCCTTCGCCGTGCTCGCCGCCGCTTTCGTCACCGTGACGGCGTAAGTTTTATCCGCAAACCCCGCCGCCGAAACGACGTAGTTTTGCGTGCCGGTAAAATCCAAAGT
>JANPGB010000524.1:0-2126 GCA_031423695.1 Verrucomicrobiota bacterium
CGGCGGGCGAATTGTCCGGCCAGTCTTTCCCTGAATTAATCGGCCAGCGGCACGCGGGCTGGCGCGTGGAAATGCAAAGCCTGCTCGCGGGTTCGGCGAAGTTTGACCGCCTCGAACTCGTCGCGCGCAAGGACGATTTCACCGAACGCCTCGGGGTTGACCTCTGCCGCCACGACGCCGTCGGTTTTCTGCGTTTGGAATCCGGCGTGCCGCCCGCGCGCGAGCTGGAGAATTTATTTCCGGAAAATTCCTGGAGCAGCGTCGCCATCCACGATTCCTTCCAGCGGATGCTGCGCGCCGAGGTGCAGTTGGAAAATCTGATCCATCGCTGGCCCGGCATCATCTTCAGCCAGCGGCCCGATTTCAGTTTTGCCTTCATCAGCCCGCGCATCGAGGAGTTGACCGGCGTTCCGGCCGCCGAATGGCAGCGGCACTCGAAATTTTTCTGGCAGACCATCCACGAGGCCGACGTCCAGCCGCTGCTGGCCCGGCTGCGCGAAGCCGCGCATTCATCCGCTGATCTGATCAGCACGTTCCGCATCCGCCACGCGCAGACCGGCCGCGTCAGTTATCTATGGGAGCACCGCCAGCCCGTCTTCAGCAGCAACGGCCTGCTGCTCGGCTACGAAGGCATCTGGCTCGACATCAGCCGCCAGACCATCGCCGAACGGCGGCTGTTGAATCTTTCGTGGAAGGAGAATCTCGGCACGCTCACGATGGGGCTGGCCCATGATTTCTGCAACATCATGACCGGCATCGTGGCGTTGAGCGAAACCTTCGAGTCCGAGCTGGGCGAGAACACCTCGCTGCGCGACGGCCTCAACATGATCCGCAGCACGGCCATTGAGGCGGGCCAGTTGTCCCAGCGCATCCGCCAGCTGCACCACGGCACGCCGGGCGAAAAAAACTATCACGACCTGAACGAGATCGTCACCAGCATCGCCGCCGTGCTGCAAAAAGTTTTGCCGCGCCGCGTGCGCGTGCAGACCGAACTCGCGGAGGGCCAGCTTCCCGTCTATCTGGATGAGGTCGAATTGCGGCAGGTGCTCGTCAACCTCGCGCTCAACGCCGCCGACGCGATGCCCAACAGCGGCCACCTCACCTTCCGCACCGCGCGCCAGGCCGAACTGCCCGCCATACCCAATCTGCACGGCGCCCGGCCGCACGCGCCCGTCGCCTGCCTTTCCGTGCAGGACACCGGCACGGGCATTCCCGAGGCGTTCGTCAGTTCCATTTTCGATCCGTTCTTCACCACCAAACCGCTGGGCAAAGGCTCCGGCCTCGGCCTGTACAACGCCCGGCTGTTCGTGGAGAAACACGGCGCGGGCATCTCACTCGAAAGCACCGAGAAAGTCGGCACCACGTTCCATCTCTGGTTTGCGCAGGCGGATTTCACCGAGGCGGAAACCGCCCAGCAGACCGACCAGCTGGCGCGCCACACCCTGCTGCTCGTCGGGCCGACGGAAAACACTTTGAGCCGCATCGCCGAGCAGCTTCGGGAGAACGGCTACTATGTCGTCAGCGCCACCTCCGAGGCCGCCGCGCTCGAGAGCCTGCACTCGCCCAACTTCCAGTTCACCGGCCTGCTCCTGATCTGCGACGGCGGTTCCGGCCAGCGGCTGCCGCTCTTTGACCGGGTGCGCGCCGAACAGATGCCCGTCAAAACCTTCTGCCTGGTGAACTGCAACCAGGACGAACTGGACACCGTGTTTTTGCAGAAGGTGGACGCCGTGATCCCCTTCGGCACCGTGATCCCCGACCTGCTCGCGCGGCTCAAATCCGTCCTCGGTGCTCCGCCCAATCCCAACCCATGACCACCCCAGTTTCTCATCCGCCCGGCGGCAAAAGCCTCCCGATCCTGATTGTGGACGACGAGGAAATCATCCTCGCCGCGTTGCAGGAAACCTTGCGCCGCGCCGGACACGAAGTCATCACCTTTTCCGATCCGCTCGCCGCCGTGGCCGAAATCAAGCAGCGCCAGTTCTCCGTCATCATCACCGACCTGACCATGCCCGGACTGTCCGGCCTGGAAATTCTGGCGGAAGCGCGCAAGGCCCAGCCCTTCGCCACGCGCATTCTCATCACGGCCGTCTTGAAGCTCGACACCGTGATCGAGGCCATCAACA
>JANPGB010000525.1:0-3878 GCA_031423695.1 Verrucomicrobiota bacterium
CCACAAACTGAAGTGCGTGTATTGTTCGTTCGGTGTGAGCCGCGTGGGATGCAGGCTTGGGCCCCAGCCGACCTTGCCAAGCACCAACATGTCGGGGTCGTTGAAATGTCCGGGGTCGGCGAATTTTTCGTGGCCGTTCTGGTTGAAACCGATGCCGGCCATGCTGCTCCAGGTGTCGGTGATGTCCCCGGTGGTGCGCCCGGAGTTGCCGCCGACTTCAGCCACCCATTCCCAGGAATTACCCATGCCGTACTGGCAGAAGCTGTAAAGGATGTCGCGCTTCTGCTGATCCAGTGCGGCGCGCATGATGGCGTAGGGCTTTTGCAACTTGGCAAGATCCTTGGGTGCCGGACCGCCCCAGCTTTTGGCAGCGGCGGGATAGTTGGTGGAATCGCCGCGTAATTTTTCCATGTCGGGATTGTATGAGCACCAGTCGTACTTGAGGTAATCAAAACCCCACTGCGCGTAAGAAGCCGCGTCGAGTTGTTCGTGGTCGAAGCTGCCCACGCAGCCGCCGCAGGTCCACGGGCCAGGCGAGGAATAGAGTCCGATCTTCAAACCCCTTTCATGAACGTAATCCGCCAGCGCTTTCATGTCGGGAAAACGGGGGTTCGGAATAATGCTCCCATCCGTGGAGCGGCGCGGGCCTTGCAAGGTCGGGTCTTTCGAGTCACGATGCACTTCCCAGAAGTCGTCAATGTTCACATACGTCCAGCCGTGATTGATGAGGCCGCTGCTGACCATAGCGTCGGCGGCGGACTTCACTTTGTCGGCGGTGACGGCGGAGGCAAAACAATTCCAACTGTTCCAGCCGAGCGCGGGCGTGAGTCCGATCAAACTGCCGCAGATAATTTTGAATTGCTGCGTCGCCTCGCCGAGCGAATTTTTTGCATGAAGGGTGACGAGGTGTTCGCCTTTCTCGGTCAGCGCGCCGGTTATGCGGCCCGACTGCGGATTGAACTGCAATCCTTTCGGCAATTTTGAGGCGGTAAATTTCATGGGGCGATCTCCCGTGGCCGCCACGGTGAACAGGAACGGCGCGCCGGGCCGTACGCCAAAAGTTTTCGCGCTGTTGATGCGCGGCTTGGGCGAGGGCTTCGGCGTGAGAATCACGGCGTCCTCCTTGATAGCCGACAGCACCTTGGGCCGGCCCCTGGTCATGACTATTTTTCCGTCGGCCCAGTCGGCGTGATCGAACATGATGTCGTCCCCGCCTTCGACCAGCAGGGTCAACTGCTTCACGCCCGCGAGATTCACGGCCACCGGTTTGGCCGCGCCGCCCTGATGCAACTCCGCGCTTTCCCACAACGCGCGGTCGCCGTCGCCGAGAACTTTGAAGACGACGCTGCCTTTGCCGGCGGGCACCTCATCATCCACGCCCACGGAGGCCGAGAACTGTTCCGCATTGCCGTCCAAGATGAGAACGAAGCGGCTGACGGCGTGCGTGCCGACGCCGTTGGTGAACGTCTTCCCGCCGATGGTCAGCGGTTTGCCTTCGACGGATTCGTTGGCGTGCGGCTCGCCCCAGCCCTGCTCAATCTGGCTGAGGTCCAGGGCGCTGATGAAGAAGCTGCGGCGGGCTTGGGCCGGGGCTGCGTTGGTGTCGGCGGCTTCGAGGACTCCGATTTCCGCCGCGGAGGTCCACGCCTCGCCGTTGACTTCGGACAGCGCCTTGAGCTTGATGAACCGGCAGGGCTTCGCGTCAAAGCTCACCGTCTTTTTCTCCTTGGTGTTCTCGAAACTTCCGTGCTTCACCGCCTGACCAAAATCCTTGCCGTCCTCGCTGATGTAAAACTCGTAATCCTGGATGGAACCGTTTTCCTGTTCGTCCTGCCGGGGCAGGTAGGTGAAGCCGCTGAGCCGGGCGGTGCGGCTCAGCCCGAGGATGATTTCATGAGGATGTGCGGGACTGGCGTCCTGCCATTGCGTGTGCCAGTGGGTGTTGGGGTCGCCGTCGACGGCGTTGGCACCCTTGCCATCCTCCCCGGCGATTTCCTCACTGTCCACATGGACGACATTGAGGCGGAGCGGTTCCTGGGAGCGGACGGAATACGTGAGAACAAGGGCCGCGAGAATCGTGATGCTGAGAAGAGGTTTGCGTTTCATCGTTTATGCGCGCCAGAGTTGCAGACTTGTTTGTGACGTCAAGTCTGGGGTGTGTGGTGATGAAAATCAAAAGGCGAACGGATTGCTCCGTTCGCCTTTCGTGTTTCCAGATTTGAGTTCGCTTAATAGCGGTAATGTTCCGGCTTATACGGCCCTTCGACCGGCACGTTGAGATAATCGGCCTGTGCCTTGGTCAGCTTGGTCAGCACGACGCCGATTTTTTCCAGATGCAAACGCGCCACTTCTTCGTCGAGCTTCTTGGAAAGACGATAGACGGACTTCTCGTATTTGTCCTTGTTCGCCCAGAGATCAATCTGCGCGAGGGTCTGGTTCGTGAACGAATTGCTCATTACGAAGCTCGGATGGCCGGTGGCGCAGCCGAGGTTCACCAAGCGGCCTTCGGCGAGCATATAGATGCTCTTGTTACCGGGCAGATAATAGCGGTCGTATTGCGGCTTGATGTTTTCGACGCGCACGCCTTTGACTTTCTTGAACGCGTCCACCTGGATCTCGTTGTCGAAATGGCCGATGTTGCAGACGATGGCCTGATCTTTCATGGCAAGCATGTGCGCGACGGTGATGATGTCGCAGTTGCCGGTGGTGGTGACGTAGATGTCGCCAACACCGAGGGTGCTTTCGATGGTGTTGACTTGGAAACCTTCCATCGCGGCTTGCAGCGCGTTGATGGGATCAATTTCGGTGACAATCACGCGGCAACCATAGGCGCGAAGCGAAGCCGCACTGCCTTTGCCGACATCGCCGTAACCGCAAACGACGGCAACCTTGCCGGCGAGCATGACGTCGGTGGCGCGCTTGATGCCGTCCGCGAGGGATTCGCGGCAGCCGTAGAGGTTGTCGAACTTCGACTTGGTGACGGAGTCGTTCACGTTGATGGCGGGAACGAGCAGCGTGCCCGCGTCCTTCATCTGATAGAGGCGATGCACGCCGGTGGTCGTTTCTTCGGAAACGCCCTTCCAATCTTTGACGATCTTCGTCCAGAGGCCGGGCTTCTCTTTCGCGAGCCGGCGGAGCAGGGCTTTCACGACGGAAACTTCGTGACTGTCGCCCTTGGATTCGTAGGCCCACTTGGAACCCTTTTCGAGTTCGTAGCCTTTGTGGATGAGCAGGGTGACATCGCCGCCGTCATCAACGACGAGTTCCGGGCCTTGGTCGCCGGGAAACAAAATCGCCTTGAGCGTGAGTTCCCAATATTCTTCGAGCGTCTCGCCCTTCCAGGCGAACACCGGCGTGCCGGTTGCTGCAATGGCGGAGGCCGCGTGATCTTGCGTGGAGAAAATGTTGCATGAAGCCCAACGCACATTCGCGCCGAGAGCCACGAGGGTTTCAATGAGCACCGCGGTCTGGATCGTCATGTGCAACGAACCGGTGATGCGCACGCTTTTGAGCGGTTTGGTCTTCGCGTATTTCTTGCGCACGGACATCAGACCGGGCATTTCGTGCTCGGCCACATTGAGTTCCTTGCGGCCCCATTCGGCGAGCGAGAAGTCGCGGACGATGAAGTCTTTGCCGGCGAGCGTCTGCGCTGCGTATTGGGCGAAGGTGGCGCTGACTTCAGCGACGACGGCGCCGGCTTTGCCGTTGCCGTTCAATTTGACGAGGGTCTGGCGGGAAGGGGACAGTTTTATTTTTGACATAGTTGTGAATCGTTAACCGGTTAAATCGCTTTCTTGAGGGCGGCAACCTTGTCGGTCGCCTCCCAGGTGAGGGCTTTGTCGTTCTTGCCGAAGTGGCCGTAGTTGGTCGTCTTGCTG
>JANPGB010000526.1:0-4360 GCA_031423695.1 Verrucomicrobiota bacterium
CGGCAAGCCGACGCGCCAGCTTTTCAAAACCGAGGCCGCCGAGGAAATTGCTTGTGATATAAATGACCAGCGGATTCATGCCGATCCAGACAAACGGCTGGCACCACGTCCGCCATAGCCGCACGTCCACGATCCAGTAGAACGCACCGAGCAGCATCGCGCTGTAGCCGCCGGCGACCAGCACGTAGGACGAGGTCCAGATTTTTTTGATGACGGGAAATTCCATCCCCCAAAAAAATCCCAGCGCGACGCCCGCCGCGCCCGCGCCAAGCAACCAAACAACTTTTTTATTGTCCGGGACGGATTTATTCCGGATGAGCACGCCGGCGAAAATCCCCAGCAGTCCGGTGACAATGGCGGGCAGCGTGCTGAGAATGCCTTCAGGGTCGTAGGTGCCGTCGTATTTCCGACCGGGCAGATATTTTTGGTCAATGTAGTTGGGCAGGGTCACGCCCTGAACGTAAGAGCCGTGAATCAGATTGGTGCTGGCCATGTTGAGCTGGTTCATTTTTTTGAACCCGGCTTCCTTGGTGATCACCGCGTCGCCGCCCGGCGTCGGCCGCACGTCGGGAAACGGAACCCACGCCAGCAGCGCCCAGTAACCGAGCAGCAATGCGACGGCCACGGCCGCCAGCGCCCGCGTCCGTAAACAGATGAAGAGCAGTCCGCTGACGGTGTAGCAGAGCGCGATGCGGTTCAACACCCCCATCAACCGCATGTCCGGCCACGGGTTCGTGAAGCCGCCGGAATAAATCAGGCCGAGGACAAACAGGAGCGCCCCCCGGCGCAGCACCCGTTTCACGGCCACGCCGCGGCCTTCGCGCGCGATGATTTTGGTCAGCGAAAAGACCGTCGAGACGCCCATCATGAAAATGAACAGCGGAAAAATCAGGTCGTAGAAATGAAAACCCACCCATTCGGCATGGTCGAGCTGCGTCGCGAGAAAATTTGTCGGCGCGGTCTCGGCCATTCCGTGCAGCGCGTACACGAGTGAATCCGCGCCAAGAATCCAGAACATGTCGAAGCCGCGCAGCGCGTCCAGCGACATCAGGCGCTGGGGCTCCTGCGGGGTGGCGTCAGCAAGGTTGGCGGACATAACGTTCGATTCCCGATCTCAGATCAAAGTGTCCGGCGACTTTCCTGCGAATCCTCCAACTTGTCCAATCAAAAAGAAACTGGCTTCGTGTCCGGGCGGGCCTGCCGGATTATTTTCCCGCGGGAACTTCATGGCGCAGCGCCTGCCCCGGTCGCGCCCCGGTGTGCCGACCGTTCTTGATGACCGTGACCCCATTCACCAGCACGAAGGGAATTCCCTCCGCGTAGTGATGCGGATCTTCGTAGGTCGCGGGAGAACTCACTTTGGCCGGATCAAAAATCGTGATGTCCGCCGCCCAGCCCTCGCGCAGCTGGCCGCGATCGGGAAAGTGGAAGGTGTTTGCGGGCAGGCTCGTCATCTTGCGTACGGCGTCCTCGAGCCGCAGCACCTTGAGTTCGCGGACGTAGTGCCCGAGAATGCGCGCGCTGTTGCCGTAGCCGCGCGGATGCGGCACGGCCTTGCCGAATTCGCGGCTGCCGCTGTCGCTGGCGAACATCGTGTTCGGATGCCGCATGAAAATTTTCAGATCGTCTTCGTTCATGCCGTGAAAGACGCCGGCACCCCCGCCGTTGTTCTCGATTTCCAAGATGGTTTCAATCTGGTCGTCCAACGCATCCGCACCGCGCAGCTTTTTGGCGGCTTCGACGATACTCAGGCCGTCCAGCGAGGGATCGTGCGCGTAGTGCGCGATGACGGCGTAGGAATAATTCGTCGCGCCGCGTTCGTGAATATTTTTGTGCATGTCCGCGATGAGCTTCGCCTTGAGTCCCGGATCGGCAAAGGCGGCTTTGAATTTCGCCGTGCCGCCGTCGAATGCCCAGTCGGGAATCAACTGCGCGAGCGAGGTGCTGGACGCGGTGTAGGCGTATTGATCCTGCGTGATGTCGAGACCCTCGGCGCGAGCCTCCTCAATTTTTTGCAAGACTCGCGCGGCCTGGCCCCAGGCGCGTTCTCCGCCGAGCTTGATGTGCGACACTTCCGCGCGGACGTGCGCCATGCGGGCAACGTGGAATACTTCATCGAGCGCGGAATCGATCTGATGATCCTCATGCCGCATGTGGCTTGTGTAAATGCCGTCAAACGGAGCGATTTCCCTGGCGAGTTCCACGATTTCATCCGAACTGGAAAACGTTCCCGGGCGGTAAATCAATCCGGTGGAAAGCCCCACCGCGCCGTCCTGCATCGCCTGCCGCACGAGGGTTCTCATCTTCTCGCGCTCGGCAGGCGACGGTTCACGGTCAAAGCTGCCGCCCATCGCTTTTTCGCGGACGGAATTGTGGCCGATGAGCGAGGCGACGTTGAGCGAAACTTTTTTCGCTTCAATTTTGTGGAACAGTTTTCCGAGGTCCAGATCCGACGAACCGCAGTTGCCGACGACGAGGCTGGTCACGCCCATGCGGAGAAAATTTTCGGCGAGCGGAAAATCGGCCACGTCGTCCGCGTGCGTGTGGACGTCAATAAAACCGGGAGCCACGACGAGGCCGGTGGCATCAATCTCCACCTTCGCCGTGCCGGTGATTTGCCCGATGGCAGCGATGCGCCCCTGCTTCATGGCGACATCGGCGTGATAGCCGGGATTGCCCGTGCCATCCACCACGAGGCCGTGGCGGATCAGGACATCAAAAGTTTCCGCGTGAGAAAACAGCGGCAGTGCGAGGAACAATAAAATCGACCACGGAAATTTCATGCGATTAAATCAAGGCCCGACCCGGGCGCGGAAGAATTGCTGCGGCGCGTCCGTGGTGGAGCCGGCGGTGAAATTGAAAATGCCGTTCGTGCTCGTCAAATTTGTCAGCGAGTTCCAACTCGTCAGGTTCGTGGAAACTTCAATCGTGTAAGTCCAATACGCATCGCCGTTGAATGCGACCTGCACCGCGCCGCTGGAGTTGACGATGGACGTGAACTGCGCGGCGGCAGGCGCGACGAGCGCGAGCAGCGCGTTCGTGCTGGGGACCGCGCCCATGAAGTTGCTCGCAGTCACGGAATAATTTCCCGTGTTCGTCGGGGCGGCGAAAGCAATCACATAGCTAGAATTCGTCGCGCCCAAGATGTTCGTGCCGTTGAAGCGCCATTGATAATTCGGCGCGGGCAGCCCGGTGGCTGCGGCCGCGAAGGTCACATTGGTCCCAAGTCTGACGGATTGTGCGACCGGCTGCGTCAGCCACGCCGGCGCGACGGCGGGCGATTCCACGCGCACATTGTCCACGAGGCCGAAGTTGATGACGTTGTTTGACGACAGTGATGTGAACGGATCCCAGAAGCCAACGAACACATTGCTCGCGGTGAACGTTGCGTTGGAAATGGTGCAGAAGCGCACGCCGTCCACCACCCAGTCCACCGTGCTGCCGCGCTTGGAAACAATCACGTCGTGCCACGCGAGGCCGAAGGTGCCGGCGTTCAGGCTGCCGGACTGCTGCGGATACGCTGACTGCTGCGACGCCGGCGCGGCCTGGCCGGTGGGAAAAGCCGACGTGTAATAGACATTTCCGTTGCCGCGCGCGGTGGTGCCCGTGCCGGCCCAATAATCGCCCGTCGCCGCCGCCTGCACCGTGGTGCCGATGTAGGCGTTGTAGTCGGCGATAGTGGCCGCGGTGTCACCAGAACCGCCGTCGCCGTTCACGGAAAAATAAAATCCGTCGGCGGTGGAATTGCGTCCGATCCACTGCGTGCGCGTGCCGGAGGTGCCAATGCCAGCAGTGAGCAGTTCCGTGGAGCCGGAGCCGCCGCCGGGAAACGGGCCGTTCACGTTGATCCACCCGTCGAAACGCAGCCGATAGTCGCCGCCGAAATTCTGGCCGGTCGGCGAGAGTGAGAGCGCGTTGGTCGTGCCCAGCGAGAGGTTCGCCTGCACCTGCACACCGCGCGTGGTGCCGTTGGTCGCGTTGGGCGCGGACGGAATGCCGAGCGCGGAGTAATCAAAATTAAACGTGACGGCGTTGTCGCCGGAACTGGTGTTGTAAATCCAGTTCCCGGCGGTGTTCACATCGAAATTGTCGGCGAACATCGTGACCTGCGGCGGATAGACGAGCAGCGAAACCGGGCGGCTCGTCACGCTGCCGGAGGCGTTCGTGACGACGAGCGTGTAGAAACCTGAGTTCGTTGTCTGCGCATTGGCGAGGTTGATCGTGGCATTGGTGGCGTTGATGACGTTAGTGCCATTCAGCCGCCACTGGTATTTCAGCGGCAGCGGGCCGGTGGCCGTTGCCGAAAAGACCGCGCTGCCGGCGGTGTCCACCGCGCGGTGCAGCGGCGACGTGAAGGTCA
>JANPGB010000527.1:0-8110 GCA_031423695.1 Verrucomicrobiota bacterium
TTGTGCATCCATCGCGCGCCGCTCGGCACGCATGAGCGGTTCATCGGCTTCCTCATCGAGCATTACGCGGGCAACTTCCCGCTCTGGCTCGCGCCGGATCAGGTGCGCGTCATCACGCTCAACGACGACGAAGCGTTGATCGCCTACGCCAAGCCCATCGTGGCTGAACTCCGCGCGAACATGGTGCGCGTGGATGCGGATTTCAGCGCGACGCCGTTCAAGGCGAAGATTTCCAACGCGGAACAATTGCGCGTCCACACGATGCTGGTCATCGGCGGTCGCGACATGGAAGCCGGCGCGGTGAGCGTGCGCCTCCACCACGGCGGTCCGCAAGGCGCGAAGCCGAAGGGGGAGGTCGTGGCGGATATTCTGGCGAGCATCAAAGAGCGGAGGGCGTAGTCCAGACTTTAAGTCAAACACGTTCATGATCGCAGACCCAACACTGCAATTCGGGAAGTGGACTTCGAGATTGAAGCAAACTCTCAATTACGCGTTGAAGCACGGCGGACAGTTGGTTTCATTCGAAGATTGCAAGAATGAGTGTCTTCCGCCACCGCATCCACAATTCATTTTGCCTTCAAGTGACAAAGTCGGAATCGCTGAAGCCAAGAAAGCAGGCCTCAGATTGCGATGGGTCGGAGATCAGGCGTATATGCATAAAGGCCCATTTTATTGCTGGTTGGACATTAGTGCTCCCGCATCAGAACGAACTGTAAGTGAATGGGAGAGTTCAAAGGGAATCCGCCTGCCTGAGGATTTCCGGCATGTGCTCCTGAATTTTGCCGAGGAATTACATTTTGCCTGTTTTATAGAGACTCAACCTGAAGGTCCGTGGCATGCAGCTACACTCACATGGTCGTTGAATGAACTCGAGGTTTCGACCGCCGCAAGCTTGGAGGAAGTTCTATTTTTCGAAGAGGCAGGTCAACCGAAGTCGGAAGAAGTAGCTAGAGTATTTGGATCGGGGGATAACAAACTGTTTTTTCAGAACCTTGGCAATGGTGACGCACTCTTGATGAATATAGGCTCGGATGCAAAGTCCCCGGTTATTTGCGTAGATCACGAACAATACGAACTACCTGTTATGGTCGCTTCAAACTTCACTGAGTTCCTTGAGCGTATAACTTTGGTAGGCTGTTTTGCTGACGACCACTCGAGCTTTAAGGAGATTTGCAAGAGCGACGGTTTAGACACGAGTTGCCCAAAAGCTCTCCAGATACGTTCTCAGCTCGGCTTGGATAGCTGACCAATACGCGGCACACACGAGCAGTTCATCAGCTTTCTCATCGAGCATTACGCCGGCAACTTCCCGCTCTGGCTCGCGCCGGATCAGGTGCGCGTCATCACGCTTAACGACGACGAAGCGTTGATCAATTACGCCAAACCCATCGTGGCCGAATTGCGCGCGAACAAGGTGCGCGTGGATCCGGATTTCAGCGCGACGCCGTTCAAGGCGAAGATTTCCAACGCGGAACAATTGCGCGTCCACACGATGCTGGTCATCGGCGGTCGCGACATGGAAGCGGGCGCGGTGAGCGTGCGTCTCCACCACGGCGGCCCGCAAGGCGCGAAGCCGAAGGGGGAGGTTATCGCGGATATTCTGGCAGGGAATCAACGGTTGCAAATGCTTCCGCCTTGTTTGGACAACCGCGTCCTTGTCCGCTACGCTTCCCCCATGCCGACGCTCCAAGAGCAATTCGACGATGCGATGTTTGACTTCAGCACGGGCGATTACCCCACCGCCATCGCCAAGCTCAAGGCAGTGCTGGCGGTGGACCCGGCGCATTTCGACGCGCAGCTCGCGCTGGGCATGGCGCACTACCGCCTGGGCGAATTTCAGGCGGCCATCGCGGAGGGCCACAAGGCCGAGAAGATGAAGCCAAACGAACAGCTGGTGCACACCAATCTCTCGCTGTTTTACATGAAGGCCGGCGACAAAAAAACCGCCGAGCATCACGGGTTGCAGGCGCGCATCTCCTCTTGGCGGCAGGACGCCAAGGCTCCCGCGCCGGCCGCCGAGAACCCAGACATGCAGATGGCCAAGCCCGCCGCGCCGCCGCCGCTCCATGCGGTGAAGCCGCCCGAAACATTTCCGGACATGCCGTGGAAGAAAAAGCCGGCGCACTGATTTATGAAATCCTCCTACGAACTCGCGATGGAACGGTTGAACAAGAATTCTCCCGCCACCCAACTGACCGCCGCCCAGAAAAAACAATTGGCCGAGCTGGACTCGAAATACACCGCCAAGATCGCCGAGCGCGAAATCGCCTTGAAGGACGAGCTCAACAAGGCGGCTGCAGCGGGTGACGCCGAAAAGTTTGAGCAGTTGCAGAAACAGCTCGTCCACGAACGCGCCAAGATTCAGGAGGAGTTGGAGGAGAAGAAGGACGCGGTGCGGCGGGGCAAGCGCTAACAGCGCAATTTCCATTCTTGGGAGCGACGCCATCACTCCGGGCGAAGGTTCCCTGGATGGACGCGGCTTGCTCCCTTTCAAGACAAGGTGTGTCCTGCATGCTTTCAACGTGAACCCGCCGAACCGGCCGGCACCTGGCGTGTTGCCACCCTCCCCGAAAGCCGGACAATTGCGACGCCCCGGGAAGGAGTTCAAAACACCCGAGATGCGCACCCGGGGAGCACCCGATAAGTTGGCGGACTGAAAACCGGGAATCTGGGAACCTCGGCGAATTCACCTTGGCAGGGTTATTGCGTTCGTTCGCCCCGTATGTTGTATGAAAGATTCGGTCGATTGAGAAACGCAGCCCTCCTGTTTTTGTTGGTTTGTCTGTATGCCCTTGCTCCGGCTTGTTGCCCCGCGTCGGACAGCGTGACGGTGTCTTGGAATCCCAGCCCCGGCCCCGGAGTCGTCGGCTACAATGTTTACTATGGTGGGGAGGCGAGCGGGAGCTACACCAACCAGGTGCCAGCAGGAAACACGACCAGCGCAATCGTGTCGGGCTTGGTCGCCGGGGTGACATACTACTTCGCCGCGACCGCCACGGATGACACCGGTTTGGAAAGCGATTTTTCCAACGAGGTCACCTACTCAAATCCGATCGCCGCCCCCAGTCAGCCTCCCACTTTGGATGCCCTGGCCAATCTCCTCCTCAATGAAAACGCCGGTGTGCAGACGATCAGTCTCTACGGCATCACTTCCGGCGCCGCCAGCGAAATACAGACCCTGACCGTCACCGCCGCTTCCGGCAACACGGCGCTTATCCCCAATCCCACCGTCAGCTACCTCAGCCCCAACACCACCGGCTCAATCTCCTTCACGCCCGTGCCTTCGGCCAGCGGCTCAACCACCGTCACCGTGACGGTCAACGACGGCGGCGCGAGCAACAACATCGTCACCCGTTCCTTCACCGTCACCGTCAACCCCGCCAACCAGCCGCCGACCTTGAACGCGCTCCCCAACGTCGCCTGCAACCGAAACGCCGGCGTGCAGACCGTGAGCCTGGCCGGCATCACCTCCGGGGCCGCCAGCGAAATGCAGACCCTGACCATCACCGCCGCCTCCGGCAACACGGCGCTTATCCCCAATCCGACCGTCAGCTACCTCAGCCCCAATACCACCGGCTCGCTCTCGTTCACGCCCGCGC
The DNA here is from genome assembly GCA_031423695.1 of Verrucomicrobiota bacterium. Lineage (GTDB taxonomy): Bacteria > Verrucomicrobiota > Verrucomicrobiia > Limisphaerales > CAIQOK01 > CAIQOK01. The sequence goes on from JANPGB010000527.1 coordinate 3,600, forward strand.
CCTCGGCCAGCGGCTCGACCACCGTCACCGTCAACGTCAACGACGGCGGAACCAGCGACAACATCGTCACCCGCTCCTTCACCGTCACCGTCAATCAGCCGCCGATGATTTCCGCCATTCCCAAGCGGACCACCACCGCGGGCACCCCAACTTCGGCAATCTCCTTCGCCATTGCCGACGCGGAAACACCGGCGGCGAACCTGACCCTGGCGGGGAACTCGTCCGATCCGGGATTGGTGCAGAACGCAGGCATTGTCTTTGGCGGAAGCGGCGCCAACCGCACCGTGACGGTCACGCCGCTGCCAGGCAAGTCCGGGACCGCCAGCATCACGGTGACCACCAGCGACGGATTGGCGACGGCCAGCAGCACCTTTCAATTAAGCGTCAAGCCGACGCCGCCCGGCAACTTCCACCTCGCGGGACCGTAGGATTCAAAGCCCGGCCGTCGCCAGCGGTCACGATGGCTTCAACCCGCGCTGCCAGAGCTCGAAGTGGTACAGCGCCACAACCACCAGCGGATGACCAATCTTTCCGGAAGCGATCATCCGGGGAATCTCCGCGACCGGCACGAGCCGAGTGATCAAATCTTCACCGCTGTCAAACTCGACCGGGTGAACGCAGCGGCAGTTCTCGACGATGACAGTGAAGCAGGTGTTGCTCATGATCGCCGGGTTGCCGGACACCTGGCCGAGGACTCGGGCTTGATCGCCAGCATAGCCGGTTTCCTCCTGCAACTCGCGCACGCCAGCAATGACTGGTGAAGCGTCCTCGACGTCCATCATGCCGCCGGGAATCTCCAGCTCGACGGTGTTGGAGCCATGGCGATATTGCTCCACCATCACCAACTGCTGGTCGGGCGTGACGGCAATGACATTGACCCAGTTGACCGAATCAATGATGTAAAAATCATGCTCCTGCTGGGTGCGGGGCGAAATCTTCTTGTCGAAACGGATGGTGAAAATCCGAAAATCCCCGGCGGGCGTCGAACTGATCGTCTTCCACGGCTTGAGCATGGACGTTATGAAACAGGAGCTGGGAGCAGGAAGCCAGAAAAAATCCCGCTCTTTGAAATCTTCGGGTGCGATAAAAAACGGGTGAGGCTTAGCCTTGGTAGGGCGCGTCGCTCCGCGCGCGCCGGGCTGCGACTTGGCGGCGGGCGGCGCGGACGGAGTGACGCGCCCCACCTTGTGCTGCAGCCCCCCAACTCCCAGTTGCTTCACTGCTGCTGCGCCGCCCAGCCCTGACTCATCAGCTTGAGGAGATGCGCGAGCGAATCCTCATAGCTGCGGTTTTTTTCCGCGGCCAGCTGCCGGGCGCGCTTGTCCAGTTGGGCCGCCATCTCGCCGGATTTTTCCGGCGGACAACCCAACGCGACCAGCAGCTTGGCGATGTCAGCAGTTTCCACGGTGACTGGGCTGAATCAGAAAAAGCTGAACGCAGGAACCGGAACCCAACTCTGTTCCTGATTTCCTGCGTTCGTCATGAGGATGGGATTACTTGACCGAATCCGCCGGCACGACCTTGATGCTTTCCACGCCCATGCGCTTGTCGGGGCGGTCCTGCGGATGGGTCTTGGTGGTGCCGATTTTTTCCAGCACGTCGTCGCCTTTGATGACCTTGCCGAACGCGGTGTATTGCTTGTCGAGAAAGCGCGGCGCGCCGTGGCAGATGAAGAACTGGCAGCCGGCGGAATTGGGGTCGTTCGAGCGCGCCATGGAGAGCACGCCGCGGTCATGATGGCGGTCGTTGAACTCGGCCTTGATCTTGTAGCCTGGATCGCCAGTGCCCCAGCGCGCTTCCATCTTGGGATCCTTGGTCAGCGGATCGCCGCCCTGGATCATGAAATCCTTGATGACCCGGTGGAAACAGGTGCCGTCGTAGAATCCCTTGTTCGCCAGTTTCTTGAAATTCTCCACATGCCCGGGCGCGACGTCGGCCCAGAGTTCGAGGATCATTTCGCTTTCGGTGGTTTGGATGATGGCAACTTCGTTCATAATTTTGGCGGGTTACTTGATGGAATCGGCGGGGACGATCTTGATGCTTTCGACGCCCATGCGCTTGTTGGGCCGGTCGGGCGGATGCGTGGCGGTCGTGCCGATTTTTTCCAGCACGTCGTCGCCCTTGATCAGTTTGCCGAAAACGGTGTACTGGTGGTCGAGGAAGGTGGGCGCGCCGTGGCAGATGAAAAACTGGCTGCCGGCGGAATTCGGATCGTTGGAACGCGCCATCGAAAGGACGCCGCGGGTGTGCGAGCGGTCGCTGAACTCGGCCGGGATTTTATAGCCGGGATCCCCCGTGCCCCAAGCGGCCTCCTGGCTCGCGTCCTTGGTGAGCGGATCGCCGCCCTGGATCATGAAGCCCTTGATCACGCGGTGAAAACAGGTGCCGTCGTAAAATCCTTTTTTGGCGAGGGCCTTGAAATTCTCCACCGTCTTGGGCGCGACATCCGCCCAGAACTCGACCACCATCTCGCCTTCGGTGGTTTTGATGATGGCCACTTCCTTGGCGGCAGGTTTGGTTTCCGGTTTGGCGGCGGCCTTGTTGGTTTCGTCGGCCGTGGCGACGGCCAGACCGAACACCAGACTCAGCGTGCAAAGAGACAAGCATGTTTTCATAGAGCGCAGAATTTTCCACGAGCCGCGCGGAATGTCACGCGCAGAATGGCTGGCGGGAAAACTTTCGCTTTGAACAAATCTGTAACCAATCCGTCTATCCTGCGTCTGCTAATGACAACCACGCCAATGAATGGCGCGGCAACAAAAATATACAGTCAAAACCAAACACGTTATGAAACTATCGCGTCTGTCCCTGGCTCTTCTCGCCGCCTCCGGCCTGCTTTCACTGGCCCCGTCCGTCCGCGCGGAAGATCCCGCCACTCCCACCCCCCCGCCCGCCCGCCGCGCCGGCGGTGGTCGCCTGTCCCCCGAGGCGCAGTTGAAGGACCTCACCGAAAAACTCACCCTGACGGCCGAGCAGCAGCCGAAGGTCAAAGCCGTCCTCGAGGAACGCGCCAAAGCCATGCAGGGTGCGCGCGACCTCACCCAGGAAGAACGCCAAACCAAAATGAAGGCGCTCCGGGAAGAAAACACCAAGAAAATGAAGGAAATCCTTACCGCCGACCAATTCAAGAAGTACGAGGAAATCCAAAAAGCACCGCGCGGCCAGGCTCCCGGCGAAGGTGGTGCCAAGAAGAAAAAGGCTGAATAAGCCCCGCCCCTTTTTTAATTCACCGAAGGACGACCGAGAGGTCGTCCTTCTTTTTTTGCCCGGGCGCCGGCGGAATGGATGCGGTCGAAACCAGCCGTGAGCAATGCCGCGGCCATTCGCCCACCAAAGCGCGGCATTGATGCCCGACTGATTCCCCACGGCATCGCACCCAGATTCAAGCCGCCCGTCGATGCCGCAGCCGGTCCAACGCCACCGCCACGATGATGATTCCGCCGATGACCATTTCCTGCACCCATTTCGGCCAGCCCATCTGCTGCCCGCCCATGTAGAGAATCGTGATCGTCAGCGCCCCGATGATGGTGCCGAGAATGGAACCTTCGCCGCCGTTGAAGCTCGCGCCGCCAATGATGACCGCCGCGATGACGAACAATTCATACATCGCCGCGCTCGTCGGCTGGCCGATGCCGCCGATGTAGGAGAACTGCATCAAGCCCGCCACGCCGCAGAAAAATCCGCCGGCCATATAGACGAACAATTTTGTCCGACCCACGGAGACGCCGCACAGCCGGGCAGTTTCCTCGTTCGAACCGACGGCGAAAATGTGCCGCCCCAGCCGCGTGTAACGCAGGATGAACGCGGACACCAAAACCCCGACCAGCAAAATCCAGATGCCCGTCGGCAGGATTTGCCAGCTGCGACTCGCGCTCGACAGCGTCGGGTCCATGATCGTGTTGATCCAGGTTTCTTCCGGCGGATAAATGTCGCGCTCGTGCGCGATGCCCTTCGCGAGACCGCGGATCATTCCCATCGTGCCGAGCGTGACGATGAACGGCACAAGCCGCAGCCCGACGACCATCGCGCCATTTGCCAATCCCGCCAGCGTGGAAATCAAAACGCCCGCGCCCACCGCGAGGATCGGCGTGAGCGTCGGATGCAAGGTCACGAACGCCTTCGTCTGACCATCCGTTCCGGTCACGGTAAAACCCATCACCCACGCCACCGTCACCACGGACAACGCGATCAGCGAGCCGGCGGACAAATCAATGCCCGCCGCGATGATGATGAAGGTCATGCCGAGACCCGCCGTGCCATAGACGCAGGACTGGCGCAGGATGTTTTCGAGGTTGCGCCCCGTGTAGAATTTCCCGTTCTCGACCATGAGCGCAAAGAACGTGAATACGATGATCAACGCAAAGAAGCGTCCGAGCAGGTTGCCCCAGCCGGAGGTCAGCGAAAATTTCGCGCCGGCTTCGGGTTCCAATGTTGTTTCAGCTTTGTCTGTCATGAGATTACAAAAAATAATTTGGTAGGGACGCGTTCCACCGCGTCCCACTTCATTCGGA
>JANPGB010000528.1:0-14102 GCA_031423695.1 Verrucomicrobiota bacterium
GCCGATGAGCTTTCTCAAAGTTTATGACCAGGTGGCCAACGTCGTGAAATCCGGCGGCAAGACCCGTCGCGCCGCCAAAATGAACACGCTGCGCGACTGGCATGGCGACATCGAGGAATTCATCGACGCCAAGCAGAAGGAAGAGAAGAAGGCATGGGCCTTGATCGAGCAGGGCTATGACGGTTCGTACAACGGCGACGCCTACGGCAGCGTGATGTATCAGAACGAAAACCTCTCGGTCCGCGCCAGCGACGAGTTCATGACCGCCGCGCTCGAAGGCAAGGAATGGTGGACCCACACGGTGAAGGGCCAGCCGCTTCACAAAAAGGACGCCTACACGTTGCTGAACAAGATCGCCGAGGGCACCCACATTTGTGGCGACCCGGGCATGCAGTATGACGGGGCGATCCAGAAATGGCACATTTGCAAAGGCATTGAGCCGATCTACTCCACGAACCCTTGCAACGAATACGTCTTTCTCAACAACACCGCCTGCAATCTCGCGTCGCTGAACCTGATGAAGTTCAAGCGCGATGACAACAAGTTCGACATCGAACGCTTGAAGGCCGCCGTCCGCATCTTCATCACGGCGCAGGAAATCCTCGTGGACAACGCCAGCTATCCCACCAAGGAAATCGCCGAGAACTCCCACATTTTCCGCACGCTCGGACTCGGATTCGCCAACCTCGGCTCACTCTGCATGAGCTACGGGCTGCCGTACGATTCTGATGAAGGTCGCGCGCTGGCCGGCGCCATCACCGCCATCATGACCGGTCACTCCTACGAGCAATCCGCTGAAATTTCCGCCAGTGTCGGGCCGTTCGCCGGTTACCGCGATGCGCGCTGTTCGGGTGTCACCAAGACCGTGGCGAAGGACAACGTCGAATCCATGCTCGGCGTCATCAAACTGCACCGCGAAGCCGTCGAGACCATCCAGCCCAGCGCGGAATTCAACTATCTGAAAACCGAAGCGCGCCATTGTTGGGATCGCGCGCTGGCCCGTGGCCAGAAAGTCGGGTACCGCAACGCGCAGGTCACCGTCCTCGCACCCACCGGCACCATCGCCTTCCTCATGGACTGCGACACCACGGGCGTGGAACCCGACATCGCGCTCGTGAAATACAAACTGCTCGCCGGCGGCGGCATGTTGAAGATCGTCAACCGGGGCGTGCCCGATGCGCTCCGCCGTCTGGGTTACGATGAAGCGGCAAACACGAAGATCATCGCGCACATCGAGAAGTTCGACACGATTGAAGACGTGGAAGAAAACGGCCAGATCGTCCGCAGCGGCCTGAAGCCCGAACACCTCGAAGTGTTCGACTGCGCCTTCAAGCCCGCGCGCGGCAGCCGCAGCATCGGTTATCTCGCGCATTTGAAAATGATGGGCGCGGCGCAGCCCTTCATCAGTGGCGCGATTTCCAAAACCGTCAATATGCCCGCCAACAGCACGGTCGAAGAGATCCGCCACACCTACGTGGAAGCCTGGCGGATGGGCCTCAAGTGCGTGGCCATCTACCGCGACGGTTCCAAGCGTTCGCAGCCGCTCAACACCAAGAAGACCAACGAAGGGGGCGACAAATCCAAGCCTTCCGTGGATTCGCTCTCGCTGGAAAACCGCATCAAGCAGCTCGAGGCGGAAGTTCTCCAGTTGCGGGAAGACTCCGGCAAACCGCTGCGTCGCCGCTTGTCCGACACACGCTCGGCGGTCACCCACAAGTTCGACATCGCCGGCCACGAAGGCTATCTCACCGTCGGCCTGTTTGAGGACAGCCAGCCCGGCGAGCTGTTCGTCACCATGGCCAAGGAAGGCTCGACCATTGGCGGTTTGATGGACGGCATCGGCACCCTGACCAGCATGGCGTTGCAGTACGGCGTGCCGCTGGAGGCGCTTGTCAAGAAATTCGCCCACCAGCGCTTTGAGCCGTCGGGCTTCACCCGCAACCCCGAGATCCGCAACGCGGCATCCATCACCGATTACGTGTTCCGCTGGCTCGCGCTCCAATTTGTGGCCGGCTATCGGGAGGCCAATGTCGCCAGCCGCAACCAGCCGGAACTCGCCATGCCGGGACTGGTTGAGGAAATCAAAAAAAAAATAAACCGGCCGGTTCCTGAACTGGCGATCTGCGGGGACAACGACGTCGTGGAAGCCACGCCCAGCAACAGCCACGCGCAGCGGCTGGTCAGCCTGACGGCGATGATCACCAATCAGCAGGACGCGCCGACGTGTCCGAGCTGCGGCCATGTGGCGGTGCGCAACGGGGCCTGCTACAAGTGCCTCAATTGTGGCGAGAGTTTGGGCTGCAGCTAGCCCGTCGGAAAGTTAATGCACAGGACCGGCCGGACGGCGCCACGCTGTCCGGCCGGTTTTATTTTTGGAAGCGCCTGGGGGATATTTCGTGGCACCGATGCTCAGCCGCCTTGCCTCGGAAAAAGTCCCCACGACGTTGTCCGTGGTTTTCCCGCGAAATAGAATTTGAAACCGCCGTCCTCGATGACTTAAAGTGTCGCCGCAAGTTCGGCCGGGAATCCGCTTGCGCCTGCAAATGTGTTGCGCCCGGCCGGACCTCCGATGGATTCATGTGGGATCGCGGCTCAGCACCGCAACATCTCCCCGGGCACTGGTTTCCTTTAGGGCAATTATTATGAATAGATATTTGGTTCAATCGTTGGCGTTATTATTGATGGTGGTGGCGATTTCAAGCCCCGCCGCTGACTTGGTCTGGACCAACACTGCCGCCGGCAACTGGACCACCGCCGCCAATTGGTCGCCCAACTCCGTTCCCGGCGCGCTGGACTCGGCTTTCATCACCAATTCGGGCACCTACACGGTCACCGTCAACAGCACGGTGACCGTCGGCAGCCTGACCCTCGGCGGCACGAACGCCACGGGAATTCAGATGCTGGCCAACTCGGGCACGCTCACCGTCACCAACACCTATCTCGAAACCAACGCGGTCATTCTCCTCAACGCGGGAACGATGATCACCGCCGGTCCGGCCACGTTGCTCGGCAAAATAAATCAGGCGGGCGGCACCTGGCAGTTGAATGTGGCCACCGCCGCCAGTTCGTTGAACCAGACGAACGGCGACGTGCAGGGCCGCTCGCTGACGGTCACCAACTGGAACTGGTATGCCGGCAATCAGTATCGTGGCACGCCGGGAATCAACACCAACGACGACCGCACGATCATTCCTGCGGGCGGCGTGATGAATCTCCTGACCCCGGCGACGCGCTACCTGACTTATTATTCCGCTACTGGACCGAGCCGCACGCTGGACAACTACGGCACGATCAACTGGTCGGGCAACGCGCTCCTCTACAGCTATGGATTCTTCAACAACTACGGCTCGGTCAACGTGTCCGCCGTCGGCACGCCGCAATATCTCGCCGCCAATGTCAATCTGCCGCCCGCGTTCAACAACTACGGCACCTTCACGCGTTCAGCGGGGACCTTCTTCTATTTCCAAAGCGCCTCCGTGAACAACTTTGGACTGATGGACAGTCAGCAAGGCACCTTGTCCATCTATACTTCCACTTTCAACAATGCCGGCACGGTGAATGTGGCGAACTCAACTTTCCAGGCCTTTGGCAGCACCTGCACGAACTCGGCAAACATCACGCTGGACGCAGCGTCTTACTTCAATGTGGACGGCAGCGGCACCTTCGCCTTCGAGACCAATTCGTCCTTGGTGGTGCCGACCTACAACCATCTCGTGCTCAATGCCGGCAACGTCTTTATCCGCACCACAAACATCGCCGCGCCGAGCGTGTGGGTTGCGGGGGCCGGACTTTATCTGCAAACCAACAACACCTTTGCCACGATCAACCTGAGTTCCGGTGGCATTGAACTCGGAGTGCCGATCGCGCTGGGCTTGTTAAATCAGACGAACGGCAACATCCAAGGCCGCAACCTGACCGTTACCAACTGGAACTGGCTGGCTGGCCATCACTATCGCGGCACGCCCGGCGTGAACACCAATGACGACCGCACGATCATTCCGCCGGGTGGCGTGATGAATCTGCTCAGTGCCGCAACGCGTTACTTTACTTACTACTCCGCCGCCGGCCCGTCGCGCACGCTGGACAACTACGGCACGATCAACTGGTCGGGCAACGCCGTCTTCTACAGCTACGGACTTTTCAACAACTATGGCTCGGTGAGCGTCACCGCCGTCGGCACGCCGCAATATCTTGCTGCCAATGCCAATCTGCCGCCCACGTTCAACAACTACGGCACCTTCACGCGTTCAGCGGGAACCGTGTTCTATTTCCAAAGCGCCTACGTGAACAACTACGGTCTGATGGATAGTCAGCAAGGTACGTTGTCCATCTACACATCCGCGTTCAACAACAGCGGCACGGTGAATGTGGCGAACTCAACTTTCCAAGCCTTTGGCAGCACTTGCACCAACTCGGCGAGCATCACGCTCGACGCGGCTTCCTACTTCACCGTGGACAACAGCGGCACGTTTACCTTCGAGGCCAGCTCATCGCTGAGCGTTCCCACCTACAACCATCTCGTGCTCAACGCGGGCAGCGTCTTTCTTCGTACCACGAACATCGCCACGCCGAGTGTTTGGGTGGCCGGGGGAGGGCTCTACTTCCAGACGAACAACACGTTTGCCACGATCAACATGAGCGGTGGTGGAATTGAACTGGGCGTTCCGATGGCGCTCGGACAGTTGAATCAAACAAACGGCAACATTCAGGGCCGCAACCTCACCGTCACCAACTGGAACTGGTTTGCTGGTTATCACTATCGTGGAACACCGGGCAACAACGCCTTCGATGATCGCACGATCATCCCGGCAGGCGGCACGATGAATCTCTTGACCACGGCGACGCGTTACTTCACCTATTACTCCGCCACCGGCCCCTCGCGCACGCTGGACAACTACGGCACGATCAACTGGTCCGGCAACGCGTTCTTTTACAGCTACGGCCAGTTCAACAACTACGGCAGCGTCAATGTCACCGCCGTCGGCACGCCTGAATATCTCGCCGCCAGCGCCAGCCTGCCGCCCTCGTTCAACAATTATGGCACCTTCGCCCACGCTGCTGGCACGACGTTTTATTTCAACGGTGATTACGTTAACAACTACGGGCTGATGGACGTCCAATCGGGAACTCTTTCCATCTACAACTCGACCATGACCAATTACGCCAGCCTCAATCTTGCCGCCAGTGCCGTCTTCCAATCCGAAGCCAGCAGCGTCACCACCTTCGCAGCGGCGGGACAGATTGTTGCGCCGACCACGGATTCCATTCGTCTGGGTGGCGCTTCGGCTTACCTTCAGTCCACGAACATTCTCAGTCCGAGCCTCTGGTTGCAGGCCGGCACCGTTTATCAGCAGACCAACATCGTCATCTCACAGCTCAACCTCGCGGGCGCGAACCTCGAACTCAGCGTGCCCGCCGTGCTCAACCAACTTAACCAGACCAACGGCTGGGTGCAGGGCCGCACGCTGACCGTCACCAACTGGAACTGGTATGCCGGGCATCATGTTCGCGGCGTGCCTTCGTTGAATGATCAGGATGACCGCACGATCATTCCCGTGGGCGGGACGATGAACCTGCTCGGTACTGCCGCCCGTAATTTGACGTATTACACCGGTACCGGACCGAGCCGCACTTTGGACAACTACGGCACGATTAATTGGTCGGGCAATGCGGTCTTGTACAGTTATGGCCTGTTCAACAACTACGGCTTGGTCAACGTCACGGCCGTCGGCACGCCGCAATATCTGGCCGCCAGCGCCAGCCTGCCGCCCACGTTCAACAACTACGGCACCTTCAACCGCACCAATGGCACGGTGTTTTATTTTCAGGGGGACTACGTCAACAACTTCGGTTCGATGAATGCCCAGGCTGGAATCCTTTCCATCTACAACTCGACCTTCACCAACAGCGCCAGCCTTAGCGTCGCCGCCAATGCCATCTTCCAATCCGAAGCCAGCAGCGTCGTCACGCTTCGCAACGTCAGCCAGATCATCGCGCCGACCACCGATTCCATCCGCCTGGGCGGTGCGGCCACCTATCTCGAAACCACGAACATCCTCAGCCCGAGTTTGTGGCAGCAGGCGGGCACGCTTTACCAACGCACCAACATCGTCGTTGCCAGTCTGAACATGTCCGACGGCTTCCTTGAACTTGGCGTTCCCGCCACCCTCAACCAACTGAATCAAACCAACGGCTGGGTGCAAGGCCGCACGCTAACCGTCACCAACTGGAACTGGTATGCCGGGCATCATGTTCGCGGCGTGCCCTCGTTGAACGACCAGGATGACCGCACGATTATTCCTGTTGGCGGCACGATGAACCTGCTCGGCACCGCCACCCGTAATTTGACTTACTACACCGGCACCGGTCCCGGCCGCACGCTCGACAACTACGGCACCGTCAACTGGTCGGGGGCCGCCATCCTCGCCAGCTACGCTCCGTTCAACAACTACGGCAGCGTCAACGTCAGTGCCGTTGGTGCGCCGCAATACTATTGGCCGAGCGGCAGCTACCCTTCCGTCTGGAACAACTACGGCACCTTCACCCGTTCCGCCGGCACCCTGTTTTATTTCCAGAACGGTTACGTGAACAACAGCGGCGTGATGAATTTGCAACAAGGCACGGTTTCCATCTACAACGCCACCTTCACCAACAGCACCGGCCAGCTCAACGTCGGCGCCGCGGGCGTTTTCCAGGCCGAAGCCAGCTCGGTGGTGGCGTTGAACAGCGGCAGTCAGATTACCGCGCCGACGTTGGACTCTGTTCGCTTCGGCGGCGCCTCCGCCTATTTGGAAACGACCAACATCCTCACGCCCGGTTTATGGCAGCAGGCCGGCACGGTTTATCAACGCACGAACATCGTCGTCGCCAAACTCGACATGTCCGGCGGCGCACTGCAACTGGATGTCCCCGCTGCGCTCAACCAGCTCAACCAGACGAACGGCGACATCCAAGGCCGGACGTTGATAGTGACCAACTGGAATTGGTTCGCCGGCAACCTCTATCGCGGCACCCCCACCCTGAACACCAGCGACGACCGCATCGTTATTCCGGCCAGCGGCAGTTTGAACATGCAGAGCACCGCGGCGCGCGCGATGAGTTACTACGTCGGTGGCGGTCCGGGACGCACCGTGGATAATTTTGGTGCCGTCACCTGGTCGGCCAATATGGTTCTCACTAGTTACGGCCAGTTTAACAACTACGGCTCCGTCAATGTCACCGCCGTCGGTGCGCCGCAATATTATTCGCCGAGCGCCACGGTGCCATCTTACTGGAACAACGCCGGCACGTTCACGCGTTCCGCCGGCACACTGTTCTATTTCCAGGGCGGCCAGGTGAACAACACCGGCTTGCTGGATGTCCAGCAAGGCACCGTCTCGATCTACAGCGCCACCTTCACCAATCTGGCTGGTGGCTCGGTGGCGATTGGCGCGAGCGGATTGCTGTTGAATGAAGCCAGCGCCATCAGCGTGTTGAATCCCGGCTCCTCGATTACGTCCACCGCGCCCAATGCCTTCCAGATTCCCGGCGGCTCGGTCTATGCGCGCTCGATAAGTCTTTCATTGCCCGCGCTGCTAATTTCCGGTGGCACCCTCTATCAGGAAACCAACGTCGTCGTCCCTGTCATCAATGAATCCGCCGGCACCTGGCAGTTGAATCTGCCCGCGACCGCCACCACCTACAACCTGACCAACGGCGATCTGCGCGGCGCAAATCTGACGCTTAATAATTTCAACTGGCTCGGCGGCGCGCTCTACGCCACCAGCGCGGCCAGCAACGCGGTCACCGTCAACAACGCCCTGAGAATTTCCGGAAGCAACGCCAAATCCTTGAGCTACCTCACTGTGCCGCCCGGGCGAAACCTCATCAACAACGGCACCGCCACTTGGGGCGACGCCATCATCATCGGTCAAGGCGGCGCGACACTTTTGAATAACGGCACACTCACCGTGACGAACGACACCTCGCTCGCCTGGGGCGGAGCGGGCACCCCGCCCACCTTGTTGAACCTCGGCACGTTCACCAAGTCTGCTGGCACCGGCGTCGCCACCTATTCCAGCACCGCCGTCACAAATGCCGGCACGTTTAGTTATAACATCGGCAGCTTCTCCCTCGGTGGCATGTTTGTGCAGACCAACGGAACCAGCTTCCTTGGCACCAACTTCACCGCGAGCTCCAACGTCCGCCTCGAGGCTGGAACCCTCACCGGCAAAGGCAGTGTCGCCGGTTACCTCTACAACAACGGCGTCTTCAACCCCGGCGCGTCGCCCGGTTGGGTCAGCGCCGCGAGCTACACCAATACGTCCGCCGCCACGTTCCGCGTCGAGCTCGGTGGCGTCGGTCAGGCTGGCACCAACTACGACCAGGTGCGCGTTGCGGGTCCGAACAGTTTGAATGGCACGCTCGATATTGCGCTCCTCAACGGCTTCGTGCCCGTGGCCGGCAACCAGTTCACCGTCATGGTTCACACCGCTCGCAGCGGCGTGTTCTCGTTCACCAATTCGCCGGTCTATGATTTCACCATCCTCTACACGCCCAGCAACGTCGTGTTGCGTGCCGAGAACGCGAAGCCCGCACTCACCTTGAACGTCGGCGTCACCCAGATGGTCTGCCGACCGTTCCAGTTTTCCGCCACGGGGAACGACGTGGACGGCGCGGTGACCAACATTCAATTCTTCCTGAACGGTGGGCTCGTCGGCTCGTTCACAAACCTGCCGCAGGTGAATCCCTATGCCGTGAAGGCAAAAATAAGCTTCGACTTTCCCGGCCTCGCCACCTTCACGGCGCAGGGCACCGATGAGCGCGGCGGGGTGACCACCACGAACGTCAGCATCCAGTTCATCACCGGTCCCATCGAAACACTCACCCTCGGCGGCTTTGCGCCGACCACAAACCGCTCGTTTGAAGTCTGCATGTTGGGCCAGTTGGGGACGAACTATATCCTGTTCGCCAATACCAATCTCGCCACCACCAACTGGGCCAATCTCGGCCCGATGGAAAACACCAACGGCATCTGGCGCTACTTCGATGCCACCGCCACCAATTTGCCGCAGCGCTTTTATCGCGCCCGGCAGGTGCCCTAACATAACAAACCGCAGCTCGAACTGGTTGCGGTTGACGTTGGTGGCGTGGCGGACGGTTACCCTGAAATTGGCACCCGTGCAGGCTTTCTCTTTGCGCTGGGTGAGCAGGGCGACTTCTGCCTGGGCGTGGGCGAAAACAACCAGGGCGAGCGCCATTATCAAACGTGTCAGGAGTTAATGAAGCGCTGTGCGAACTCGGACGGAAGAAAATTGCATCCGGCGCCGAGGGCTTGGGCGGCAGGGGCGGCGGACTAGGCTTCGGTCAAATCCGTGATGGCAGCGTGCGCAGCCTCACGCTCCACTGAGGCGATGGCGTTTTCCATTGCACTGAAATCCGGAAATAGCGCGCTTTTTCCGAGGGTCTCGCCGTTTGCCGCCTTGAGCCTGAAATGCGGCTGGCTGTTGCTCGCAATTTTGCGTTCGTAGCGTTCATCAAGGGGGGCATTGGCGCGGACCGCGGCGATCCCCTCCAGTGCTCTCTGTTTTGTGGCATAACTTTCTCCATTGAGAATCACCTCGCCGCTGCCGGCCTTGAGGCTGAAGTGGAATCTCCCGTCGGACGTGGTTTTTAGCTCGAACTGGCCGGCCATCGCTGCAACTAAATCGTTTGTGTTCATTGACGGTGGCAGTAAACCAGATGCTGGGGCGGAAACTATTACAAGCTCGCGGGGACATTGTAACCGTGTGTTCGGGATGCGAGCCGGGGCGGAATCCATTGACGTCCGCCCATAGAAGATTTTCGCCCGGCCGCCGGTTTTGCTGTGCGGCAAAAGTGGGGCGGCGCCTGGCGAAACCAGCGCGGGTTCCCGCCTCCGCTCCAATGCGCTTGAGTGGAGGCTTTTTTCCGGCTAGCCTTCCGCCATGAGCGAGACCAATCACTTCATCCGCGAAGACCCGTGGCGCATCTTCCGCATCATGGCCGAGTTCGTGGAATCCTTTGAGACCATGTCGAAGGTCGGTCCCGCCGTCACCGTCTTCGGCTCCGCGCGCACGAAACCTTCCGACCCGTTTTACAAATCCACCGTCCTGCTCGGCCAGAAGCTGGCCAAGGAAGACATCGCCGTCATCACCGGCGGCGGGCCGGGGATTATGGAAGCCGCCAACCGGGGCGCGGCCCAAGCCAGGGGCAAGTCCGTTGGCCTGAACATCGAACTGCCGCACGAGCAGAGCGGCAACCGCTTCGCCAATATCCCGGTGCACTTCCATTATTTCTTTGCGCGCAAGGTCGCCTTTGTGAAATACAGCATGGGCTTCGTCTTCCTGCCTGGCGGCTTCGGCACGCTCGACGAAATGTTTGAAGTCCTCACGCTGGTCCAGACCGAACGCATCACGCGTTTTCCGCTGATTCTGTTCGGCAAACGCTACTGGTCCGGGCTGCTGCGCTGGATGGACACCACCCTCGAAGACCACCAGCTCATCAGCCCCGGCGATCTGGATCTGCTGCGTGTGACCGACGACGTGGAGGAAGCCGTCCAGATTATCAGGGACTATCGACGTGAGGTCGGCCCGCCGCAGGAAGTGCCGTCGGCCTTCAAATAAAAATGTCCTTCATTCCCTTGCCGATCATTCCCGGGCCTGCTCCGCAGGCAAGTCAGGGGAATGCCCTGCGGAGGAATCCGCAACGCGGCAAGCTTGTTTCAGCCCTTTAATTTCATGTATCAAACCACCCGCCTCTCCAACGGCCTGATTGTCGCCACCGCTTGCATGCCGTTCATGGCCAGCGTCAGTGTGGGCATCTGGGTCGGTGTCGGTTCGCGTTACGAAACCGCCGAGCTTAACGGAGCCTGCCATTTCATCGAGCACATGCTCTTCAAAGGCACGGGCCGGCGCACCGCCGAGGAGATCTCCCAGGCCGTTGAAGGCGTCGGCGGATATTTGAACGCCTTCACCAGCGAGGACATGACCTGCTTCCACGCCCGCGCCCATGCGGAGCGTTTTGACGATCTGCTGGACGTGCTCACCGACATGGTGCTGCGCTCGCAGTTTGCTCCCGTCGAACTCGCCAAGGAACGTGAAGTCATCAAGGAAGAAGTCGCCATGTATCGCGATCAGCCGCAACAACAGGTTCAGGAGCTGCTCAACGCCACGCTCTGGCCCGGTGAGCCCATCGGACGCCCCATTACCGGCGATGAGAAAACTTTGGACGGCCTCGACCGCCCGCGCCTGCGCGCCTACCTGAAAGCCAATTACCTTGCCAACAACACCCTCATCGTCGTCGCGGGCAATGTGACGCACCGTCGCGCCGTCCAGGCGGTTACCCGCCACGCCCGGTTTTTCAAAAGCGGCACCCCGCCGCGGTTCACGCCGGTGAAGGCGGAGCAGCGCGAACCGCGCGTGAACCTTTGCACGCGCAAAGTTGAGCAGTCGCAGCTGGCCCTCGGCATCCGCACCTGCTCCCGCCACGATCCGCGCCGGCACGCGCTGCGCCTGCTGAGCACCATTCTCGGGGAGAACATGAGCTCGCGGCTGTTTCAGGTCATTCGCGAGGAACATGGGCTGGCCTATTCCATCTATAGCACGCCAAGTTTTTACGCCGACACCGGCGACCTCGTCATCTCCGCCGGCCTCGACACGAAAAATCTGCGGCAGACGCTCCGGCTCATCCAGCGCGAGCTCCGCCGCTGCACGGAGTCGCCCCCGCGCGCCGGTGAACTCCGCCGCGCCCGCGACTACACCATCGGCCAGATTGATCTGAGCCTGGAAAGTACCGACAACCAGATGAACTGGCTGGGCGAACAACTCCTCGGCTATGGCAAGATTTTCCAGCCGTCCGAAGTCAAACGCCGGCTCCGCGCCGTTACCGCCGGAGAAATCCGCGCCGCGGCCCGCGATTTTTTCCTGCCCGAGCGATTGAATTTGGCGCTTGTGAGTCCTTTGAAACGCGCCGCTGACTTGGTGAAGCTACTGAGGTGAGAACTGGCCGCGCATAAATCGGGCGGAAAAGCGCCGGCTGATTGAGCCGGTCAGACGCGTCGTCAACAACACCGCAGACCGGTGGTTGTGCCACCGGCGGGCCGCCCGCCGGCCGGCTGCCCGCGCACATTTTGGTTGAAGTGCGCGCTCCCCAATGGTGGACTTCCCTCACGCCATGAAAACCATCCTCCGTTTTTTGCTTCGGGTCTGGTTCCGTTTTCGGGCCTACGACCTGGATGCGTTGAAAACGCCCGGCCCGGTGTTGCTGATTCCGAATCATGCCTCCTGGATCGACTGGCTTTTTCTCTGGGTGTGTTTGGAGGGCAACTGGAAGTTCGTGGCTTCGAGTCTCGCCGCGCAGACCAGTTGGCTGCACCGGAAACTGATGATCAACGCGTACACCTTTCCCATCGACCCCCAGTCACCTTACTCCGTCAAACGCATGGCGGAGTTTCTCCAAGGCGGCGGGCGGCTGGTGCTGTTTGCCGAAGGCCGCCTGTCGCGCACGGGCACCTTGATGAAACTCTTCGATGGCACGGGCTTTCTCATTTTCAAAACCAAGGCCAAAGTCATCACGGTTTACCTGCGCGGCACCGGCCGGCTGCCGTACTCCCCCAATCCGAATGCGAAGAAATTCTTTCCGAAAGTAACCGCGCACTTCAGCACTGCGCTGGTGGCGCCCGCGCTGGAGGGCATCAGCACCAGCCGCGCGCGGGAGTTGCTGACCCACTGGCTCCGCGAACGGATGGTGCGGCAGCAGTTCGAGGTCGAGATGGCCTTCGGCGCGCAGAACGTCTTCACGGCCGTGGCGCAGGCCGCCGGCAACCATCCCTGCCGGATCATTCTGGAGGATGTGACGCTCAAGGCGCTGACCTATCGGAAGCTGATGGCGGGGGCGGTGGTGCTGGCGCAGGCCTTGCGCGGTGCGGTCCCGGGCGGGGAACGGGTCGGCCTGTTGCTGCCCAATGTCAACGCCACCCCGGTGGTCATGCTGGCCTTGTGGCGGCTGGGCAAAGTGCCCGCCATGCTCAACTTCTCCGCGGGCGCCGCCACCATGCTCACGTGCGCGGAACTGGCCGGACTGAAACATATCGTCACCTCGCATGGCTTTCTCGAACGCGCCCGCCTCAATCTGGATGATTTTGTCAAAGCGGGCATTCAGCTGGTTTATCTCGAAGACATCGGCGGCGGCATCCCCCGCTCCCGGAAATTCCTCGCGCTGCTCCGGCAACTGATCATCCCGGAATCCAGAATCCACCGGCCGCAGTCCGCCGGCTCCGCGGCGGCGATTGTTTTCACGAGCGGCTCCGAAGGCATGCCCAAGGCGGTGGAACTGACGCACGGAAACCTCCTCGCCAACATCCGTCAGATGCTGGCCGTCACCGATCTGACCGATCGCGACCGCGTCTTCAACTGCCTGCCGCTGTTCCACAGCTTCGGGCTCACGGTCGGGACGTTCCTGCCGCTGGTGCGCGGGATCTATGTTTTCCTTTATCCTTCGCCCTTGCACTACCGCACGGTGCCGTCGGCACTCTACGACCGCGATTGCACGGTGTTTCTCAGCACCAACACCTTTCTCAACGGCTACGCGCGCAAGGCTCATCCCTATGATTTTCGCAGCCTGCGGTATTTGTTTGCCGGCGCGGAGAAGTTGCAGGACGCCACCGCGCTCACCTGGTCGCAGAAGTACGGCGTGCGCATCTTGGAAGGCTACGGCGCGACTGAATGTGGGCCGTGTCTGAGTGCCAACACCCCGCTGGAGCCGCGCGACGGCTCCGTCGGCCGTCTCCTGCCGGGCATGGAACACAAGCTCGAGCCGGTCGAAGGTGTCACAGAGGGCGGGCGGCTGTTCGTGCGCGGTCCGAACGTGATGAAAGGTTATTTGAACCCGGACGCCAACGCAAAGTTCCTGGCCCTCGACGGTTGGTACGATACCGGGGACATTGTGAGCGTGGATGCCGACGGCTACCTGCACATTCGCGGGCGGATGAAACGCTTCGCCAAGGTGAGTGGCGAGATGGTGAGCCTCACGGCGGTCGAAGAGGCGCTAGCCGGAGCGTTTCCGCAATACGGCCTGCGCTGCGAGGTCGCCGTCATCACGCGCCC
>JANPGB010000529.1:0-13538 GCA_031423695.1 Verrucomicrobiota bacterium
GCGGCCCCCCCGGGGTTTCCCGGGCGCGGGGCTGTTTGCGCCCCGCCCCGCCTTAATTACAAACCGCCCGCGCGAACCCCCAACCGCCCTTTACTGGCTACGGGGCGGGGGGCCGCACCCCCCCGCGCCGAATCCCAACGGGATTCCATCCCTCAGCCCTGGGTTGGCGGTCCGAGCCGGACGGGCGAGGAACGACTACCTTGGGTCACCCGCCTTCGTCTGACTTCGGCGCGGCAGGTCGTCCAAAAAATCCTCAACCCCAACGGGGTTGCATCACCACCCTCCTGCGGTTTGCTGCAACTCGTGGACTCGCTCGCGCCCGCTCGCTTGGCCCTACGGGCCTTCGGCTTTGCCGAATTCCTTTCGCGGTTTCCCAAACCGCTCAAGTCGGAGTTGATCCATTTTGTGCGCCGTTCCCCAGCGTAGCCGTTCCTGCGTCACGGCAACTCTGGGCTGACTGCTGCAATCCCTTCAGGATATTCCGCAGCGCCTCCGGCGCTTCCGGTGGGAGACTGATTGAACCGCGAACCACGAGAAATTGGCTTCCCAAGCCCGCCACAATATGGTTTCCCCAAATCAATAATTCGCTGGCGCGAAATGTGGTCACGAATAATTTCAAAACAAAATTTCCCTTTCGCGTGTTTGGCGTATTTCGCGGTTGAAACTTGTTTCCACTACGAATCCCAACGGGATGTCCCCACTCCGCCGCAGGCATTATTTCTTTGGCGGGGCGGAGGGGTTGCCGGCGGCCGGCCGGCCGATGGTTTCAAGCGGGACTGCTTTCTTGCCGATCAAATCCCGGCCGAGATCCGCAGGTGTGAGGGATAAACCGCCGCCGCTGCGCAGCCAGATCAGGAACAGGATGCCGCAGATATCCGCGTCGGACTTCACGTTGTTGAAAATCTGGTTCTGCAGGTCCACGCGGATTTCGCGGTTGTTTTTGGCGTCTTTCAAATCAACGAACTTTGCCCGGCCAAGGCTCAGGTTCAGCAGATCGATGCCCTGGAATTCAAATCCGCCCACGTCGGCTGCAGCGCTGCTTTTCCGGGTGCCGCCCGGGTTGAGCAGCTTCTGGAGGGCGAAAATGTTGGTCTGCCCGGCGGCGTTCCGCACGATGTGGAGTTCGGCCAGGTTGAGCCGCGCGAGCCGGATCCGCAGTTTGCGCTGCGCCAACGCCACGGCATCACATTCGAGGTGCAGCTCGGGAATGTCGAGGAAGGGCGCGCCGCCAAACTCGGCCGTGTTGTACAGCTTCAGATTCTGAAGCGTGACATATGTCGAGGTGCCGGTCTGGCCGGAGGAGAATTTCCCAATCTACGCCTCCAGGCCGGTCTGGCTGCGGATGCGCTTCTCAGCCACGACGCGGAGCACCGGGTCCTTGCTGAAGTACAGCCCCACCCCCAGCACCGCGAGGACGAGCGTCAGGCGGAGCAGCCATTTGAAGATCCATTTTATCACGGCGACTTACTCACATGAAAAACCAGCGCCCCCCAGGAGCCTGAAAACATTCGGCGCCCGATGGATTCGCGTGCGGCGCGGCGGCGGCGGTTGGGCGTTGAGGTTTCAAGGTTGAAGGTTCCCCGACCGTTACAGCAGCACGTCCTCGGGCCGCACCTCCAGGCACTCGTCCTGGTCTTCCCACACGACGGCGGGATAAAATTCCAGGAGCTTCGGCGCGAGCTGGTTGCCGGCCCGGGCGAGCAGCGTCTCGGCCTCCTTGGCGGCTTGCTCGTAGGCGTGGTCGTAGTTGCCGGCCGCCTTGCGCTGGCGATCATCCCAATGCGACACGGCGTGAACGGGCGCGTAGAGGTCGGACCACTTTTCCAACTCGCCGCGCACCGACTCCGGAGTTTCATCAAACGGAACCAAAGTGTCGCTGCAGTGCTGGCAGATCAAACCGGCGTCCTTCACATCGCGCGTGAGCAGCGGCAGCATGGGCGCGCGGCAGCAGGGCGACTCCGGGTAGCCGGCAGGCGGCGTGGCCAGCCGTTTGAACCAGATCTGGCGGTCGTGGGCAAGCTGCGCCGCGATGCGATAGGCGCCGAGCAACGGATGCGAGAGCCGCCAGGCCTTGCCTTCGATCTGGCCGAGGGTTTGGGCGAGCCAGCGCGCCAGCATCATGTCGTCGAAGTCGCGGAAGACGAGGCTGTATTCCTTCCAAAGCAGATCGAGCGGAGATTCCGGGTTTGTCGCCATCGCGGATAGTTATGCGCGGCGGCGGCGGGTTTGTCGAGACGGCTGTGTGCGGCGAGGAAGCTGATGATGTGCGTAAGGTAGCAGTCGGCGCGCTTGCGGCGACCCGGCGCCGCGTGCAGCGGCGCATCGTCTTGTGGAAAACGCGCACAGCTTCGAACGAAGTTCCGGCCCTGAACGGGCCGGTGGGTCGTCGCAGCGCGACGACCACTACCAGCAGCGACAGCGCTATCGGGCTTCGGCGAAAATGTTCAGCGTCCAAAGCGGCTTACGGGACGGGCCGAGCAGTTGATACGAACCGTTCAGAGGCTCTCTCCAGGCAGACAAGGTTCCATCGGCAGCCAAAGCCATGTCCGCCGGAGTCCAGTCCTGATGCTGGATGGCGATCCAATCGGAATGCTGGCTCAGTTTCCAGATTCTGCCCCAAAAAAGCAGGACGCGCTCGTAAAAATTAAGATTGTTGTGATAGACCGTTCCGTCTTTCTTCAACACCAGCAAAGTCGCCCAGTCTGACTTTATATCCGCGATGTCTGAATGTGTTCCGATCTGCACGGGGTCTGCAGAAAAGCGGCTGGACGGGCCATTGATCCGCACCGGCACGCCGAGAATGTTCTCCGGCAAATGACCCCACGCCCACAAAGTTCCATCACGTTTGACGAGCAGGTCAAAGTTGTTGTTGGAATCAATTGTTTGCCAGTCCCCGCCGGCGGGATACCACAGCACTGGCTCAGGATGCTCGGGCATCCAGTTTTTGTCCAAAAACTGGGGACTGTGAGGACTGTTCTGAAGCCAGCCCCATTTCCAAACACTGCCGTCACGCTTGATGCCGGCAATCGACTGGTGCGAGGCGAAGATCGCCGTCCAATCGGAATCGCCACCGCACTGGGTTGCTGCTTGAGTGGTGCGCTTCCAAGTCCAAAGTGAGCCATCCTGTTTTAACGCAAAGAAAGCGTTCATGCCATTCATCACGGTTTTCCAATCCGAATCGATTCCAATCCGTTCCGGTTTGGGAGAAAGGGATAGATCGGCCTGAAAATTTGTAGGATTTGACCGGAACAAGCGCCACAGAGTTCCGTCAGCAGCTATGCCAACCACTTCCCAGCTAGTACTGGCCAATTGAACCCAGTTTGAGGTGGCAATAAAAATACCGCCCAGCGGAACCTGAATCTGGACTTTACGCAAATGATCCTGCCCGTCCTTCCCGCGATAGCTTTCCAATTCGCCCGTCTCCTGCAGCAGGTATTTATCCTCCACCCAGATTCTGCCATCCGGCAGCAGCGCAAATACCTTCCCGCCCCAGGCGAGATTGAGAGCGGGTCGCGCCGCACCCGTCAATCGCGCCGGGCCGTGCGCCGGCTCAAGAATCATGCCCAGTTCCCAAACGCGGTTCCAAACCAAAGTGGTCGCGACGACGATCAAAACCATCGCCGCCAAAACGACGAACAGGTTGCGCCGCCAAAGCGGAAAGCCGACGCCCAGGTTTTTGAAATTCTTCAAGGCCAGCCCGATCACCGTCGCAAGCAGAACTGGCAGGCCGATGAAAAATCCCAGCCAACCCGTCCACAGCGGGGCCGGAAAATGTTCCTGCTGCAACACGAGCACCCCGAACCCAGTTAACAACATGCCCACCAGCACTGCGGTGCCCAGAGCTTGCAGCAGATTGCGGGTGAGCGTCGAGGCGTAGATCGAGACGAGCACGATGCCGGTGGCGGCGAGGCAACACACGGTCAGCCAGAGCCAGAATTCCGGTTTGCTGGCGGAGGGAAATTCTCCTGGAACACCAATCCACGTCGCAAAGCCCTCGCAGACTCCCGGCATCACGCCGCCGAGGAAAACTCCCAGCAGCAGCGCCATGACAAACTTCACGATGAATTGCCAGCCACGCATCACCGGCAGACACAACTGGCTTTCCAGCGTGCCCAGCTTGCGCTCCTCGGCCACGACGGTGGCACCAATGATCATCGGCAGCGCAAACCACAGCAGCCACCAGAACCCGAACACTTCAAAGACGGCCTTGTGGGGGTTGGTCGGATCGTATTCCAGCTTGCGCACGGCGATGCCGACCAGATGCGAAACCAGCAGCGCCGCGCTAATCAGCAGGGCGATGTGGTGGGATTGAAATTCCTTCCGCATCACCGCACGGAGCGGTTTTAGTTTGGGGATCACCAACTGCACCGGGGTCTGCGTTCGGAAACCGATCCAAACTGGCAGGGAAATATCTCCGCCAGTCCAAGCGGTATCCTGCGCCCGCAAAAACATCCAGCGCGCCCAGAAAAATCCGGCGAGTGAATAGGCCACAAAAATCAGAGTGATCCCGGTCGCGTGCAACGGCGTGGGCCACTCCTCTAGTCGGGACAACGTCAAAGTCGCGATGAGGGAAGGGATAAGGATCGTAAACCAGAATGCTGCCGACACCTGGCGGAACAGCAGCGTAGTCCAAAGAGCGGTGGCAAACACAAGGATTAACACCAGCCCGACAAGGGAAGTTGATCGCAGCAATACTTCCGGGAAGGTTTCCCAAAAAGCCGGGGAAAATATTCCAGTAACTCCAGGAAAACCCAAGTCCAACCATAAACAAAATAAGAATGAAAGGCCCACGGCAAACACCGCCAGCGCCAGCAGGCTGATCTTGATCCGCCAGATTTTATTTCGTGAAACAGGCTGCGCCAGCAGGATGGAAAAAGTGCCCGCACTGAACTCCTGGCCGAACGAAGCCAGGGCGAGCAGCAAAACTCCGAAACCAAATGGTGCATATAGCAAAACTTCCGTTCCATACATCCGCTCACCCATCGAAATCAAGAGCATGGAAGGCAATGTCGCTTGTAGCATGGCCGCAATCCAGGCGGGCATCAGCAACCGGACTTCTTTGCGGAGCAGCGCGTTCATGGGATGAAAAAAATTGACCGGCGATTATCGCCAAAAGTTGCGGAGCAACGACCGATAGTAGCCCACGGCGTCAGCCATGGGTTTGTGTATGGGGATATCAAAGCCGCGGAGCGGCGAAAGAAAGACTTTGGATGAAATTTTCTGTCGCCCCTGCCGGGGCTTGTGACTCTGTCTGCCAGTTCCCACGGCTCGCGCCGTGGGCTACTATCGTCCGCCACTCCGTGGCTGAGTTGAGGATTCATTTTCCCCTTTGTTTGGCATCTGGTTTTCATGTGGTTTTGCGGGACAGGATTTTCGACGCCACGAAAATTTCCTCCAGCGACAGCGCTTCGCAGCGCAGTTCTTCCGGGCGCAGCGATTGCAGCTCCGCCAGCAGCCGTTCACTGTTTCCGTTGGCGAGTATTTCCACTTCGCGACCGTTCTGTTTCACCGACAACGCGCCGGGCAATTCGAGATTGGCCGGTGCCGCCGGGAAGCGGGCGCAGATTTTCTTGAAGCGGTCCCGGGCGCTGTCGGCATTCATCGTCAGCAGCTCGCGGCCTTCCTCGATGATCGTGAAGTCGTCAATCAAACCCTCGAACTCGGAGATCAGATGCGTGGAGACAAACACGGTGCGGTTCTCCGGATCGCCGGACTGATACGCGCCGATGACGGTCTCGATGAATTCACGGCGCACGATGGGATCAAGCCCGGACGTGGGTTCATCCAGCACGAGCAGTTCGGGTTCGGGACAAATCGCGGTGATGAGCGCGAGCTGGGTTTTCTGTCCCTTCGACATCGAAGCGGACTTCTGCGTGAGGTTCAGACCAAAGCGGTTCAACAGGTCGCTTTCAATGTCGCGGTTCCAATGCGCGCGAAACGAGGCGAAGTAATCCAGCGTGTCGCGCACCGTCATCCACGGATAAAACGCGACGGCATCCGGCACATACGCCAGCCGGGATTTCACCGCCACTTCGTCGCGTTGCGGGTCGAGGCCGAACACGCGCACGCTGCCGGAGTCGGGGCGCAGCAGGTTGAGCACGCACTTGATGGTGGTGGTCTTGCCTGCGCCGTTGCGGCCGAAGAAACCGTAGCAGCGACCCGGCGGCACCGTGAGGCTGAAGTCATGGACCGCGTCGAGCTTGCCGTAACGGCGGGTCAGATTCTTGATTTCGATGACGGGTTGGTTGGTATTCATGGGTTCACCTCAATGACAATCTGGCGTGGCGGCGTCTCGGTCGAGCGCCGGTGACTGGTTCCTGAAAGCTGGCAGCGCGCTGAAGCGCATTTTGCTGCCGCCGGCTCCGTCTGCCCGCCCAAGCGGGGAGAGGGAATTTGATTCGATAACAATTGGGCCTCCTCACCCCGGACCTCTCCTCCCCCGGGATAGGAGAGGGAGAAAACGGGGACTCGGACATGCCCTTTCACTGCCGAGAAGCCGCTACGAGCTTCACTGGCTTGCATTTTACTTTTCATTTTTACCCTTCGCTTTGCGTTCGAAATGGTCGAGGCGCTCGTTGACCGTCGCCAGAAAATCCTCGCGGCTGACTTGGAGGTGGTGGGCCATGACCACGGCCTCGTCAATTTCCGTGAGCAGCAGCTTTTGCCGGACGCCCTTGGTGAACGGCGAATTGTTCTCCTTGAGAAAGCAGCCCTTGCCGGGCAGCGTCTCGATGACCCCCTGATTTTCCAGTTCGCCATAGACCTTGGCAATAATGTTGCGATTGACGCGCAATTCCTCGGCCAGCGGACGGATGGACGGCAGCGGTTCGCCCGGCCGGAGCACACCCGAAGCGGCGGCATAGCGGATCTGATCCACCAGCTGGAGATAGACCGGCTTGCCCGACTTGAAATCAATTTGGAGTAACATAACAACTGACTGACATAGGACACTATGACAGTTGGCGAGGCCTGTCAACAGGTTTTTTGGAACGCTCGGTGGCGCGGGTGCGGCTGGCCTTCCGGCGCCTCATCCCCGCCTCGCGGTTCGGGCTTGCCTGGCCATGCTTTGCGGTGCAAAGTAGCCGCATGGAAACGAAGCAAGCCGCCGAGCATCTGCAAGTCATCCGCACGTTGATGGAGCGTTCCGCCCTCTACCGCCGCGCGCTCGCGCCGATCATGACCTTTGCAGGATTGCTTGGCGTCCTCGCTGCCGGCACCGGGTTGCTAGTACACCTCGACTCCACTCGCGTGTTTGCTGGGCTCTGGCTCGGCACGGCGGTCGTGGCGGTTGCCGGTGCGTTCCTCATCGCTCGCCGGCAGGCTTTCAAGGACAATGAAGGATTCTGGTCGCCTCCGACGCGCCGTGTGGCGCAGGCGCTCTCTGCACCACTGGCCGTTGGGCTGATGATTGGGATCTGGTTTGTATTTCCATCCGCAGCGGAGGGAAACTTGGCTCAGTTGGCCATTCTTTGGGTGATTTTTTATGGATGCGCACTCCACAGTGCCGGTTTCTTCATGCCGCGAGGCGTTCGGTGGTTTGGGTTGATATTCATCTTCGGGGCATTCATTTTATTATTTTATCCACCATTGACTCGCAAAAACATTCGCTACGACCCGCAATGGGTGATGGGCTTTTTCTTCGGCGTGCTGCATCTGGCCTACGGCGCGTATCTCTACTTTACAGAGCAGCGAAAGAATGTGGCGTGAATCTTCAACCGTTTCTCCAACTTGATCGCGTCATCCACGAGAAGGGGCGGCTCGCCATCATGGCCATGCTCGCCGCGTCTCCGGAATTGTCGTTCACCGAACTGCGCGACGCCTTGAGCCTGACGGATGGCAACCTCTCCACGCACGTCCGCACCTTGCAGGAGGAGGGCCTGGTGTCGGTGGCCAAATCCTTTCAAAACAACCGTCCGCTCACCACCTGCTCCCTGACCGCGGCCGGCCGGAAAGCCTTCGCGGAATACATCGCCCTGCTGGAGCAGATCGTCCGGCAAAACAAACCGCAATAAATTCTTTTGAACGCCTGGGAGCCTTCACGGTCTTTTACTTTGTGTCACAAAGTAAGTCTTTGAACCAATCTATTCAATCTGGGTCGTCGGTCTCCGGTCCGGCGCGATGGCACTTGTCCTTAACTTCGCGCCGGGTCGGAGACCGGCGCTCCATCGAAAGGCAGTCATGAACATTCTTCGAGCAGAACATCTGGGCATGTGCTTCGGCGTGCGCGACGCGATTGCGTTGGCCCTCAAACAGTCCGACGCGGAGCCGATCACCATCCTGGGCGACCTCGTCCACAACGAAACGGTACTGGCGGAACTCCGCCAGCACGGCATCCAGTTTCAAAACGACGCGCGGGAGGCGACCACCCCGACGGTGATGATCACCGCGCACGGCGCTTCGATGCGGCGCGTGAACGCGGCGCGCGCTCAGGGGTTGAACGTGCTTTCCGCCACCTGCCCGCTCGTCCACGTCGCGCATCGGGCCGTGAAGCAACTGGTGCGCGAAGGCTTTCATCCCGTCATCATTGGCAGGCGCGACCATGTGGAAGTACGCGGGCTGACGGAGGATCTCGCCGATTTCGATGTCGTATTGAGCGAGCAGGACGTGGAGCAGCTCGCGTGGAAGCCGCGCTTCGGCGTCGCCGCGCAAACCACGCAACCGATTGAAAAGGTGCGTCAGTTGGTGGCTGCGATCCGCTGGCGTTTTCCGAATTCCGAAGTGAAGTTCGTGGACACCGTCTGCCAGCCGACCAAACAGCGGCAGAACGCCGCCGCGGAGTTGGCGGAGAAGTCGGATGTCGCCATCGTGATTGGCGGCGCGAACAGCAACAACACGCACGAACTCGTCAACACCTGCCGCCGCCACTGTGACCGTGTGCATCATGTGCAGACCGCCGCCGACCTGCGCGCCGAGTGGTTTCGGCCGGACGACACGGTCGGCATCACGGCGGGAACCTCGACACCCGATTCGGTCATTCAAGGCATTCAACAACGTTTGCAAGCATTCGCGGAGCAGGTTCATTTTCCGCCGTCGCAGGCCACATCAACCAACCAGCTTCAATCCGCGAAATGAAAGCGCCCTTGCTCGAAACCCAATGGAGCCGCTGGTGGATCGTGGTGGTCTTTGCCATGGCAATGGCGTGGGTGGAATCAGCCGTCGTCTTCTATCTGCGCATGCACATGGACCGCATCGTGCCCTACCAGCCCAATCCGCTGCCGGTAATCGGCGGGATCGCCGCCGTGGAACTGCCACGCGAATTCGCCACGCTGGTCATGCTGTTCACCGTCGGCGCACTCGCGGGAAAAACGTGGCGGGCGCGCTGGGGCTATGCGCTGATTGCGTTCGGGGTGTGGGACATTTTTTACTATGCCTTCCTCAAGGTGATTTGCGGCTGGCCGCAATCGCTGTTTGACTGGGACGTGCTCTTTCTGATTCCGCTGGTTTGGTGGGGGCCGGTGCTGGCGCCCGTGCTGATTTCCGTGCTGATGATTTTGTGGGGCACGCTGGTCAGCCAGCTTGACGCGCCGCAATCGTCCACAAGTTGGAGCGCGTTGCTGTTAAACTTTGCGGGCGGCATCCTCGCGCTGTACGTGTTCATGGCCGACTCGCTGCGGGTGGCCGGCAGCGGCCTGGAATCCATCCGCACCATGCTGCCGGTTCATTTCAATTGGCCACTGTTTCTCGGCGCCCTGGCGCTGATGGCCGCGCCGCTGATTCAAGAGGTGAAACAATGCTGGCCGCCCGGCGAAACGACGATGGACGGCGTGGAGGCAAATTAACCCGATGAGATTCATTCCACTCCCCACGAAAAACAAGCAGGGCTCGCGCATATCAATGATCTGGGATGGCGCGCGTGGCGGGCCCCCTCTCCCCGCCCAAGCGGGGAGGAGAGGGAGGAAGCACCCTGATTTGAGCCTTTTCATCCGGCATGCATGAGCCACGGATAAAACCAGTGGAGTTGCGGGCGGGTCTTGTGATAAGAACTGCGCAGGAAAATAGGCGTCGGAGAAATTCCGGCGCGCGGCGGAACAGCAAACAAACCAGACCAGCCTTGTGAACACGCCAGCCAATCAAAACAGTTCCGCCTCCGTAGGCACGCTGTTGCGCGGCGAAGTCACCGCGCTCGCCGCCTGGACGGCCGACTGGCGGGTATCCAACGTCACGCGTGATTTGCTGCTCATCCTCGCCGGCGCGGGGGCGTTCGGCGCGGCGCTGGGCTGCTGGCGCGATCCGTGGCAGTCGGTCTTCGCCGGGATCAAACTCCCGCTCATCCTGCTGCTCGCCGCCGCCGGCAACGCGATGCTGAACGCGATGCTCGCGCCGCTGCTGGGGCTGCGACTGCGCTTCCGCCAGTCGTTCCTCGCCATCCTCGCCAGCTTCGCGCTGGCGGCGGCGATCCTCGGGGCCTTCAGCCCCCTCGCGGCGTTCGTGATCTGGAACGCGCCGCCGCTCGCGGCCGGGGCGAACGACTCCTCGACGCACGCCGCCATTTTGCTGCTCCTCGTCGGGGTGATCGCCTTCGCGGGCATGGCCGCGAACCTGCGCCTGCTCCAACTGCTGCGCGCGCTGGCGGGCGATTCGGCGACGTCCTGGCGCGTGCTGCTGGCGTGGCTCGCGGGAAATTTATTTCTCGGCAGCCAGCTTTCCTGGGTGCTGCGCCCGTTCATCGGCAATCCCTCCATGCCGGTGGAATTTCTGCGCGCCGACGCTTTTCGTGGAAATTTTTACGAAACCGTTTTTCGCTCCGCCGTTCAACTGTTCAATTAAACCAAACCCTCATAACCTATGAACGAAACCAATCCCAATCCCTCATCGGTGCCGCCGCAAATCCCCGCCGCGGCGCCGCCGTCCAGCTATCCGCCCCGCGTGTCGCTCGGGGAGATTCCCGAGGAGCGCGAAGCCATCACCGGTCTGGCGGCGGCCATCGAATCCATCCTGCGCCAGCCGCGCCGCGTGATGTTCCAACTGCGCCAGCCCGGCGGCGGCAAGTTGATCGCCGCGATGCTCTTCATCGCGGTGGCGTGCAGCCTGGTCTATGGCGTGATCGTCGGTTCGTTTTCCGGAGGCCTGCAATGGTGGGCGGCGCCGTTGAAAATCTCCGGCGGGCTGCTCATCGCGGCGCTCATCTGCCTGCCGAGCCTGTACATCTTCGCGTGCCTGGGCGGATCGAAGGCGCGGCTGGTGGAAATTTTCGGCATGGTCGCCGGGCTGCTGATGCTGATGACGATCCTGCTGATCGGCTTTGCGCCGGTGGCGTGGCTCTTCTCGCAGTCCACGGAGTCGTTGGCGTGGATGGGCTTTTTACACCTGCTTTTCTGGCTGATCGCCACCGCGTTCGGGGTGCGCTTTCTGAGCGCCGCCTTTGCCCACTCGAACGCGCGGTCCAGTGCGGGGCTGGTAACGTGGGTGATCATTTTCATCCTAGTGATGCTGCAGATGAGCACGGCGCTCCGGCCCATTGTCGGCAAGGCTGACACGCTCTTTCCGACGGAAAAGAAATTCTTTCTGAGCCACTGGTTTGACGAGATCGGCAAGTCCGATCGCCGGTTGCGGTCCGGCGACTGAGTGAGGCATCCACCATTGTCCCATGAGACTACTGAAGCTGCTCTTGAAACCCGAAACCTTCGCCCCGGTGGTGGCGATGGGGTTTGCCACGATCATCAGCTCCGTGCTGGTGGTGATCCAGGTGCTCGCCGCCGAAAACCTGCGCGCCGGGCTGCAACGCCACGGTTATCTGGTCTGGAATCTTTTCCTGGCCTGGGTGCCGCTGATCTTTGCGCTGCTCGCGTGTGAGGAAGTCAGGGTTGCGCCGCGGCAGCGCTGGCGGCTGCCCGTTTTTGCCGGGAGCTGGCTCGTCTTTTTTCCGAACGCGCCGTACATCTTCACGGATCTGGTGCACATCTCGGCCGCCACGTCGCGCCATTATTGGGCCGATCTGGCGATGATTCTGGCGTGCGCGATGACCGGGTTGCTGCTGTGGTTTGTCTCGCTGTACCTGATGCAGGGACTGGTCGCCTGCAAATTTGGCGGGCGGGCGGGCTGGGGGTTTGTGGGCTTGATGGCCGGGCTGACGAGTTTTGGAATTTTTCTCGGCCGCTTCCACCGGTTCAACAGCTGGGATGTGGTGACCAAACCTTCGGAAGTGTTTGCCGGCATCAGCGCCTGAACGACCGGCGGAAAGTTCTACCAGCCGACGGTGACGTTCCCCATTGTCTTCACGGTGTTTCTTTTCATCGCGTACTTGATGCTTTATGCGCTGACCCATTTGTCGCCGCCCAAACTGGCGGCGGCAGCGCCCAACGGCGGCCAGCCGCAAGGGCGGAGTTAGGGAGACGCTGAATAAAGGCGCGTGTTGAAATTTCAGAGAGGCTGAGTAGGGATGACGCTCAAGCGGCCTGAAAAACTTCGGTCTGACAGCATGAGGTTGCGTGTCAGTTCCGGTTGAGTGGCAGTTTTGACCACCTTTTCACTGGTTCAACAGGTTTGATTCAGGGTTTTGTCAGTTCGTGGCGGTTCGGCTGCCGATCACCACGTTGGCCAGCCCGAACAAGACGTACAGTTGATGCCCGTTCTTGGCCAGGCCGCGATACCGCACTTTCCGATGCCGAAACAGATTCTTCACGATGTGAAACGGATGTTCCACAAACGCTCGCACCGAGGCTTTGGCTTTCTCGACCGCCTTGATCGCTTCTTTCTCCGCGCCTTGAGCCATCGCTTTGATGACCCCACGTTTGCCTGCGATCTGCCAGTCTATCTTCCGCTCTATTGCCACGATCTCCGCCCGCTTCTCCACCCCGGTGTAGCCCGCGTCAGCGTGAACTTGCCTCTCCGCTCCGTGCAACAGTTCTGAGGTCTTGGTGATGTCTGCCACATTGGCGCCGGTGACCACGACGGTGTGCACCAGCTTGCTGTCCCGATCCGCGCCGATGTGTGCTTTCATCCCGAAATCCCATTGGTTGCCTTTCTTCGTCTGGCGCATCTCCGGATCGCGTTCCTTCTGGGCATTCTTGGTGGAGGGCGGCGCGGCGATCAGCGTCGCGTCCACCAGAGTGCCTTCGCGCAAGAGCAGGCCGCGGGCGCTCAGATCGGCGTTGATAGCGCTGCAGAGGCCTTTGCACAGATCGTGCGTTTCGAGCAGGTGACGGAAGTTCAACAGCGTGGTGGCGTCGGGCACGCCTTCGGCACTCAAATCAATGCGGGCAAATTGTTGTAACGCCTGACTGTCGTAGAGCGCGTCTTCCAGGGCTTCGTCCGCCAGCCCATACCATTGCTGGAGAAAATAGACCCGCAACATCCGCTCCAGTCCGATGGGCGGACACCCGCGTTGCCCCTTGGGATAATGGGGTTCGATGACGGCGAGCAACTGTTTCCAGGGGATGACTTCCTCCATGCGCCCGAGGAACTTCTCGCGGCGGGTCGTCTTTTTTTTGGCGGCAAACTCGGCGTGCGTGAAACTGGTCTGGTGGGTCATGCAACACAGACGAGTAAATCACCCTCCTCGTTCAAAAGAAATCTATGCCGATTAAATCAGCGTTTCC
>JANPGB010000530.1:0-20547 GCA_031423695.1 Verrucomicrobiota bacterium
TTGCACCGGCACGCCAGCGGCGGCGACTACGTGGAAAATCTCCTCGAGCAGGCGCTGGCTGGGGCGCGCCTTTCCCCGGCGGATCGCGGCCTTTGCCAGGAGCTGGTGTACGGCGTCGTGCGCTGGCAGGCCACGCTCGACCACCTCATCGCCAGCAAAACTCCGGGCCGCGTGCAGAAACCCGCCCTGCAAAACCTGCTGCGGCTGGGCCTCTACCAGATCTTCTGGCTCGACCGGATTCCCAACCACGCCGCCGTCCACGAAACCGTCGAGCAGGCCAAGCACGCCGGCTTCGGCGCGCAGGCGGGGTTTGTGAACGCCGTGCTGCGCGGTTTCCTCCGCGAGTTCGACGCCACGAAGCGACTGCTGGCCGAACTTAAAACCACGCAACCCCACCTCGGCTGCTCGCAGCCCGGGTGGCTCATCGCCCGCTGGCAGCAGCGCTGGGGCGCGGAGAAAACCGCGCGCCTGCTCGACTGGAATAACACGCCGCCAAAGACCTTCGCCCGCGTCAACCTGCTGAAATTTTCCGGCGCATCCCCCCTCAGCAACCTGATCGAGCAATGGCGCGACGAAAACGTGGACTATGATTTTGTGCGCCGGGACTGGTTCGACGAGAACCTGGTCTTTGAATTGAAATCCCACCCCCCGCTCGCGAAGCTGCCGAGTTTTCAGCAGGGAAGGTTTTACATTCAAGACCCCAGCACGCTGCTGGCGGTGAGCGAACTCGGTCCGCAACCCGGCGAAACCATTCTCGACCTCTGCGCCGCGCCCGGAGACAAGACCACCTTTATCGCGCAACTCATGCAGAACCATGGCAAAATCATCGCCCACGACAACGCGCCGGAAAGACTGAAGTTAATTGAGGAAAATTGCGCCCGCCTCGGCGTGGCGTGTGTTGAAACCCTTTCAAATTTGGAATTTGGAATTTGGAATTTGGAATTCGACCGCATCCTGATTGACGCGCCCTGCTCCAACACCGGCGTTCTGCGCCGCCGGGTGGACTTGCGCTGGCGGATTCGCGCGGAGGAAATCGAGCGCCTGCGGACCACCCAGCTGGAATTGCTGCGCCAGGCCGCACCACTGCTGAAGCCGGGCGGCACTTTGGTTTACAGCACCTGCAGCCTCGAGCCGGAGGAGAACCAGGAGGTCATCAAAAAATTTCTCGGCGACCAGCCCGGTTTCAAACCGGAGCTGGAACGAGAACTCCTGCCCTTCGCCGACGAGGTGGACGGCGCGTTCGTGGCGCGACTGGTCAAGCGGTAGGGCGCCGCCGGCAACTTCATCGTCCCGGCTAGACTCCCGTGAAAGCCGTCTGGCGGAGCGCGTTGTTGCGATAGGCTTCGATCAAGCGTTCCAGCAGTTCAATCCGGCAGCGCAATTCAGTGCCGCGCTCCGTGTCCGCCGTGCGCCGGGGCTTCTCCCAGACGCGCACGTTGGTCACGCTGGGAACAATGTCCACGCCGTCGCGCACCGCGGACTCCACGGATTCGAAATGATGATGCAGCGCGAGGAATGTCCGGTCGGCTTCCAGGACCAGCGTGTAGCCGTGGTCGCCGTAGGCCTCGGAAAATGCGCCGTCGATGGTGATGGCCTTGCCGCCACGTTTGAGCGGTGATTCGCCCTTCTCGATCTTCACCGGCACATGGCCGTTGACGATCAGCCCGCGTGCGGGGTTCACGCCGAATTCCTGCAGCACCTTGTCGCAAAACCAGGTTTCGTTGATGAGCGCGAAGTAAGGATTCTTGGTTTCGTGGTGCGACGCCTTGTCCGCAATGAAATCACGTTCAAACGTTGTGATGCGATCCTTGCCGAACAGCGGTGAACACGGCCCGCTCCACAGGTACCACAAAACGTCCAGGTCTTTCTCCACCGGCTGATCCATCACCCGCACGAGCAGTTTTTCCAGCGCGTCAAACATCGCGCGCCCGCGCCGCGGTTCGCCGTCCACGGGCAGCGGCAAAAACTCGCCCGCCTCGTCCACCGGGACGCAGCCGTGAAAGATCAAGTGCCCGTCGCGCTCCAGATACATCGCGCCGCGGCCGCCGAGATAGCGCATGTGCTCGCCCAGTTTCTGGCTGTTGAGAAACGAATGCCGCAGTCGCTCCAGGCAACGCTCCTCCGGTTTGGAAAGCTGGTAGGGGTTCGCGGGATCAATGGTCGGGAAAAGTTTGTCCCGCAGCGGATAGCTCACGCCATCCAGTTCAATGGTTCCCGCGCCGTGGTCGATGCGATGCAACAGCCGCCGATGCTCCAGCTTCCAGTCGGGATTGCGGGCGATGGCCTGGCCTTCGAGTTTGAATTGCATCACCGCCGCCGCTTTTTGCATTTTCGCGACGATTTCGTTCGGCCTCATGCCGGCGGCTTTGGGCATGAAACAGGTTGCCGGGTCGTCTGCATAAACCGTGCGCGCCAGATGTTCGAGCGGCGTCCACGGAATGCTGTAACCCTCGTCAATCTGGCCAAGCCGCCGGTAGCGCAGCGACACCCGCAGCACATGGCAGATGAGCGCGGGATGCCCCAGCGACGCGCCCAGCCAGGCCGCGTCATGATTGCCCCAGACAAACGACACGTTTGGTTGCTGCCGCAGATAGTCCACCACCTTGTCGCCGCGCGGGCCGCGATCCCAGCAGTCGCCGCCGATGATCAGCTCGTAGATCGCCAGGTTGCGGACGAGCCGCCCGGTCACATGGATCAACCGCCAGATGCGTCCGCGCTTCGCCAGTTCCTCCACAATCGTCGCGAGAAATTCCCCGTGCCGCTCGGTGTCCGGCTCGTGCAGCAGCTCGGACAGCAGCTCGCGATACTCCGCCGGAAAAACCGTCAGCGCGCGTCGCAGGCTGTAATGCGTGGCCAGCACCCGCGCGAGCGCCAACAGGTTGCGCAGCGTCCCGACGGCGAAAGCCCGCAATTCCTCCGGCGACCGGATTTCTTTTTCCAGCCGTTGCGTCACCTCGGCGGGATAGAAAATCAGCGTGAGAAACTCCTGGAACTGTTTCGGCGGCATTTTCCCGGCGAACATTTTTTCCACCAGCGGCCGCAGTGAACCGGAGGCGTTGTTGATGACATGCCGCAGCTTCTGGTCTTCGCCATGAATGTCGCTGATGATGTGGATGGTACCCTTCGGCAGCGTCAGCACCGCCGAGAGCCGCGCGATCTCCGCCATCGCCGCGTCCACGTTGGGGAAGCGGTCGGTCAGCGGCCGCAACAGGGCGGCTTCGGGTTCGGAAAAATTCAGCATGAACTTCCTTGCGCGAACCGTCCCGCAGGCGTGACTCGACCGGGTTGCATGGACGGCAGGATGCCGGTTTCCGGGGCGGGCCGCAATCCGGTTTCGGCTCAGTCGCCCAGCAGTTTCTTCAAGGTGTTCCGGGCCTTGTCCTCGCGCGACAAATCGAAAACATCCTTCTTCGGCGGCACAAACTCGCGGCGGACAAACTCAAACCAGTCGCAATAATTCGCCATCCGCTTGTCCTCCACCAGTTCGGCCCGGCGATCCTTGCATTGATACGCCGAGCGCAAATCGTAGCTCGCGCAGTTCACGCAGGCCTTCAAGTCCGCGCCGCACTCGCACGATTCCGAGCGGCCCGGCGCGCCGGTGGGTTGGTATTCCCGGCCGCATTTCCAGCAATGTCGTGTCAAAGCCATGCGCGGAAATTATTCCAACCGCCCGGCCCTGTCGAAATTAAATCCACGCTCTCGTAGCGGCGGATGGGAATCCGCCGCCAACTTCCGCCCACCCAGAAACGATCAGCGGCGCTCTGCCGGGACGCCACTACGGGGTTTTACGCGGGAGAAAGCTTGGCCCGCTCGTTGCCGCTGGGGTCGCGGAAATCGCTAAGCCGGCCCTTCTTCACGGTGCCGTCCGGAAGTTTCAACGCGATCTGCGGCGGCCAGCCGGCCTTGGCTTCGGTCACAGTTTCCACGACGCCAATGGCGCGGGTCAGTTTGTGAACCATGATTTCGCCGAGATAACCTTCGCCAGTGGCGGGAATTTTAGATTTGCCCATGAGGCCAGTGTGCGGGAAAACCGGGCGCGATCAAAGCCTGAATGCAGGCGGGCTGGACTGTGCAATCCGACGGGGTGATTCGTCCGCCAGCTATTGCGCGAAGAATTTCTGAATTTCCTTCACTACTTCCACAAAGCGATCCACTTCGGCATTGGTGTTGTAGAAATAAAAACTGGCGCGGGCGGTGGATTCCACGCCGAGCTTGTGCATCAGCGGTTGCGTGCAGTGATGGCCGCCGCGCAACGCCACGCCACCTTGATCCGCCAAAGTCACCACATCGTGGGCGTGAACATCCTTGAGCAGAAAGCTGACGAGACCCGCGCGGCCGGTCTTCGGGCCGAAGAGGCGGATGTCTTTGAGCGCGGCCAATTGGTCATAGGCGTAGTTCGCGAGTTCCTGATCGTGCTTCCAGATTTTTTCGCGGCCGATGGCGTCGAGATAATCCATCGCGGCGTGCAAAACAATCGGGCCGGAGATGTCCGGCGTGCCGGCCTCGAAACGATGCGGCGCTTTCTTGAACTCGGACTTGTGGTAGCCGACGGATAAAATCATTTCGCCACCCCCTTGATACGGCGGCAGGGCGTCGAGAATTTCCGGTCGGCCCCACAGCACGCCGATGCCGGTCGGCCCGCAAATCTTGTGGCCGGAGAACGCGAAGAAGTCGCAGCCGAGGGCCTGGACATCAATGGGCATGTGACCGGCGCTTTGCGCGCCATCCACGAGCGTGGTGATGCCGAGCTTGCGGGCGCGGGCACACATTTCGGCGACAGGATTGACGGTGCCCATGGCGTTCGAGATGTGAACCATCGCGAACATCTTCACCTGCTTGGTGAGCAACGAATCGAGCTAGCTCAGGTCGAGCACCCCATCGTCGCCCGTGACGGGCACGTAGGCGAGTTTCGCGCCGGTGCGCTGGGCGATCAACTGCCACGGGACGATGTTGCTGTGGTGTTCGACTTCCGTGAGCAGGATGACATCGCCCGCTTTCAGGCTCTGCGCTCCCCAGGCTGCGGCGACGAGGTTGATGCCTTCGGTGGTGCCGCGCGTGAAGATGATTTCGTCGGCGCTCTTGGCGTTGATGAACTTGGCGGCACGAACGCGGGCGGCCTCGAAGGCGTTGGTGGAACGGTTGCTCAACTCGTGAATGCCACGATGGACATTGGCGTTGTCGCGTTCGTAGTAGTGGACGAGAGCGTCAATGACCGCGCGCGGCTTCTGCGAGGTGGCGGCGTTGTCGAAATAGATCAGCGGCTTGCCGTGAACCTGCTGGTCGAGGATCGGAAAGTCCGCGCGAAGTTTGGCCCAGTCAATCATCATCGTTGTCCTGTAGGAGCCGACGTGAGGAGGCTCATTTCTCTTTTGATTAGAGACTCCTCACGTCGTCTCCCACAATTTTACATCAGCCCCAGTTGCAGCTTGGCCGCTTCGGTCAACATGCTCTGGTTCCACGGCGGATCCCACACGAGTTCCACCGCCACGTCGTCCACGGCTTCGATGCAGAGCAGCTTGTTCTGCACGTCCTGCTGGAGCACCGGCCCCATGCCGCAACCGGGCGCGGTCAAAGTCATTTTCACGGAGGCGCGAAAGCTGTTCGCGGCGATCGGCTCGACGTGGCAGTCGTAGATCAGCCCGAGGTCCACGATGTTGACGGGGATTTCCGGATCGAAACAGGTTTTCAACTGGGTCCAGATTTCCTTCTCGACCTGTTCCTGGCTGGCCGGGCCGGAGGTGCCGCTGGAGGTCTTGGTCGCGACTTCCAGACCGAGCGCGTCGGCATCCTTTCCTTCGATGCGGAACATGTTCCCGTTGACGATGACGGTGTAGCTGCCGCCGAGGGACTGAGAGATATGGGCCGCCTCGCCTTTTTGCAGGGTGACTTTGGTGCCGACCGGCACGACGGAGGCTTCCACGTCGCGGGTCAGACTGACTGGTTCGTTGCTTTGCATAAATATAATCGGGTTGCTGCGGTTAATTTTTCTCGGACTCGGTCGTCACCGGCTGGCCGTCGCCTTTGAGCGCAGCGGTGAGCGCGTGCCAAGAGAGGATCGCACATTTCACCCGCGCTGGATACCGGTAAACGCCCGCGAACACCGCGAGCTTGCCGACGTCGCCATTGACCTTGCCCGTCATGATCATTTCGTGAACCTGGTCGAAGGTTGCCTGGACTTCGGCCTTGGTCTTGCCTTTGACGGCATCGGTCAGCAGGGAGGCTGAGGCCTTGGAAATGCAACAGCCGGAGCCGACGAAGCTGGCATCCTTGATGACATCGCCATCCATGGCGAGAAAGAGTTTAAGGTTGTCGCCACACAGCGGATTGTGGCCTTGCGCGGTGCGGGTGGCCTGCGGCATCTCATGAAAATTGCGCGGCTTTTTGCAGTGGTCCAGGATGACCTGCTGATAAAGGTCGTTTAAGTCTTCGAACATTTTTCGATTTCCAGATCGTTGACAGAATAAACAGGATTAACAAAATTTCAAATCGGCTGGCGCGAGCATGTAATTCTGTGATTCTGTCTTACTTCCCCAGCAGATGCGGGTTCGCTTCCAGCCGATCCCACACCAACTTGTCCAGTCCTTCGCGGGCGGCTTCGCACTTGATGCGCTCGATAATCTCGCCGGCGAAGGCGTGGATGAGCATCTGCCGGGCGCTGTCCTTGCCGATGCCCCGGGTGCGCAGATAGTAAATGGACTCGTCGTTCAACTGGCCGATGGTCGCGCCGTGAGTGCATTTCACGTCGTCGGCGTAAATCTCCAGCTGCGGTTTGGTGTCGGCGGTGGCGTCGTCGGACAGCAGCAGGTTCTTGTTCGTCTGCTTCGCGTCGGTCTTCTGCGCGATGGGATGCACGTAGATGCGGCC
Source organism: Verrucomicrobiota bacterium (assembly GCA_031423695.1). Lineage (GTDB taxonomy): Bacteria > Verrucomicrobiota > Verrucomicrobiia > Limisphaerales > CAIQOK01 > CAIQOK01. The sequence goes on from JANPGB010000530.1 coordinate 6,865, forward strand.
GTGGAAAACTCCCTTCGATTTGTCGTCGAGGATGCCGTTGAAATACTCGTGGCTGGCGCAATGCGGCTGCGCGTGCTCCACGATCATGTGATGGTCGGCGAGCTGTTCATCCTTGGTGACGTAAAGCCCGTTCAGCACACATTCCAAACCTTCGCCCGCCAGCTTGGTGCGGATGTTGGTGCGGGACAGTTTTGCGCCGAGCGCGAAGGAATGGACGTTCACGTTGCTGGCACGGCCAAACTCGCCCTGAATGGTCGCGATGTGATAGGCGGCGCCCGTTTCATCCTGCAACTTGACGTGCTCGACATAGGCGTTGTCGCCCGCGAACAATTCCGTAACGGCGTTGGTCAGATACGCCGCGCTGCCCGTGCTGAGATAGCTCTCAACCACCGTCAGCCGGCTGTTGGCTTCGGCGATGACGAGGTTGCGCGGATGAATCGCCGCGCCGGATTGTTGGGCGGAAGAAAGATAAATCAACTGCACCGGTTCCTCGACCGAGACGCCCGCCGGAACATGGATGAACGCGCCATCCGCGAAAAATGCCTGATTCAGCGCGGCAAAGGCGTTGTCCTTGGTCACGGCGTATTTGCCCAGGTGCTTTTCGATCAAAGCGGATTCGCTGGTCAGCGCGGCGGCGAGGCTCTTAATTTTCACGCCCCCGGCGGCGGGTTTGATCACCGAAAGTTTGGCCGAGAAAAAGCCGTCCACGAAAACGAGCCGGCTGCCGGACATCCTGCTGAAGACGGCGGCGCTCAAGGCCTGGGTTTCCGCGCCGTTCGTGGTGGTTTCGCGGGCGGGCTGGAACGGCATCCTGGTGATCGGCGCGATGTTGGTGAAGCGCCAGTCCTCGTGTAGCAGCGTGGGAAAGCCCTGCGCCGCAAAACTGGCGATGCCCGCCTTGCGCAGCGGCGCCAGCCAAGCCGGCTGCCCGGCCGGTTTTGCCAGCTGCTCGAATTGCTTCAGATATAAATCGGTGTTGTTCATGAAATGACGCGAGGGTTGCCCGCCAACGAACGGGCATTCTCCCACGAGCCGCCCTTCGGCGCAAGTCCGCCGTGCGGGCGATTTGGTTGGGCACAGTCAAGGCAGCCTGCAAGGGGGGCGAAAAGAAGGCGTGCCAAGCCGGGGAATTCCTGTTTTCCTTTTCCGCTCATGAACATTCAAGTGGCGGTTTTGTGCGACGCGGCGACGGACGACAACGGCAAACTCAATTTGCTCGGCGCGTTTGACACGATCTACACCCAGCAGCTTCCCGCCGTGCATCCGCAATGCTCCATCGCGCTGCGCCTCACCTTCGCCAACGAGGACGAAGGCTCCCGCAAACTCCGCCTGAGTTTTGTGGACGCGGACGGCCGCTCAATCATGCCGGGCATCGACATCCCGGTGGAGGTCTCCCTGCCGGGCGATTCCCATTTCGGCACGCGCAATTTCATCGTCAACATCCAGCAGTTGAAGTTCGAGCAGCCCGGCCTCTACTCGATCGACATCGCGCTGGACGAGAAGCCGCACGCCAGCATCCCGCTGCTCGTGAAGCACAATCCGCCGCCGGCGGCGTGAGGCGGAAACGTAAAACGTGCCGGCGGGCAACGGAAATTTGTTCGCCGGGCCGCAGGCTTTCGGTTAAGCTGCGGGCGTGCTTGGAAACATTGAATCAATGATGCTTTCGTCCGCGCCGGCGCCGGCCGGAACTTTTTCCAGTTTCCGCTGTTACACTTCCCAACTGACATGACCGCCACACCCGCCTCCCCCCGCAACATTTACCAGAAAATCGCCGCCAACATCGCCCGCGTCATCGAGGGCCAGGTTCCCGCGACGCGCATGTTGCTGGCCGCGCTGGCCAGCGGCGGGCATGTGCTCCTCGAGGATTTTCCCGGCACCGGCAAGACCACGCTCGCCAAGGCGCTGGCCCGTTCGATTGACGCGAAGTTCAAGCGCGTCCAGTTCACGCCGGATCTGCTGCCGTCGGACATTCTCGGCGTCTCCGTTTTCAACCAGGGCGACCAGCTGTTTCATTTTCACGAGGGCCCGGTGTTCACCAACGTCCTGCTCGCGGACGAAATCAACCGCGCCTCGCCGCGCACGCAATCCGCGCTGCTCGAAGCCATGGGCGAATGCCAGGTGAGCGTGGACGGCGAGCGGCGCGACCTGCCCGGCATGTTCTTCGTCATCGCCACGGAAAATCCAGTCGAGTTCCGCGGCACGTATCCGCTGCCGGAGGCGCAGATGGACCGGTTCGCCATGCAGTTCACGCTCGGCTATGTGACGCCGGCGGAGGAGGTGGCCGTGCTCACCGCGCAGCAGCACAATCATCCGCTGGACGAACTGCAACCGTGCGTCACGCTGGCCGATGTGCTGGCGCTGCGCCACGCGGTGGACAGCGTGCGCATCAGCGAGGAGCTGAAACGCTACGTGGTGGACCTGGTCGCGGCCACGCGCACCGCCGTCGGCGTGCAGCTGGGGGCCAGCCCGCGCGCGTCCATCGCGCTGATGAAGGCCGCCCAGGCGCTGGCGTTTTTCGACGGACAGCAATTTGTGACGCCGGAAAACATCCGGGAACTGGCGGTGCCGGTGATCGCGCACCGGCTCGTCATGGAGCCGCAGGCGCGTTTCTCCGGCATGACCGCGCGGGGCGTGGTCGGGGAAATCGTCAAGAAAATGAAGGTGCCGGCGTGAGCAAACCGTGAATCGTGAAACGTGAATTGCCACCACCGCGCCCGGGGAAAGTCACGTTTCAACTTTCACGTTTCAGGCATCCCCTTTCACCGTGAGATTCATCTTCAAATTTCTCTACCACGTCTATCGTCTCTTCTCCTGGCTGCATTATCACGGCGGGCGGCGGTTCACCTCGGCGGGCGCGCTGGTGGTGTGCGCCCTGGTCGCGGCGGCGGCCATGGGGGTGGACACGGACAGCACCGTCACCTATCAGGCGTTTGCGCCGCTTTTCTTTCTGCTGTTCATCGCCATCGGCTGCAGCTGGTTTTTTCGGGCGCAGTTTTCCGTCACCCGGGTGCTCCCGCGCTTCGGCACGGTCGGCCTGCCGTTCACCTACCGGGTGCAGGTGCGCAACCTCTCCAAAAAAAACCAGGTGGGGCTGACCCTCATCGAGAATCTGACCGACCCGCGCCCGCTGTTCGATGAATGGCTGGCGGCGCAGCTGGCGGATGAACGGCGTGTGCGCTCCTTCAAATTCAACCAGCGCACCAACCGCGCGTTCCAGCAGGCGACGGTGAAGGAAGCCCTCCTGCCGCCGCTGCTGCCCGGAGGCGAAGCGGAGACCCGGGTGGAGATCACGCCGTTGCGCCGGGGGGTGATCCGTTTCACCGGCGTCACCTTCGCGCGGCCCGATCCGCTCGGGTTGTTTCGTGCCTTCGTCAAAGCCGCGGCGGCGCAGTCGGTGCTCGTGCTGCCCCGGCGGTATCTGCTGCAACGCGTCCAACTGCCCGGGACGGAAAAATACCAGTCAGGCGGCGTGGCCATGGCGGCCAACGTCGGGCGCAGCGACGAGTTTGTCTCCCTGCGGGATTACCGGCGCGGTGATCCCGTGCGGCACATCCACTGGCGCAGCTGGGCCAAGACCGGCAAGCCCATCGTGAAGGAGTTTGAGGACGATTATTTCACACGCCACGCGCTGGTGCTGGACACCTTCACGGACGACCCGCGCGGCGTGGTGTTCGAGGAGGCCGTGTCGGTGGCGGCCTCGTTTGCCTGCACGATTCAAACGCAGGAGTCGCTGCTGGATCTTTTGTTTGTGGGGCCGCAGGCATATTCATTCACCAGCGGACGCGGCCTGGCGCACGCCGACCAGATGCTGGAAATCCTCGCGGCGGTGCGCGCGATCTCGCGCGAACCGTTTGCCTCGCTGGAGCGGCTTGTGCTCGATCATGCCACGCGGGTCAGCGGCTGCATCTTTGTGCTGCTGGCCTGGGACGCGCCGCGCCGGGAGCTAGTGCGAAAATTGAAAATGCTCGGCGTGCCGGTCCTCGTGATCGTGGTGGTGGAGGCGGGAGGCGACACCGCGCTTGCGCCCGGACCGATGCGGGAGGAGCCGGGACAATTTCATGTGCTGGAAGTCGGGAAGATCGAGCAGGGACTGGGGAGGCTGTGATGCAATATCGAACATTCAACCTGCAACCTGCAACGCACAACGAGACGGACGTGCGGCGCGAGTTCATCCGGCGTTGGACGTTGAAGGTTGAAGATTCGATGTTTCCCCGCGCATGAAACCGCCGCCATTACTGCTCGCCGCCGCCCTGCTCTTCTGGGGCTGGCAGACGGATTTGTTCAAGGTGGGCCTGCTGCTGGCGCTGATTTTGGAGAGCGCGCGGCTGACCAAGGCGCGCTGGGAATTTTCGGACGACGACTTCGCGCGGCTCTGGACCTTCTGCACGCTGCTGTTTCTCGGCACGGCGGTCTATGCGTTCACGGCGAACGAGGGGCCGTCGCACTTCATCAATTTTTTCGAGGATCCGACCCCGTCCAACACCAGCGGGGCGGGCAATGCGAGCTCGCTGGCGGCGGCCGCGTTTTTCCGCTGGCTGCCGATGACCTTTTTCCTGTTCGTCGCGGCGCAAACCTTCAGCACCCGCGAGACGATCCCGCTCAACACGATCGACCTGATCATGCGGCTCCGCTGGAAACGCGACGCCAAGCTGGGCCGCCCCCAGCCGCCGCCGCGCGGGGTCAACGTCTCCTTTCCTTACTTCGCGATCTGCCTGTTTTCGGCGAGCATCCATGAGCCCGGAGCCAACGCGTATTATTTCTGGGGGGTGTGCGCGCTGCTGGTGTGGGGGTTGTGGACGCAGCGGGCGCAGCGGTTCGGCGTCGTGATCTGGACCGGGACGCTGCTGCTGGCCCTCACCCTCGGCTTCGGCGGGCAGTACGGCATCATCCAACTGACAGGCTATTTTGGCCGGATGAATCCCCAATGGCTGTCCCAGTTCATGCGCCGACAGCAGGATCCGTCCCAGAGCCGCACCGCCATCGGCAGCATCGGGCAGTTGAAACTGTCCGGCAAAATCGTGATCCGTCTCGAGCCCCGGACGGGACCGGCACCGGAATATCTGCGCGAAGCCAGCTATCGCGCGTATCGCCAGCCGACCTGGCTCGCCGGCCGGTCCCGGGAGGATTTCGATCCCGTGTCGCCCGACTCCAACACCTCGACCTGGCGGCTGTTACCAAGCAAAACCAACTCTTACTCCGTCCAGATCGGCTGTTATCTGGCGGACGGCAATGACCTGCTGCCCCTGCCGGAAGACTGCGGGCAACTCGACAATCTCCAAGCCTACAGCATGCGCAAAAACTCCGCCGGCGCTGTGCGCGTGGAAGGGCCGGGCGTGGTGGTGTTCGACGCCCTCTACGGGCCGGGGACGATGATCGATTCACCGCCTGACTACGAGCAGGATCTGGCGGTGCCGGACAACGAAATGCCGGCCTTGCGCCAGGTCCTTTCGGAAATGCACTTCACCAACACCAACAGTCTGGCGGCCCGCCTGTGGGTGGTGAACAATTATTTTCAGGGCAAGTTCAGCTACTCGCTCTGGCAGCCGCGCCCCCGGCAGGCGAACACCAACGAGACCCAGCTGGGCCGCTTCCTCCTGAAAACCCGCGCCGGCCATTGTGAGTATTTCGCCACCGCCACGGTGCTGCTGCTCCGCGAACTGGGCATCCCCGCCCGGTACACCGTCGGTTTTTCCGTCCATGAGAAATCGGGCGGGGGCTATGTCGTGCGCCTGCGCGACGCCCACTCCTGGTGCCTGGTGTGGAATGAAGCCTTAAAAACCTGGCAGGACTTCGACACCACGCCAGCCGTGTGGGTCGAGGAGGAAAACCGCCACCGGTCGGCGTTTGAGTGGCTTTCGGATCTGTGGACCTGGTTCGGATTCCAATTCACCAAGTTCCGCTGGGGCCAGACCCATCTCCGGCAATACATCCTGGCCGCCCTCGTGCCGGTTCTCGTGCTGCTGCTCTTTCAGATTTTCTTCCGGCAAAAACGCCGCCGCCGCCGGGCCGGCATCGCTGAAATTCCGGCCGTCTGGCCGGGACTGGACTCCGAATTCTATTTGATCGAAAAAAAACTCGCCGCGCGCGGTGTCCCCCGCCAGCCCAATGAACCGCTGGCCGACTGGCTCGAACGGACGATCAGCGCCCCGGGCCTGGCCACTCTGCGGCCACCGCTGCGGGAACTGCTGCGCCTGCACTACCGCTGCCGCTTTGACCCGCCGGGTTTGAACGCCGAAGACCGGATTGCCTTGCGGCAAGGCACCCAGGCGGTGTTGGAAGCGCTCGGCAAAAACTAATCCACCGCAAAAAGCCCAAAGCTCACAAAGACAGACAGCCTCCCGGCGGTTCGACGCATTTGGATTATCTTGTTGGAACGGCTCCCACCAAAAACACTTTCCCCGGCGTGCTTCGCGGTGATCCAATCTTGAGCCGGAGTCAATTCACCCGTTCGGCAATCTGAAAACGGAACATCCGCTGCTTCATCCACCGCACCGCCAGCAGATCATAAAATGACGCGAACAGCCGGTTCCACACGCCGTAATGCGCCACGCCCGCCGTGCGCGGATTGTGGCGGATGGGAATTTCCGTGACGGTGAAACCCTCGATCTTGAACAGCGTTGGCAGAAAGCGGTGCATGCCCTTGAAGTATTTCAGGTCCGCCACGCACTCGCGCTTGAACGCGCGGAAGCAGCACCCGGCGTCGGTGATGGTTTCGCCGGACAGTTTGTTCCGCACCCAGTTCGCGATGCGCGACGAGGCGATGCGCACAAAACCATCGCCCTGCCCCCGCGCCGCCACGCGCGAACCGCAGACGCAGTCGAATTTTTTCAACGCCTCGAGAAACTGCGGCAGGTCGCGCGGATCATTTTGCAAATCGGCGTCGAGCGTGACGAGGAACCGGCCGCGCGCGGCCTTCATGCCGGCCCACATCGCGGCGCTTTGCCCGGCGTTCTTCGCGAAGCGCAAACCCCGGATGCGCGGGTCCGCCGCCGCGAGTTCCTTGAGCAGCGGCCAGGTGTTGTCGGTGCTGCAATCGTCGGCCAGCACAATTTCGTAGGTGCGCGCCAGCGGTTCGACCGCCGCACGGATCGCGGCCACCAGCGGACGGAGGTTGTCCTGCTCGTTGTGGCAGGGAATCACAAAACTCAGCTCGGTGGAGGTCGGTTCGGCGCTCAAGGGGGATACTTTTTAGAAATCAGCGCGTGGCAGCAAGCGAAAACGCGGCAGCGGGCCGCGGTTCGTGCGGGTCCGGGGTGGCACCGACCTCCGGCCTGTCGTTTTCCGCATCTCGCGGAAACCGGCGCAGCCGCAACTCGCCAGAAAATTATTCTGCTGGAGAAACCGCCCCGAAGCGTTCCGGGGCACCGCCGGAAAGGACGGGCGGTACGCCGGCTGCCACCCACCCACCCGTGCCGTCAAGGCAGTCCGCTCAGACTGAGAAGCCCGCCGCCTGCGCATCGTTGGCGAACATTTTCACGGTGTCGAGCGACAACGCGGTCAGATCGGTGCCGACCATCTTCAACGCTTTGCCAAGAATATCATGCGGCACGGTCACGATGTGCGAGCCGCATTCGTCCGCGTGAAAAATGTTCAGCACCTCGCGCACGCTGGCCCAGAGCAGTTCCGCCTTGGGCTGGCCGCGCAAAACCTGGAGGCTCTCGCGCATCAACGGCATCGGATCGCAGCCCGTGTCGGCAATGCGGCCGGCAAACACCGACACCACCGACGGCACGGCCGGATTCAGAGCGGCGGCGACGCCCTTCACCTGATCAAGCGTGAGGATCGCGGTGATGTTGAGTTGCACGCCTTCCTGCGCGAGTTCCTGCACCAGCGGCAGCGCGGATTCGCTGCGCGTGTTGGTGATGGGAATCTTCACGTAAACATTCTTCTGCCAGGCCGCGATTTTGAGCGCCTGCCGGCGCATCTCGGGGAATTCATCGGAGAAAACCTCGAACGAAATCGGCTTGGCGGTGACGCTCTGCAAAATGTCCTTCGCGAACGCTTCGTAATCTTTGATGCCCGACTTGCGCATCAGCGTGGGGTTGGTGGTCATGCCCTTGATGAGCGGGTTGGCGTAGAGGCTGAGAATGCCGGCCTTGTCCGCGCCATCGGCGAAGATTCGGACCTTGAGGTCTTTCAATGATTTTTGCATGTCGGAAACAGATAAACCAACCGCGCCGCAAGTTCAATCCGCTTTTCTGCCGACCGAACTTAAAATCAAATCCGCCGCCGCCAACAAGCCGCCAACGCGGGAATCGGGTATCTGGCGCAAGGCTTCGTCGTAGCCGTAATCGATCAGCACCGTCCGGCAGCCCGCCGCATGGCCACAATCGATGTCGCGCCAGCGGTCCCCGACCATCCAGCTCTGCCCAAGGTCAATGCCCAGTTCCTGCGCGGCGTGCAGCAACATGCCGGGCTTCGGCTTGCGACAATCACAATCGGACAAACCCTTGCCGGGATGATAACAAACCTCCACGCGATCAATCGGCAGTTGGCGGCACATAAACTGGTGAATCTCCTCGACCACTCCCTGCTTCAAAGTGCCACGCCCCACGTCCGGCTGGTTCGTGGCCACGACGAGGAGAAATCCGGCGGCCTTGAGTTTCGCGCAGGCTTCGGCGACGCCCGGAAGAATTTCGAACTCTGATAACGAATTCGGCGGATAGGGCTTGTTGTCACGCACCAGGGCGCGGTTGATGACGCCATCGCGGTCGAGGAAAACCGCCCCCGCAGTTTCCGCCTTCCGCTCTCCGCTTTCCGCCTTTACTTCGTGCTTTCCCACTTGGTCTTGCTGACTTTCAGTTTGGGATGCGACACGAAGAGATGCCAGACGACCGCCTGGAACGCTTCCGAGTGCGGCGTGACGTGGTCGGGGTTCACCGTCGGCACAATGACACAGGCGTTCGCGGACTTGGCCGTGTAACCGCCGTCACGCCCCACGATGCCGACGACCGACGCGCCCACCTGCTTGGCGAGTTGAATCGCGCTGACAAGATTCGGGCTGACATTTTTTTCGAGGTTGCCGCCGCCGACAGAGAAAATCAGCAGGCCGTCCTTGGCGCTCAGGCGGCTGCCCTTGAGCCACTCGGAAAAGATCGAGGGCCAGCCGTCGTCGTTGGTGCGCGCGGTGAGTTCGGAAACATTGTCCGTGGGCGCGTAGGCTTCAAATCCACAGATCTTGCGGAAGTCATTCACGGCATGACCGGCATTGCCCGCGCTGCCGCCGACGCCGAGGATGAACAACCGTCCGCCCCGTTCGCGGATAGCGGCGAGTTCGTCCGCCGCTTTTTCAATGGCGGCGACGTCGAGTTGGGCGGTGACCTGCTGGACTTCCTGAAGGAATTGTTTGGTGAAACTCATAAATTATTGTCGCGATAAAGTGGCAGGCAGTCGGAACCGTGTAAAGCCCGCAGCGGCCGGAGCGCCGGTCTCCGACCCGGCACGAAGTTGTTCACGCTCGAAACCCGCCGGGTCGGAGACCGGCGCCCCGGGGACTACCTCTTCGCCACCAGCAACGCCTCCAACTCCGCAATCCCCGCGTGCGAGCCGATTTCGTAAAAGCGTTCCGGCACTTGAAAGCCCGCGAGATCTTTTTGCGCGACGAGCTGCGTCATCACCTCGGCCAGATCGAACGCGGTTCCGTCAGGTCGTTCCTGAAAAACCGACGCGCGAAAAATGCTGAGACCATAATCAATGTGCAGCATCTCCGGGAGGCGAACCTTCTTATCGTAGATCGCAATCTGCCCGTCGCGGAAGACGACGTTGCTGGTGTCGTAGAGTCCTTCGTTGCGATACACCGTCATCAATCCCCGCCGCCCGCTTTGCTCAAAGCAATCCGCAATGGGCGCAAAGGGCGTGGTCAGATAGGAATCGCCGTAGAGGACAAAAAACTTTTCACCCAATTTCGGCAACGCCTGACGCAGCGCGCCACCGGTGCCGAGCAGTTTTGGGCCGTCAAAGGAATACTCCAGCCCGACGCCATACGCGCGGCCATCACCAAAATCGTTCACGACCATTTCGCCCAGATGCCCGAGGCACAGCACGACTTTGCGGACACCCTGGCCGCGCAGCAGTTCCAGCTGATGCGCAAGAAACGGCTTGCCCGCGATGGGCAACAGCACCTTGGGAATTTTTTCCGTGAGCGGCCGCAGCCGTGTGGCCAGGCCGCCCGCGAGAATCGCGACGGGATACCTCGACAAGTCAGCGCTCACGAGGTGATCAGCTTGGTGCCTTCGAAATCAAACTTGCAGCGCACTTCCTTGAGCCCCGCCTGTCGCATCGCGTGGCGCAGCCTGGCGTTGAAACTTGCGGTTGTTCTTTGAATGAGTTTTTTCACGGTGCAAACATTTCGCCCCAACGTATCGAGCACGGCTTCAGCAATGGCGGCCTCCAATTTGCCAAGCCGCTTGACCAGCCGCACTTTGTCAACTGCGCGGATTTGGTCGAGAGCGATTTCGCCGTCCTTGCCTTGAAATCTCACCGGCACACGCGTCGGCCAGCCGCGACCAACGGTCGTCATCGGCGCGATGATAACCGTGGCAACTGCGTGGTTCAATTCGTCTGGCGAAACAACTACGCACGGACGGGTCTTGGCGGTTTCTGCGCGGGTGGTTGGATCCAACCGGACGAGACAAATATTGAACCGCTGAATCACCATTGCCATTCCTTGGCGTCGAAATCATTTTTCAACTGGCGCGTGGGCCTCAAATCATCGGCGGCGGCGCGCGGACGGCGGAACGATTTCGCCCAATCAGCGCGGGCTTTCTGGCGCGGACGCAGCAGCAGGCCGTTGGCCGACGACTGCAATTCCAAGCCATAAGGCCAGCGGTTCAGTTCAATCGCCAGTGTTTTCATGCGAACAGAATTCCCCAAGCATCACGGTTAGTCAATTTCCGTTCCAGCGCCGGCGAGATTTTTACGAGGCGATCAGCTTGGTGCCTTCAAAATCAAACTTGAAACGCACTTCCTTGAGCCCCGCCTGCCGCATGGCGTGGCGCAGCTTGACCTTGTCGTCCGCGTAAAACATCAGGAAACCGCCGCCGCCCGCGCCGATGAGCTTGCCGCCGAGCGCGCCGCTGGCCATGGCCAGGTCATACCACTCGTTGATCTTTGCATTGCTCATGCCGCCACTGCGCTGCTTCTTCCGCTGCCAATGCACGTCCATCAGGCGCGCGAACTCTTCAAGGTTGCCACTTTCCAAGGCCTGCTGGCTTTTGTAGCCGAGCTCCTTGACGAAGTGCAGATTGTCAATCATCGAGGAGTCCGCCGCTTTGCTTTTGGTGTCCTGTTCCTTCAAAATCGCCGAAGCCGAACGCGAATAGCCGGTGAAGAACAGCAGCAGGTTGTCTTCGAGATTGCAGAGTGTCTCCTCGGAATTTTTCAACGGCCAGGCCTCCACTTTGCCGCCCGGCAGAAATTTGAAACACGTCAACCCGCCGAACGCCGCGATGTATTGATCCTGTTTGCCGATGGGTTCGTGCAGCCGGTTGATTTCGATGTCGCAGGCCTGCTCCGCCAGTTCCGCCGGATGCACGAGGTTCTTTTTGTAGGCGTGCAGGGCCCTGAGCAGCGCGGTGGTGAAGCTGCCGGACGAACCGAGACCGGTGCCCGCCGGAATGTCCGCCATGGAGGTCAGCTCCAGCGATTTGCCGTCCATGCCGAGCAGGCCGAACGCCTCGCGGATGATCGGATGCTCCAGATGCTTGGCCGAATCCACACGTTCGAGCTTGGAGTATTTGACGATCAGGTCAGGCGTGAAATTCTCGTGCAGGGTGATGTAAACGTATTTGGTGATCGCGGCGGCGATCAGGAAGCCGGTGTGCTGCTCGTAGTAGGACGGTAAATCCGTGCCGCCGCCGCCGAGGCTGATGCGAAGTGGTGAACGGGCGATAATCATCGGCGGGAATGAAAAGCGAAAACCCCCACCCGGGAAAGCAGAAAGTGGATGGCGGCCAAATTCGACCGGGAAAATTCTTGCGCCGAGGCGAGGCGTCCATTAGTGTTTGCGCCGCTTTTGATTTGGGCATCCGCGCCGGCCGGTTCGAAGGCGATCACACATTTTGTGGACTGGTAGCTCAGTTGGTAGAGCAGTGCCCTTTTAAGGCATTTGTCCGGGGTTCGAGTCCCCGCCAGTCCACCATTTCCCTGGCCCGGCAGTGCGCCGAGCTAAAACCGGCTTGCTCCATTTCCATCCTTGTCAGGGCCTCCGGCTCTTGCTTAATTCCGCTGGCGAACGCCAACGCCCCCATAGCTCAAATGGATAGAGCTCGCGTTTCCTAAACGTGCGATCCCTGTTCAATTCAGGGTGGGGGTACCAATCACCATTCCGCAGGATGCCGTTTGACGCTCGGATTGCTTTGCCGCGATACTCCCGCCCGTTGAATTCTTCCCCGCAGAAAATTTATGACGTCATCGTGATCGGCGCCGGCCCGGGCGGTTGCGCGGCGGCCAGCGAGCTCGCACTCCGGGGATGCTCGGTTTTGATTTTGGAAAAGGCTGCCCTGCCCCGTTACAAGACCTGCGGCGGCGGCCTGCTCCACCGCGCCCGCCGGCTGATGCCCGGCATGGCCGCGGAAGTCGTGGAGCGGGAGTTTCAGGCCATCACCCTGAACCTCCTCGCCACCGGACGCAGCTTCACCGCCACCCGCACCGAACCCATTGTCTCCATGACCATGCGCGCGGACCTCGATTTGATGCTGGCACGGGAAGCCCAGAAACTGGGCGCGGAACTGATTGAATCCTGCCTCGTAAAAAATGTGGTGCCGCAGGCGCCGTTCGTGGAAATCACCACGGATCAAAAAATATTTCGCGCGCGGTTTGTCATCGGTGCAGACGGCGTTCACAGTCTGACCGCCAAAACGAATGGCTGGTCACCATTGCCCCGCCTCGCGCCCGCGCTGGAATGGGAGCTGCAACTCTCCGCCGGGGATTTTGCGCGGTTCGGCCACACCGCGCGGTTTGATTTTGATGCGATTGAATCCGGCTACGCGTGGGTGTTTCCCAAACGCGACCACGTTTCCGTGGGCATCTTCAGCACGCGCCGAACGAATGTGAACCTCCCCGCCAGACTGGAAAACTATCTCGCGGCCATCGGCCTCCAACAAATCCTCAAGGCCGAGAAACACGGCCACCTCATTCCGCTGGCCCCACGACGGCAGCCGCTAGCCCGCGGACGAGTGCTGCTGGTTGGCGACGCGGCCGGGTTGGCGGATCCGATCACGGCGGAAGGCATCTCCTACGCCCGGCAAAGCGGCCAACTCGCCGCCGGGGCAATCGCCGAAAGTCGCCTCGAAGTCGCCACCACCGGCGCACGCTATCAGGCGCTGCTCGAAAAAAACATTCTGCGCGATCTGCGGGCCGGACGTTTTCTCGCCAAGCTGCTTTATGATTGCCCGCGCCTCCGCAACCGCGCCTTTCGCTGGCAGGGCCAACGGCTGACGGAGTTCGTCGCCGCCGTGGTCATGGGCGAACGCGGCTACGCGGACGCGCTGCAAAACCCCGCGAGTTGGCTGAAAATGCTCGTGCGGAGGTAGCGGTTGGCGCGCGGCGACAACCCCGCCTGCGCGGCGCAGGCGACCGGAACGGACGGGAGGCATGCCCAGCCCTGGCGTTGGGGCCGGAAAAAACGGGGCGAAAACCCCCCCCCCGGGGGGTTTCAACCCACCGGTTTTAACACGGGGTGGG